>JAKDSA010000144.1 GCA_030457025.1 Brevibacterium sp. | reverse complement strand
CGTCACCACAAACCCCCAAAAAGGGCCGTGTACACCAGGGGTGTCAGTTTCAATTCTGTACTCTCTGCCTTGCGGCTCGCCGTACCAGCGGATGTTAACTCTACAGTGTTGTTTGGACCTTCGCAACTTGAAGTTCATCTTCAATTTGCTGCGATCAAACCTGATCAGAGTAACCGTTGCCGTTCCTTGCGGGCTGGCAACTCGGTACACACTACACACATCCAACGGGGTGCGCAAAACGGACTGGCTTTGCCCCGTTCATCCCACGGTTTCAACACAAATCTCGTGCGGTCCTGTGGGGCGATGCAGAAGCGGTCCTGTGGGGCCGCACGGAAGCCGGTCACCTCACAGGCGCGGTGAGTTCTGGCCCGTCATTGCGAACATTGCCCACGTTCTTGCTCACTTTATGGCGAGTCACACTTGCGGGATCGACCTGCGAGAGAGTCGCGTCCAAAAGTGGAGGGACCTCAGCACTCGATAGCGCTGGGTCGATCCATCCGTCGACGGCTCCACGATCAAGGAAGACCGGCATCCGATGGTGCACGTCCTGCAGATGCCCCGCCGCTTCCATCGTCAGAATCGTCGTCGACACCAACCAGGATTGGTCCGGCTGCTTCCAGAACTCGAACAGGCCGGCCATGAACAGCGGGTCGCCACCTGCAGCGGACATCATCCACGGCTGCTTGCCCTCTTCTGTGGTCTCCCACTCGTAGTAGCCGGGGACCGGAAGTGCGCAGCGGCGCCTCTTGATGGGCTGCCTGAACATCGGCTTCTCGAGGACGGTCTCCGAACGGGCGTTGAACGCTTTGAATCCGATCTTCGTGTCCTTCGCCCACCCGGGAACCAAACCCCAGGAGGCAGTCTCCAGTCGACGCGTCAGCCGCCCATCGTCGTCCAGTCGTTCGACGACGATGGGCACGAAGGAGCCTGGGGGCACGTTGTATCTGGGAGTGTAGTCATAGGAGACGATGTCAAGGCGAAGCTCATCGGCGAGATCTGCCGGATCGAGAGACATATTGAGTCGACCACACATGCGCTCATCTTCTCACTTCACTACACTGTCGACAATGGCGGCCGAAAAGACAGCAGTGAGCAGACTCGACCCGATCGAGGAATCCAGGAAACAGTGGATGGCCCACGGATGGAATGATTCCACCGATGGCATGACGACCGTGGTCTCAGTGATGCGAGTCCATCAGCTGTTTCTCGCCAAGGTCGATGCCGCACTCAAACCGTTCGCACTGACCTTCTCTCGCTACGAAGTCCTCACACTGCTGTCCTTCACCAAGTCGGGGACATTGCCGATGTCGAAGATCTCGGCCCGCCTCCAGGTTCATGCCACGTCGACAACGAATTCGGTCGATCGACTCGAGAAGGCCGAGCTGGTGAAGAGGCGAAGCCACCCCGACGACCGCCGCACCACACTCGTCGAGCTCACCGACACCGGCCGTGAGCTGTCCTCACGCGCTACTGCCGCCCTCAACGAGGAGGTATTCAGCTCATCTGCACTAGCCGGGGCCAACTTGCGCGGGCTCCTCCCCCATCTCGAATCCCTGCGGTCCGAGCTCGAAAACCACGACTGACCCTCCTCTCCCCACTGAGTGCCCTGCTCGAGTTCCTCTGCTGGATGATTCCTCGACGAACCAGCTGGGCTTATTTAGTTGGACGTCCAAGTAATTTCTCCGTATCGTGGTGAACGTCATCACGTATGCGAGAAGCCCCAATCGTGGACCGCCCCAATCATGGAGGAACAATGTCCCGCAGCACAGCAGCTGCCCTGCCGTTCGGTCTCACCGAAGAACAACAGACGATCTCTGGCATGGTGCGCGAATTCGCCGACTCCGAAATCGCACCACACGCTTTGGCATGGGACGCCGACCACCACTTCCCCGTCGACGTGATCAAGCGATCTGCCGATCTCGGCATGGGCGGAATCTACGTCAGCGAAGAAGCCGGCGGCACCGGGATGGGCCGCATGGATGCCGCCCTCATCTTCGAAGCGCTGTCGACAGCGTGCCCATCGGTCGCCGCATACATCTCCATCCACAACATGGTGGCGTGGATGATCGACAAATACGGAAATGCCCACCAGAAAGAGAAGTACCTCGCTCCCCTGGTCTCGATGGACCACCTCGGCAGCTATTGCCTCACCGAACCCAACGCCGGTTCCGACGCCGCCGCACTGCGCACCTCGGCGAGGGAGGACGGTGACTCCTACGTCCTCAACGGCGTCAAGCAGTTCATCTCCGGGGCCGGCACCTCCGAGACCTACTTGGTGATGGCCCGCTCCGGTCAGGACGGGTCGCGCGGAATCTCCGCCTTCATCCTCGAGAAGGACATGGAGGGGCTCTCCTTCGGTCCCAACGAAGGGAAGATGGGGTGGCGGGCGCAGCCGACCCGCCAGGTCATCATGGAAAACGTGCGGGTGCCCAAGGAGAACCTCCTCGGCGAACCCGGACAGGGATTCAAGATCGCCATGTCCGGGCTCGACGGGGGGCGGCTCAACATCGGAGCATGCTCGCTCGGCGGCGGTCAGTCTGCGCTGGAGAAGGCCATCGACTACATGGGCGAACGTCAGGCCTTCGGAACTGAGCTGTCCGCATTCCAAGCCCTGCGCTTCGAAGTCGCGGAGATGCAGACCAAGCTCGAGGCCGCTCGCTCCCTCCTGTGGCGAGCCGCCAGCGCCTACGATTCCGGTGATCCGAACACCTCACTGCTCTCAGCGATGGCGAAGCTGACAGCCACGGATTCGGGGTTCGAGGTTGCCAATCAGGCACTCCAGTTGCACGGCGGCTATGGCTATCTGACAGAGTATGGAATTGAGAAGCTGGTGCGTGACCTGCGCGTCCACCAGATTCTGGAAGGCACCAACGAAATCATGCGCGTGATCATTTCGCGCAAGAGCACAGGAGTGGGCTGATATGACGACTGAAGCTGCGGCACCGCCGAGCGAATCCACCGTCATCACCTCGAGTCACAACGGGGTGGGGCGGATCGAACTCAACAAACCGAAACTGATCAACGCGCTGAGCCAGGAGATGGTCGGCGACATCGACGACGCGCTTGCCAGCTGGCGCGATGATGACTCGATCAAGGCCGTCTTGGTCACCGGCCGCGGCGAACGCGGTCTGTGTGCCGGCGGCGACATCAAGGCCGTCTACAACGACATTGTGGCCGGCACCGATGAGAACGCCCGTTTCTGGAACCGCGAATACAAGATGAACCATGCGATCTCCGAATTCCCCAAGCCCTATGTCGTGATCATGAATGGCATCACGATGGGCGGCGGCGTCGGAATCTCCGGACACGGCTCACACCGCATCGTCACCGACTCCACGAAGATCGGAATGCCGGAGACCGGGATCGGCCTGTTCCCCGACGTCGGCGGCACACACCTGCTGGCCAATGCACCGGGCGAGCTCGGCACTCATCTGGCGCTGACTGGCCTGCCGGTCGGAGCCGGAGCTGCACTGGCCATGGGCCTGGCCGACTACTACGTTCCCGACGCACACGTGCCCGGCCTCATCGCCGACCTCGAAGCAGGAGGGGAGATCCCGGCGGTCATCGAACGCTACGCCGCCGACGCTCCCGAGAACGAACTCGCTGAGGCCGCCGGTTGGATCGACGAATGCTATGCCGGAGACCGCGCCGAGGACATCGTCGCGGCACTGGCCGCGCACGAGAACCCTGATGCCGATGCCGCAGCGAAGCTGATCGGGACCAAGGCCCCCACTTCGGTGAAGGTGACCCTGGCTGCCGTCCGCAACGCCGGAAACATGACTTTGGCCGAAGTCCTCGAGCAGGACTACCGCGCCGCCGTCGCGCTGACGCGGCGCCCGGACCTCAAGGAGGGCATTCGCGCGCAGGTCATCGACAAGGACCGCAACCCGCAGTGGTCTCCGGCCACGTTCGAGGAAGTCAGCGACGAAACAGTCCACGACATCCTCACCACCGACCACGAAGAGAAGGTGTTCCCATGAGCGACTACGAAACCATCCTCACAGCCGTCGACCAGGGCGTCGCCACGATCACGATCGACCGCCCGAAGGCTCTCAACGCGCTGAACATGCAGGTGCTCACCGACGTCACGGACGCGGCCACCGCATTTGACGCCGACGATGACATCAAGGCGATCATCATCACCGGCAGCGGCAAGGCCTTCGCCGCCGGGGCCGACATCAAGGAGATGTCCGACCTCGATTTCGCCACCGCGTTCAAGGCCGACTGGTTCGCCGGCTGGACCCGGCTCACCGACGTTCGCAAACCGGTCATCACCGCAGTCAACGGCTTCGCCCTCGGCGGCGGTTGCGAACTGGCGATGATGGGCGACGTCCTCATCGCGTCGACGAAGGCGAAGTTCGGTCAGCCCGAGATCAACCTCGGCGTCCTCCCCGGCATGGGCGGGTCCCAACGCCTGACTCGCGCCATCGGGAAGGCAAAGTCCATGGACATGTGCCTGACCGGACGCATGATGGGCGCCGAGGAGGCCGAGCGTTCCGGCCTCGTCGCACGCCTCGTCGAACCCGAGGAGCTGCTTCCCACAGCCAACGAGATCGCGCAGACGATCGCCTCCAAGTCCCGCATCGCCTCGGCGATGGTCAAAGAAGCGGTCAACACCGCGTTCGAAACGACACTCGAGCAGGGACTGCGCTACGAACGTCGCCTCTTCCACTCCACGCTGGCCACGAACGACCAGTCCGAGGGTATGGCCGCATTCGTCGAGAAGCGGGACGCGAACTTCACGGATTCCTGACCCACCGCGCGGCGCCGCAGACGGCGCAGCGCTTCGCACGGATGATGGCGCAGACGAGTCGATCTCGTCTGCGCCATCGGTGTCTCTGTCCGCATGATCACATTTAACAATCGTTCAGTTAGAGTGGAAACGTTCATCTACCCAAAGGAGGCACTATGAATTCTTTTGCCAATCTTCTCCCCCAGCTGCGGCTCCCCGTGCTCGGCTCACCCATGTTCATCGCGTCGGGCCCCGATCTGGTCAAGGCCCAGTGCCAGGCCGGCATCATCGGTGCCTTCCCCACCTTGAATGCCCGCCCGGCGTCGATGCTCACCGACTGGCTGGACGAGATCCGTGAGACCAACGCCGCGTTCACCGCGGCGAACCCCGATCGTCCGGCGGCACCGTTCGCAGTCAA
>JAKDSA010000064.1 GCA_030457025.1 Brevibacterium sp. | reverse complement strand
TGAAGTCGCCCGGTGTCACGGTACGTCCGATCCAGCTCATCGACGGCGGCCATGAAGTCAACGAGATCTTCTTCGACAATGTCGAGGTTCCCGTGGAGAACCTCGTCGGCGAAGAGAACAAGGGCTGGACCTACGCGAAGTTCCTGCTCGGCAACGAGCGCACCGGCATCGCCCGCATCGGCGGCTCCAAGGTCAACCTGGCTCGCGCCAAGGCCTACGCAGCGGTGACGAAGACGGCACGCGGCACACTGCTCGACGATCCGCTGTTCTCCGCGCGACTGACCCGAATCGAAGCTGAGCTCACCGCTCTCGAGATGACTCAGCTGCGCATCCTTTCGACTCAGGCGGCTGGTTCGGACAAGCCGGACCCACGTTCCTCCGTGCTCAAGCTCAAGGGCTCGCAGCTGCAGGAGGACATCAGCGAACTGCTCGTCGACGTCCTCGGCCCACAGGGTCTCGACTTCGTCACCGATCGCGCCCAGGGCGAGGGACTGTCGGATCTTCCGCTCGGAGCGGTCGACGCCCTTCCCGCATATTTCAACACCCGCAAGGTCACCATCTACGGCGGTTCGTCCGAGGTGCAGCGCGGAATCATCTCGAAAGCACTGCTTGGTCTCTGAGGTTTCCCAGGGCTCGTGCTGAAGCCGACCGATCGGTCGCAGCCGGGACCCCGCCGCAACTGCAGGACACTTAAGAAGAGGACAACAATGGATCTTGAACTCAACGACATTCAGCAAGAGCTCGCCAGCACTTTGAACAAGTTTCTCCGCAGCGAGTACGACACCCAGGCACGTGAGGCCATCCTCCACAGCGAAGAGGGCATCTCCCGTGAGAAGTGGGGACAGTTCGCAGAGATGGGCCTGCTCGGTCTGGCCATCGACGAGAACTACGGTGGCGCCGGAATGACATTCGCCGAGGTTGCAGTGGTCTTAGAAGCATTCGGCCGCGCGCTCGTGCTCGAACCGTTCCTGGCCACAGCCGTGCTGGGGGCCAATGCGATCGCCGCCGCCGGCACCGAGGAGCAGAAGCAGGAGATCCTGCCCGCCGTCTGCGAGGGCCAGACCTTCCTCGCCTTCGCCGCACTCGAGCCCGGCCTGCGCTATGCAGTCGATGCCCCATCCACCACAGCCACCGCAGGCGCAGACGGCTCCTACACCATCAGCGGCGAGAAGAATGGCGTGCTCGGCGGGGACGTCGCCGACCAGTTCATCGTCACCGCATCGGAAAACGGTGAACTCGGACTGTTCCTGGTCTCCGCCTCCGCAACCGGAGTCAGCCGCATGGCACACCGTCAGGCCGATGGGCAGGGCAGTGCAAGCGTGAAGTTCGAGAACGCACCGGCCCAGCGCCTCGGCGCCGCCGATGCGCATGCCGTCGTCGCCGAGGTGCTCGACACTGCCAACGCCGCAATCATGGCCGAAGCAGTCGGCGTGATGGAAACCTCGCTGACGATGACAGCCGACTACCTCAAGACCCGCGAGCAGTTCGGTGCCCCGATCGGAGCGAACCAGGCTCTGCAGCATCGCGCGGCTGACCTGTACGCGGAGCTTGAGTATGCACGCAGCATGGCGCTGTATTCCCGACTCGCAGTCACCAATGAGGAAGCCGGCTCCGAGAAGGACCGCCACCGGGACGTGATCGCTGCCAAGATCATCATCGATCAGTCGGCTCGCAACATCAGCCAGGAATCGATTCAGATGCACGGCGGCATCGGCATGACCATGGAGTACCCGATCGGCCACTACGCGAAGCGGCTGACCGTCATCTCACGCACCTTCGACGATGCCGATTCGCTGACTGCCGAGCTGGCAGAGGTCGGCGGGCTCATCGAGCCCCACGCCGCTGACCTCAACTAGGCAGCAACTGGTGCTCTTCCGGTTTGGGCCATTCGGCTGAAGCGGAAGAGCACCCACAGTGCTCACCCAGAGAGAGCAGTGGACGTTCTGTGTTGATTCCCGTGGTGGAAATCAGCACAGAACGTCCACTGTTTGCGTTCTAACCCCGGTTTCAGCTCCTCGTTCGGTTCGCGCCGGTTCCTTCAGCCCACCGGTTGGTCGTAGACATGCCGGCGGATCCAGGAGTGCATGGTGATCGCTGCGGCCGCAGCGGCGTTCATCGACCTGGTCGAACCGTACTGCGCGATCGAGAGCACTGCCGTGCTCGCCTGATGGGCTTCCTCACTCAGCCCAGGACCTTCCTGCCCGAACAGCAGCAGGCTGTTTCGCGGCAGGTCATAGGTCTCCAACGGCACCGAGTCCGGAAAATTGTCGATTCCGATCAGCGGCACATCATGCTCAGTGCACCATTGGAGGAGGTCGTCGATGCTCGGGTGGTGGATGATGTGCTGGTACCGGTCGGTGACCATCGCCCCGCGCCTGTTCCACCGCCTTCTGCCCACGATGTGCACCGCGGCGGCGTTGAAGGCATTGGCAGTTCTGACCACCGAACCGATGTTGAGGTCGTTCTGCCAGTTCTCCACGCCGACGTGGAATTCGTGTCGCGTCGCGTCGAGATCGGCGACGATCGCGTCGAGTTTCCAGTAGCGATACTTGTCGACGACGTTGCGGCGGTCCCCGTCATGCAGGAGCTCGGGGTCGAAGTGCTCAGACACAGGCCAGGGGCCGGTCCACGGACCGACCCCCACCTGCGGCGCGTCCGAGTGTGACGCGTTGTCCTCAGTCACTTCTTGTCATCGGCTTCATCCGCCGAGGCGCCGCCGGAGTCCGAGTCGTCCGCAGAGTCCGTCGATTCGGACGTCTTCGAGCCCGACTTCTTCGTGTCACCAGCTGATCCGACGGAGACCTTCTTGGCACGCTTGCTCATCTTCACGGTCTTGCCGCCGCGTCCGCCGCCGGTGAGCACCGCGCGAACGTAGGCGCTGCTGGCCAACGAGTGGATGATCAGTGCCACCACCGCAGCAATGGCAGCGGCGACCAGACCCTCCCACCACTCGGGTGGGCTCCCGAAGAAGCGTCCGGCTATGCCCAGTGGCGAGGTGAAGGGAGTCCACGACAGCACCTTGGCGACAGTTCCCGATGCGCCCACGATGACGGGAGCGATGAAGCCGCCCACGGTGAGGACGCCGATGATCGAGACGAAGACCCTGCGTGCCTTGCTGCCGGTCACGGTCGACGCCCACACGAGGAGCGCGAAGATGATCCAGGCCGTGAACAGCAGGGTCAGTGCGAACCAGCCCAGGCCGGGCAGCATGGCGAATGCCAATGATGTCTTGCCGGTGATGGAGAGTCCGAGTTCGGCCACGACGATCGCGACGACCAGGTGCACCGCCGTCAGTGAGAGCATACCCGTGATCCGACCCGACGCCGAGGCGCGAGGAGGGATCGTGGCCGCGATGATCTCAGTGATCCGATTGCGCTTCTCCAGCCGCAGGTTCTGGTAGAGCGCGGTGCCGAGCGTGGCCACAACGAGCAGCGCTAACACGGCCATGCCCCACAGCACCGGAGTGGCGACCTCGTCGCCGACCGCCGGCTCATTCAGCAGCGTCGCCTCAGTCTTCGGCGCCAGCTTCTCCAGCAGCGCCTCGGGCTGCTCGTCCAAAGCGATGATCGTCGGCTGCGCCTGTCCGGTGGGGTCCTGGATGAAGGCCGCATCGACCTTGCCCTCGCGGACCAGCTTCTCAGCGGCTTGAGCATCTTTCGCATCGGTGATCTTCACCCCGAGCTGCTGCTCGTACATGGCAGCCTGCTGGCCCGCTCCGACCATGGCCATACTCGGAGTGCCCGACTTCGACTCGGACGCCCCGACAGCGCCGGAGATGATCGCAGCGAGGATACCCAGTACGATGACGGCACCGGTGACCAGGAAGTAGGGGCTGCGCAGCGCGGTCGTGCTCTCTCGGTTCGACACCAGCCACGCGGCCTGACGCTTGTTCACGTCGACGAATTCGGAGACCAATCCGGTCTCGGGAAGCTCGTCGGCTGAGGGATTGTCGTCGGCAAGCTCGAACGGAACCTCGTCGAGCCCCTCGGTCGCATCGTCTGTGTCGGCGCCACCCACTTCGTCATCCGCAGATGCTGCACTCGCAGCAGACTGGCTGTCTTTGCGAGGTGTGCCGCTCTTGCTCGACTTGGCGCTCTTGGCGGATGAGGCCGCGGAGCTCTTCGCACCTGCGCCGTCTTCGGTCGCCTTGACGTCATCTCCGACGGGAGCGCCCAGATCGTCGATGCTCTCGCCCGCAGTGCCCTTCGACACCTTCGGCTCCGGGGAGTCCCCGTCCTGGCCTTCGTCCTTGCCTGCCATCACAAAGCCTCCTTGTACTGCTCGGCCAATGTCGGGCGAACACTCTCAAAACTCTTCACACCGTTCAGCGCTGCCACGGTCTGCGCGGCAGAGTCCGCATCGGAGGCGCGGAAGCTGATCACACTGTCCTCGGAATCGAGAACCGCAACGTCGCTGATGCCGGTGCGCTTGTCCAATGACTCGGCGGCCGCCTCGGCGTCGGCGACTTCCACGCGGTACTTCACGTCCGAGCGCAGCTCCTGCACACTGCCGGACACGCTGGTCCGGCCCTGATTGAGGACGACCACGTCGTCGGCGTGGGCCTGCGCGGCCTCCCAGTTGTCGGTCGCTACAATGACGGGCACCCCAGAGGCTGCATGAGCGCGCAGCAGCGAAATCACGAGTTCGGTCGACTGCGAGTCGAGCCCGGAGAAGGCGTCGTCGATGACGACGACATCGGGGTCGGCGGCCAGGGTCGCCGCAATGTCGACGCGGGCGATCTCGGTGCCGCTGAGGTTCTTCAGCGGGGCATAGCCGCGATCGGCGAGTTCCAGGCGCGAGAGCAGAGTCAGTGCATTGCGCTCGGCCGCACCCAGGGTGATGCCGTGCAGCCGCGCCAGGTAGACGATCTGATCGATCACGCGCATGTTCGGGTACCCGCCGCGCTCGGACGGCAGGTATCCGAAGTTCTGACGATCGCCGAAGTCGAGCTCGAAGTCCTCGAGCTTGACGGTGCCCTCATCGGGCGCGATCAGCCCCATGATGACGCGAACCAGTTCGGTCCGACCGGCCGAACGGGGTCCGACGATTGCGGTGATCCGGCCAGCCTGCGCGGTGAAACTCACCTCGTCGAGATAAGTCCGCTTTCCCTTGCGCAGGGAAACCTCTTTCAGTGTGAGCACGCGTCATCCTTACTTTTCCAGAAGCAGTACTGTGGGAGTGTCTCATCTATCGTGTTGAATCGACCTCGATGTTTCAAACCAGGACCTCGATTACGACAGAATTGCCAGTCGAGTCCCAGCTGGTGATCGACGGGGCGCAGTGCCGCCCGTGCGATCTGGGGCAACGCCTCAATCCAGCCCAAGATCGCTTGTCGTCAGAGCTGTGAGATACGGAATTCCCGTCGCCTCGACCCGCTCCTTGGCCCCCGTGTCACGGTCCATGACCACAGCCACGGCCACCACCTCGGCGCCGGCCTCCTTGAGAGCCTCGACCGCGGTGAGCACGGAACCGCCCGTCGTCGACGTATCCTCGACCGCGACGACCCGCTTACCCTTCACGTCGGGGCCCTCGACACGACGGGACATCCCGTGCTTCTTCGCCTCCTTGCGGACGACGAAGGAGTCCACCGGAACGCCGCGGACGACGGAGCGGTGCATGACTGCGGTGCCGACAGGGTCAGCGCCCATCGTCAGTCCGCCCACGGCATCGATCTTCTCGAGCAGACCCTCGGCGGCCAAGAGGTCGAGCACCACATCGCCGATCAGCGGTGCGGAGCGATGGTCCAGGGTGACCCTGCGCAGATCCAGATAATAGTCAGCTTCCCTGCCGGATGAGAGGGTCACCTTGCCGCGAACCACGGCGAGTTCGTCGATGAGGTCGAGCAACTGTCGGCGGGTGTCTGCACTATCTGTCATGCCCACAAGTCTAATCGGCCAGTGCCGCTGTGCAGACCAGGCCCATCGCACAAGCAGACCAGCTCTTCGCCGAGGCGGGCCTGGGCGTTCACAACCTCTTCGCCGAGGCGGGCCTGGGCGTTCACAACCTCTTCGCCGAGGCGGGCCTGGGCCGTGTACCAATGTCATAAAGAATCGGACGAAGCTCCCGGCTTCATCAGAATCGGATCTAGTATCGTAGACAGATCCATTCGACAGGCCCGATCATCAGCCACTATTGAAGGGATGTGAGCCCCCATGGGTTTCATCGCATATTTGATACTCGGACTCATCGCCGGCGCCATCGCAAAGGCAATTCTGCCTGGTAAGCAAGGTGGCGGTTTGATCGCCACGCTCATCATCGGCGTCATCGGAGCCATGCTGGGCGGCTGGATCGGCGGCGCCATCTTCGGTGCCGAGATGGACGAGTTCTTCTCGATCTCCACCTGGCTGTGTGCAATCGGCGGCTCCTTGATCGTCCTCGTCGTCTGGGGCTTCATCACTCGCAAAATGTCGAAGTCGAAGACCAAGGCTGACTGATCGTCATCTGAGGTGATCACCACCTGAAGCCTTCGGGACTCAACCACGGCTGAGTCCCGAACAGAGTGCCGGAACCCTTCACCGGGTTTCGGCACTCTGGATATTCGACCGCGGAGGTTCACCGACCGCGCAGGTTCGCCGACCGCGGAGGTTCACCGACCGCGTCTGACAGCCCGCAGGTCGATGTCGAGGCACCCATCGGCGCCCGCAGCGCAGCTGTGATGACAATCGGTGCGCCGGCGAAGGGGTGGAGATGTGAATGACAAAGACCCCGGGGCGCGTAATCGCGACATCCCGGGGCCCTCGCAGCACTCCCCTCGAGTACCCGGACGCATCCCCATACGTCCGTTGTGTCCACCCGATCCCCACCGGGCGAACATGATTATTGGATCACACTTCGAACCTACTTGTAAAGATTGTTCTGCCCCGAATGAGACGCGATGTGACCGCTCGCCGATTCCGCGTACGCGATAAAACCCCAGGTCACAAGGCTTGCTCAAAGTAATTCAAGTCTCAACCTCAGTCAGCGCGCCGAAATCCCCTCGAGGCGGCACCCCTATCCGTCTCGCCTATTGAGAGAGAATCCATTCGAACCCCAACGCACCAGGGGCCGGGGCACGAAGCGCGCGATTCGCGCCGCCATTCGATAGCTCACACCCGGGATCGAGACCACCTTCCCGCCTCGCGCATCGCGCAGAGAAGCGGCCACGACCTGGGCCACACTCAGCCAGATCCAACCCGGCCCCGGCCGCTCGACACCGAGGCGTTCATGGAACCGGGTCCGGATGAACCCGGGCAGCACCGCGGTCACCGTGACCGGGCTACCGCGCAGCTCACCGGCGAGCGCTTCGGTGAAGACCAGGGTCGACATCTTCGCGGCCGCGTACTGCCCCATCGTGGTCAGCGCCGCCATGGATGAGACATTGATCAGGCCGCCCCTGCCGCGGTTGCGCATCTGCTTGACCGCTGCCAGAGACAGTTCGCGCACCGCCCCCGTGAGCACCATGTCCTGATCCACGAGATCCGAAACCTCCGACTCAAGCAGACTCTGCTTGAGACCGTATCCGGCGTTGTTGATGAGCAGATCGACGCGCGAGGTCTCGATCACGGTGCGGACGACGTCGATGCCGGAACGGGTCGACAGATCGGCCACAACAACCTCGGCGAGGGTGCCATGCTCGGTTTCGATGCTCCGCGCCAGTTCCTGCAGACGAGCCTCATCACGGGCCACCAGAACGAGATCATACTGATCGGCGGCGAGGCTGAGGGTGTAGCCGCGCCCCAGCCCCGAGCTGGCACCGGTGATGAGTGCGCGCGGTCTCGTCACTTCGCGCCTTGGCCCACGCGCACCGTCAGCGACTGTGCCGCGGTGCCGATCGGCCCGTTGACGTCGCTGAGCACACTCGTCGTCTCACCCACTCCGGTGGGGCCGAACGCCACCTTCGTGTCGAAGCCGACCCAGCCCGCTTCCGGGACTCGAGTGAGGTGGATTGTGAGATCGACGTTGGGGAAGAACGTCGTCTTCGGGTCCTCTCGCACGGCCAGGCCGTTGGCGGTGTCGACGAGTTTCACGAATGCTGCGGTCGCAGGGTCGTCCTCACCGTCGACGAGGACATAGGGGGTGCGGATCCAGGACTGAGCGAATCCGGGCTGGGCATCAGCGAACTGCCCGCCCTCCAGCGAGGCGATGAAGCCTCCGCCCCAGCGACCGCTGAATGGCACGGCAGGTGCTTCCTCGGGTTCGGGCAGCACCTCCCATTCGTCGCCGACGACGTCTGAGGTGTCGCCGGGGAGCAGGCGCCAGACTCTGGCATGGACGCTCGTACGCTCACCGTGGCGCATGCTGGCCTCAACGAGTTCAATGGTCCGACCGGGACGGATGACGTTGACGTCGATGGTGAATTCTCCCGAGTGGATGACGCCGAGGATGTCGAAGCTGACCCGCGAGACCATTTTGCCCGAGGGCAGGCGACGTTCGATCTCTGCCAGCACCAGGCCAGCGGCCGGGGCCAGGTGCTGTTCACCCGGCTGCCACGCGCCCTGGCTGTGCAGCGTCGAGACGAAGCTCTCCGGCCCAGTGCGCACATAGTAGGAGTCGGGGCAGTCGGCACCATCACGGCCGAGGTGTTCATTGAGTGCTTCAGGCATGATCCCAGATTATCGGTACTGTGCCGGCGCCGAGGCGATGGGGCCAACGCGTGCACAATCTGACGCTTACCGCCTGTGCGGTCCGTGCCGCCTGTACTGCCTGTACTGTCCGTGCCGCCTGCCGAGCGTGGGCCGCCTGCGAAGCGTGGGCTGCCTGCCGAGCTTGGGGCTTCGGCCGTGACAGCTTAGAGTGGGAGGGTGAGAATCGCGAGCTGGAATGTGAACTCGATCCGCGCCCGACACGACAGAATCGGCGCCTGGCTGGATCGCTCCGACGTCGACGTCCTGGCCATCCAGGAACTCAAGTGCAAGGACGGACAGTTCCCGAAGGACCTGTTCACCTCCCGAGGCTATGAAGTGAGCTTCCACGGCCTCAATCAGTGGAACGGCGTGGCGATCGCTTCCCGTGTGGGCCTTGAGGATCCCGAAATCGGGTTCGCAGGCGTCCCCTCGTTCGGTGAAGAGCCCGTGATCGAGGCCCGTGCCCTGTCAGCCACATGCGGCGGGGTCAGGGTGTATTCGCTCTATGTCCCCAACGGTCGCGAACTCGACCATCCGCACTACACCTATAAACTTGACTGGTATCGGGCATTGACTGCCGACATCTCTGCACAGCTGCGCGATGCTGCTGATAAGAAACTCGTCCTGTGCGGCGACTTCAATGTCGCACCGCTGGATGAAGACGTCTGGGACATGGAGGAGTTCGACGGGGCCACCCACGTGTCCGAACCCGAACGACAGGCCTTCAGCAATCTGCTCGACGCCGGGCTCATCGAGGTCACCAGGCAGTTCACTCCGGGCCCTGGGGTCTACACCTTCTGGGACTACCAGAGGCTGCGGTTCCCGAAGAAGCAGGGCATGCGCATCGACTTCGAACTCGCCTCACCGGCCCTGGCAGCTCAGGCCACCGACGCCACGATCGACCGCGAGGAGCGCAAGGGCAAGGGCGCGTCCGATCACGCTCCCGTCATCGTCGACTACGAGGTGTGAGCAGCACCTTCGGGCCTCGGCAGTCTCGCAATCGTGTTCGGGCCGAGTTCTCCCGCGAGCCTCTGCTCGGCACACCGTCTTTCGCCAGCGGTGGTCGAGGGCTGATCGGCTGCCCCGATTCGCCGCTGCCGGTTCGGCCCTCGCATTCGGCTGTCCTATTTCGGCGCTCGGCCGTGCCGCCGGTCCCACGCGGCCGTGCCGTCGGTCCCATTCGACCCACGCGGCCGACGCCGGCGACCTCTGACCGCGCCACCAGCCCGTTCCCCGCCCCACCCAGCCGCTCTCTCGTCGACCCCGACCTCGACGCAGATTCGATATTGACGAAACCTCACTTCAAAGTTGTTTCTGTTATAACGAAGTAACCCCGCTATCGCCCTGGCAAGGCGCAAAGCGCTTTTCGACATTCCCAATTATCGAACTTAGTGAAAATCACATACTCATCCCAGGGAATAACCAGATATCGACTACAGAGATCAGATACATTACTCAGTGGTAGACAATCCCCATATCACCACTGCCAGAGGTCCCCCACCATGCATGATCCCCCTCACCAGGAGGCCCCGTCCCTCCGACGGCCCCCCTCTTCAGCCGAGCCGAAAGCACTGACACCCGACGTGGACTCCGCCGACGTTGGGGTGTTTCCCGGCGGACGCTCGCCGAACGTGCACGCATTCGCGTCTCGACTCGCCGTTGACACGCCCCAGCTGCCCGAATCCTCGTGGAAAGAGCTTTTCCTGCAGACATCGGGGCATCTCCTGGCCGGCGAAGCCGTGCTGCAGGGGGCCGAGTCAATGGGCCACGATCTCTCAACAGTCGATGCCAGTCGCTACACGGACCTCGTGTCCCCCGACGTGCTGACTCAGATCAGACACCAGACTCCGGACCGGCCCGAGCTGAGACTCGCACATCTGCTCGCATTCATGCGGGACATCAACGCCGCCACCCTCGCAATGGCAGCGAAGGCGATGCCCTCGCTGGGGTCGTTGACCGACCCGAGCGAGTTTGCGGATTCAGATCCACTCGACATTGCTGATCTCACTGCGCACCTGGTCGACGATGGAGTCCTGCTCCCAGCACTCGACCGTGCAGGCCATCACACGATCCCACCGGTGCTGGCAGGGATCCTCAGGCGGCTCCACGATCCCAAGGATCGTCACAGCGAATCTCGGTCGAGACGCGCGCTGGGTGCGGCAGCGGCCGAATGGCTGCAGACCCCTTCCGCCTACCACTCGGACGGGTTCGACGAGGCACTTCGGCAGGCCGCTGACGCAGGATGCTGGAGCGCACTCACACAGCTCTGGGCGGACTGGGGCCACGCACTCATGGTCGACCATTTCGACTCGGCGATCGAAGCGTTCTCGAAGATCCCCGAGACACAAGGGAAGAAGTCTGCGGTCCTAGCCGAGGCCATGGGCGACAGCCTGCAGGTCAGCGAGATCCGGCAGCGCCTCCGCACCGACGATGCTCTGACCGTTCTCAGTCAGGTCGACTTCAAGCATACGACGGTGCCGACGCTGACCTCGCAGATGGATCAGATCAGCAACGGCGACTGCACCGTCGACGACATTCTGACCATGGCGATCGCTGCGATGCGGCGACACAGGCTGCTCGGCCAGTCGGATCAGGGCCTTGAAGCCGCATCGCTGGCGCAGGAGCACATCAATGACAGTCGACGCTTCCAATCCACTCCCAGCAGACTCTGCGAAGCACGATTCCACCTCGAACGCGGGATCACCACCATGCTGGTCGGCGACATCCCCGCCAGCATCCAACTCCTGCGCCGTTCGATCATCATCATGGAACTCGCGACCGCGTCATCGCCGTACCTCCTGCAGCCGGCCCATGCCTACAGCGCCTTGGCACACGCCATGCTCGGAAACGGGCCGTCGAGTGATGTTCATCTGCAGCATGTCGACGAGCTGATGGATCGCACCCGGTTCAGCAGTCCCCATGTGCTCACGGCCGACACGCTGGCACGGATGATCCGCGCGACGGACACCTTGGAACTCGACGAGGCGAGTGAATTCGCGGCCCGTCTGACCGACCCCTCCATGGGACATCACTCGTGGATCGGCGTTGCGCTGTACAGAGCGCTGCTGGGAATCGTGCGCGGCGACGTCGGGATCGAAGACAAACGTCTGCAACAGGCCATCGACACCCATCGCTCGTCCCTGCCCGCTGACGGAATCCTGATAGACAACCTGCAGCTCACTCTGGTCTCCCTCCACCTGGCGCAGGGCCAGACCCACCTCGCGCAGAACGTCCTCCTCCACGCGGACCCCGCTTCGCCCTACATCATCCTGGCCAGAGCTCACCTCCATCTGACCATCGGCGAGTACGGGACCGCGGCGCACCTGGCGAACCGGGTTCTGTCCCACAAGTCGCTCGACCTGCACGCCAAAGCCTCCGCTCGGGCGATCGAGGCAGCCAGCCTGTTCGGCAGAGGGGACCTGGTCGATTCCGATTCCGCATTCGTCGGCGCGCTCGAATACTGCAGAATCACCGCCGGCCTCACTCCCGTGGCACTCATTCCCAAGGCTCTGCGCGATCAGCTGATCCAGCGCAGTTCGGCGAACACCGCGTGGGATCTGATCGCACCGGTCTTCGGCGACGCAACCGGCTCCGCTGACGAATCCATCGGCGGACCCAGCCGGCTCAGCTCCGGCGAGCGACTTCGCCAGCGGCTGCTGGATCTCGGGGAGACGCTCCGGCCCCGCACCGGTCACAGTCTGCTCAGCCCCTCGCAGCGGCAGCTGTTGGCGCTGCTGGACGCTCAGTCATCGGTGTCTGCGATCGCTGCCGAGCTGAGCCTCGTCGAAGGGACGGTCAAGAACAAGCTGTCGAATCTCTATTCACGCCTCGGCGTGCGCAACCGCAGAGATGCGCTGGCCCGCGGCTACGAATTCGGGTACCTTCCATCCGATCACTGACCCCTCGGCGACAGCTCAGTGACCTCCCTAACCCTTCTGGGAGGAAAGCTCGCATCATTCGCGAGCAAAGCATGGACATCCACCTCGTCTTCTGGTGAAGTTGAAACAGGAGCTAGGAAGGTGACGAGGATGTCAGCAACAGTCCGCGAGTTGGTCGACGAAGCCTACGAGAGGCGCGAATCGACGTGGAGGGCCGCCTTGGAGACGGTCAACGATTGGGTGGAGGCCGCACGCTCGAGCTCCGCTCTGTTGTCGGGCGATAGAGTCACTATCGGCCACGGACGGATCAAAGACCGACTCCGGGCCGGGGAGAAGCTGCGCCGCAAGCTCGCCGATGCCAACGACGAGATCCATGAGGCCGTCGAAGTCGAGAACCAGGTCATCGACGTTGTCGGAGCCCGTGCTGTCTGCCGCACCGAACGTGAACAGACCGCACTGTGGGATCTCCTCACCGACAGCAATGACGCGTCGAATCTCTCCGTCGCCGAGGTCCGGGACTATTCCGTCCATCCCAAACCCTCCGGTTACCGCGGGCGTCACATCATCGTCGAAGTTCCCTTCGATGCCGAGCCCTCGGTGCTCGTGGAACTGCAGCTGCGCACAGTCATGCAGGATGCCTGGTGCGTGCTGGCCGAGGAGCACCTGTTCAAACCCGGTCAGGCCTTGAAGTCGGATGCCCAGCAGGAGCGGCTCTCAGTCGTCCTCTCCGGTCTCCTGGCCCAGGCCGATGATGTTGCCGGCTATATCGCCGACGACGTCAGCGCCTACCTGGGGATGGCGAATGCCTCTCCGCCCCGGACCATAACGAACGTCGACACCGCGGCTGAGGTTGCGTCGATCGAAGTCACCATCCGCGAACTCAACCACTCCTATGTCCTGGCCGCCGACGAGGTGGGTCGGCACGGGATCATCCGGCTGGAGAATCTGGGACTCACACCGGATAACCCCGAACGCTCGGCGTTCCCGAACCCGGGTGACAAGCTGCAGGTGACGATGGACGAGTCGAACACCACCCGCTACTTCATCCCGGTGGCCGAGCAGCGCTGATTCGCTGCGGCGAACGGGATGCGTCCTGAGTCGCCAGACCGACTAGACTTGCTTTCCATGGGTAAGAAGTCGAAGCGTTCCAAGGAAGATCTCATTGCCAAGCGTTTGGCACGTGCACAGGCCACGGCCTTCGTCGCACGTCCGTTCAAGGGCCTGCCGTTCGAGGCGGACCTCATCTGCCTGCGGGAGCTGGTGCCGGCGGCGACCGCCTCGGCGAAGCTGAAGGAGGAGTTCGGTGGTCAGGAGATCACCATCACCTCGCTGCTGCCCGCCGCCTGGCAGGCCTGGCACCGTGAAGACGGTGCGCTCCTGGCCGGCATGCAGGTGCCGGTGTCCTCGACCGACGCCTCCCGAGATGTCGCTCACGGCATCCTGGCCGCCGCCGAGGCGCAGCCGGGCACGACGATCGACGCGACCACCGAACCCGGTCAGGGTCCGCGTCTGCAGGACATCCTCGACACCGACCACCCATTCGACATCCGTGTGCTCGAGACCTTCGAGTACTGGAAGCTGCCCGAGGCCGAGACGGACTCCGATGTCGCTGCGGCTCTCGAGCAGGCCAACGACTCCGTCTCACCGACGGAGAAGATCGCCTCGGTGAAGTCCGCTTACTGGACCGAGATGTCGGGCCGCACCTACGTCCGCTGGGCACGATCCGAGGGCGAGGATTCGATCGTGGACGCTCTCGCGCGTCTGCAGGTCGACGGGCTCAACGACCTCGGCGGGCCGGGAACCTTCCTGGGATACTTCCGGGCGCACGGAATCATCGTGCCCGTCTGGGAACTCGAATTCGGCACACAGGTCGACGACGTCGAAGACCCCATCGCCGAATTCGGCAAACGCCTCGACGCGGCCCTGAACTCGAGCGAGCCTCTGAGCACCGAGGCACGCCGCGCACGCTCGGGAATCGTCGCTCGTCAGCTGACCATCCACTGAGTTCCGTCGCCCCGGCCACCGGCGAGTCCTGATACGACCTCGCCGGTGCGTGGGCCGGACAGGAGAGAAGTTTCCATGCCCGAGAAGTCGAATCCCGCACACCCGAACGCCTCCACTCAGGGCAGCTCAGCCTCGAAGAGTGCTCCTACCTCGGCGACTGCTCAGTCCTCGGCGACTGCTCCGCGAGCGATCGCTGCCATCATCCCTGCGATGAACGAAGCCGATCGGATCGCAGCCACTGTGAGAAGCACCAAGCAGATCCCTGGTGTCGACATCATCATGGTCGTCGATGACGGTTCCGCCGACGACACCGGTGTCCGTGCTCGCAGGGCCGGAGCCGAGGTCGTCACTCACCGCAAGAACAAGGGCAAGGCCGCGGCCATGATGACCGGCGCCTTCGCGATCCGCAATCGGGAGATCTCCGATTCGGATCCCGGCCAGCATCCGGACCATCGTGCTCTCCTCTTCATCGATGGTGACTTGGAGGATTCGGCTCTCAACACGGCCCCGCTCGCCGAGCCTGTTCTCGCTGGGGAGGCCGATATGACGATCGCGATCCTGCCCGCGCAGAAGCGCAAGGGCGGAGGATTCGGCTTCGTCGTCGGGCTCGCGAAGAAGGGCATCGCCGAACTCAGCGGCTTCGAAGCGACCCAGCCCCTGTCGGGAATGCGCTGCCTGAGCCGTGAGGCCTTCGACGCAGCGCTGCCCTTCGCCGCCGGCTGGGGCGTCGAAGCAGCCATGACGATCGACGTCGTCAATGCCGGACTGCGCGTCGAGGAGGTCGAATGCGACCTGCACCACCGCGTCACAGGCAAGGATCTCAAGGCCCAGATGCACCGCGCGGCCCAGTACCGCGACGTCGCGCGAGCCATTGTCGTCCGCAGGCTGCGTGCCAAGAAACAGCGTGCACAGCTCGCACGTGCCGAGAAGGAGGTCTCCAAGTGAGCGCCGAACACTTCGCCTATCTGGGGCCCGAAGCCACATTCACCGAGGCAGCGCTGTTGAAGTACCTGGATGCACAGGGTCTGCGAACGACGGCGAGGTCCCAGCCCATGCGCAATGCCGTCGCAGCCCTGGACTCCGTCCTCGACGGCGACTGCAGCGCCGCCGTCGTCCCGATCGAGAACTCCGTTGAAGGCGGTGTGCCCGCCACGATCGACGCTCTGACCGATCATGGTCAGCTCCAGATCGTCGCCGAGGTTGTCGTGCCCGTGCGCTTCGTCCTGGCCGTGAAACCGGGAACGGACCCCACCACGCTGACTTCGTTCGGCTCCCACCCCCACGGTGAGGCACAGGTGCGGACCTTCATGTCCGCGAACTTCCCCGATGCCGTCTACCTCCCAACCTCCTCGACGGCCGCTGCCGCACGGGACCTGGCCAACGACGCCGCCGACCATGTGGCGGCAGTCTGTCCCGCATTGGCCGCCGAGCGCTACGGCCTCGAAGTCCTCGCCGACGACATCGGAGAGCGGAAGGATGCCGAGACCCGGTTCGTCGTCGTCACTCGCCCCGGCGCCATTCCCGCTCCCACAGGGTCCGATAAGACCACGGTCGTGGCCTCGCTGCGATCCGACCGTGCCGGTGCCTTGCTGGAGATGCTCGAACAGTTCTCCAGCCGCGGTGTGAACATGTCTCGCATCGAATCCCGGCCCACCGGTGACGGCCTCGGACTCTACCAGTTCTCGATCGACCTGCTGGGACATGTGAACGAGGCGCGGATGGCCGATGCTCTGCAGGGAGTCCACCGTGTGACGCGGAACCTGAGGTTCCTCGGCAGCTACCCCAGTGCTGTGAAGAACACGGTGCCTCTCGACCCCACGACCACAGACGATTCCTTCGCCGCCGCTGCAGCCTGGCTGGATTCGACGCTCAACGACTGAAACGCGACGGCCATCCGACGCCGAGCTCGACTCGCGCTGCCGAAATCACCCCTGCAAGTTGAGGGCCGGCCCGCCTTGAGTGTGGGCTCGCGTGCGATATTCCTGGCAATATCGCACGCGAGCCGACATTGACACACGCCGTTCGCACGCACGCTGTTCGCACGCACGCC
>JAKDSA010000063.1 GCA_030457025.1 Brevibacterium sp. | reverse complement strand
AGGAGGCCGGCGAATCCTCATCGGATTCGCCGGCCTCAGTGTGCATTCGGGTGGACGGTGACTACTTGTTCGAGCCGATCTGCTTGAGAACGGTGTCCGCGACCTCACGCATGGTGAGGCGGCGGTCCATCGAGGTCTTCTGGATCCACCGGAAGGCCTCGGGCTCGCTCAGACCCATCGACGTCTGGAGCAGGCTCTTGGCGCGCTCGACGACCTTGCGGGTCTCGAAGCGTTCGGTGAGATCGGAGATCTCACTCTCAAGGGAGCTGATCTCCGCGTGACGTGAGAGGGCGATCTCGAGGGCTGGAATCAGGTCCGCGGCGGTGAAGGGTTTGACCACATAGGCCATTGCTCCCGCATCACGGGCCCGTTCGACGAGCTCCTTCTGCGAGAAGGCTGTGAGGAGGACCACCGGGGCGATGCGCGCCTTGGCAATCCTCTCTGCCGCTGAGATTCCGTCGAGGATGGGCATCTTGATGTCCATCACCACGAGATCCGGGCGCAGCTCTTCTGCTAGGCGGATCGCGGATTCACCGTCTGCGGCTTCACCGACGACGTCGTATCCGACCTCGCGCAGCATCTCGACGATATCGAGACGAATCACTGCCTCGTCTTCCGCCACTACGACACGGCGAACCGGCAAGGACTCATCTGAAGTTGGTTCTTCGCTGTTTTCAAGCACGGCACCAGTCTAAACCAGCCCCGCCCCTGCACCGACGCCGGTAGGGAAGTTTCTTCTGTGATGGTAGCCACCCTTGCGATGCCCACCACCGGGCAGGACGCCCAATCATGTGATTTCTGGGCCTGCGCCGCCCCCCTCATGTGCCGCCGACGCCGTGCGATCGTCGTCACCACTGCCGATTGTGCAATCACATAGAAGCTGCCGTAAACTCAAGCCTGTCGCGGATTCGCTTCGCGGCCACGCCGGATTGGCGGAATCGGTAGACGCGGTGCACTCAAAATGCATTGTCGAAAGACGTGTGGGTTCGAGTCCCACATCCGGTACAGATGTGATGTGTCGCGACATCGTTCACTCGATGTCGCGACACATTTCTCATTTCCGCTCTCGGGATGATGCACACTTCACGGCATGGCGCACAGCGCACTGCTTCGAACTGTGCACACTGCTGTCAGCGGCGCAGGTCGAGGGTGCTGACCGGCGCCTCGTCCGAATCTGCACTGCACTTGCTCCGGAGACTCCTCAGGCCGGCATGAGCGCAATGCCCACGCCGGCCTGATGGTCGGACTGCTCAGGAGCGAGAAGCGTCCGATGCCTGTTCGAGTGCTGTCTCTTCCGGATCCTCTGCGTCTTCCTCGACCGGAACATAACCATCGATGCGCACGGAGTCGTAGCGCGCTTCGTCGAGGATTCCATGGCGCTTTGCCACGATGGCAGGCACGAGAGCCTGGCCGGAGACGTTGAGCGCGGTGCGTCCCATGTCGACGATCGGCTCGATCGCCAGCAGCAGACCGACTCCTTCGAGCGGCAGACCGAGCGTCGACAGAGTCAGCGTGAGCATGACGGTGGCCCCGGTGGTTCCAGCTGTCGCGGCCGAACCGATGACGGAGACGAACACGATGAGGAAATACTGCACGATCGTCAGGTCGATGCCGAAGAACTGGGCCACGAACACTGCGGCGATCGCCGGGTAGATTGCGGCGCATCCATCCATCTTCGTGGTCGCACCGAAGGGCACAGCGAAGGCCGCATAGCTTCGCGGAACACCGAAGTTGTCGGTGGTGACCTTCTGCGTCACAGGCATGGTGCCGATCGATGACCGGGACACGAAGCCCATCTGAGTGGCCGGCCAGACTCCGGAGAAGTACTGCCGCACCGAGAGCCCGTTGAGTTTGGCCAGGGTCGGGTAGACGACGAAGAACACGATTGCCAGGCCGATGTAGACGGCGACGACGAACCACAGCAGCGACCCCATGGTCGACCAGCCGTAGGAGTTCACAGCGTTGCCGATGAGTCCGAGGGTGCCGATCGGTGCGATGCGCACGATCCACCACACGACCTTCTGCACGACAGCCAGGGCCGCCTCGGTGAACTGCAGGAAGGGCTCGGCGGCCTTGCCGACCTTGACCGCGGCGATGCCGATCGCGCCGGAGACGATGATGAGCTGAAGGATGTTGAAGTCGACCTCGGAGACCAGGCCACCGGCCTCGCTCGCCGAGGTGGCCACCTCGAGGCCGAGGAAGTTGACGGGCACGAGCCCGGTCAGGAACCCGATCCAGCTGCCTTCGTGATCGGGGGCAGAACTGCTCAGCGAAGCGGCGTCAGCATGCATGCCCGGCTGCAGGACAACGCCCAGGATGAGTCCGATGAGGACGGCGATGAGTGCTGTGAAGGCGAACCACAGAAGGGTCGAGACCGCGAGCCTGGCTGCGTTCGTGACCTTGCGCAGGTTGCCGATGCTGGCGATGATCGCGGTGATCACGAGTGGCACGACGGCGGCCTTGAGCAGTGTCACATACGACGAACCGATGGTGTCCAAGGTCTGGCCGAGCCAGTTGTCCTGACTCTCGCTGACCGGCCCCCAGGACCGGGCGACCAGTCCCAGAATCACACCCGCAATCAGGGCTATGGTGACCTGCACCCCGAATGATCTGCTCCACTTGGGCAATCTCATGCCATTCCTCTTCGTCGACTGTCGGTTTCCGAGCGCGCCCAACTCCAGCGCTGCTCAGCTCACTGGACAACTGTTGAGCAATCCGGGAAATTCCGCAAGTTCGAGTGACGTGCATCTCACTGACGTCAACGCTGGGGCCGACGCTGCCGCTGATCGGCCCCAGCGCGATTCACCACGCCATAGCGCACGACGGGCGCACGACGACGACGGCGGCCGCCCCGATTCGGGACAGCCGCCGTCGTCGACCACTGGAGGCCAGGAGCACATGGAGGTCAGAGCTCCACAGCGTCTCCAGGGTGTTCAGCAGACCACCTCGGTGTCAGTGCCTGGGTGTGCCGTTCTCCTGCACGATCGGCACCTCGCGGGTGACCGGCGATTCGGACACGATGCCGTACCCGGCCAAGGGATCCTCCTCGTCGTCCGAGGAGTCTTCGTAGGCCGCGGCAACGCCCTTGGCCGCATCGCCCATCGTGTGGATGCGCAGGGCATTGGTCGACCCCGGGATGCCGGGAGGAGATCCGGCCACGAGGATGCTCTGGTCACCCTCGTGCGCGGTCCCGTCGGCCAGCAGCACGGCATCGACCTGTCTGGCCATCTGGTCCGTGTGGCGTACGGTCTTGACAAGGTAGGGGCGAACGCCCCAGGTCAGAGCCAACTGGTGGCGAACTTGCGCGTCGGGGGTGAAGCCGAGGATCGGCCACCCCGGACGCAGACGCGACATCCGACGCACGGAGTCACCTGTCTGGGAGAAGGTGCACAGCAGATCGATATCGAGCTGCTCAGCGATCTGGACCGCAGCTGCGGTCACGGCCCCGCCCTTGGTGTGGGGAACCGTGCCCAATTGCGGAATCCGCTCCATGCCGTGCTCCTCGGTGGATTCGATGATGCGGCTCATGGTGCGAATGGCTTCGATCCAGTACTCGCCCACAGAGGTCTCACCGGAGAGCATGAGAGCGTCTGAGCCGTCGAGGACCGCATTGGCGCAGTCGCTCGCCTCGGCGCGGGTCGGCCTAGCCGCATCGATCATGGTCTCGAGCATCTGGGTTGCAACGATCACGGGCTTGGCCTGCTGGCGGGCGATCTCGACGGCGCGCTTCTGCACGATCGGGACCTGCTCCAACGGCAATTCCACGCCGAGGTCACCGCGGGCGACCATGATTCCGTCGAAGGCGTCGATGACGGCATCGAGCTGCTCGACCGCCTGCGGCTTCTCGAGCTTGGCGATGACGGGAGCAGTGATGCCGACCTCGTCCATGATCGCTCTGACGTCGCCCATGTCCTCGGGGCTGCGGACGAAGGAGAGTGCAACCCAGTCGAATCCGAGCTTCAGGCCCCATTTGAGGTCTTCGATGTCCTTCTCTGACAGTGCCGGAACGGAGACCGGGACTCCGGGGAGGTTGATGCCTTTGTGGTTCGAGATCGTTCCGCCGATCTCCACCTCGGTGATGACATCGGTGTCGGTGACCTGGGTGGCGCGCAGACGCAGGCGTCCGTCGTCGATGAGCAGCGGGTCACCGACGGAGACATCGCTCGGCAGAGTCGACAGCGTGGTGCTCACGACTTCCGCTGTCCCGGCGATATCACGGCTGGTGATGGTGAACGTCGCACCTTCGACCAGCTCTTCCTTGCCGTTGGCGAAGTTGCCGACCCTGATCTTCGGACCCTGCAGATCGAGCAGCACCGCCACGGCGCGCCCGGTATCGAGTGCGGCCTGGCGGACCCAGGCGTATTTCTCTTCGTGCTCTTCCCGCTTGCCGTGGCTGAGATTGAATCGGGCCACATCGACGCCTTCGTCGACGAGAGCGCGGATCTCTTCATAGGAGTTCTGGTTCGGACCTAATGTTGCGACTATCTTTGCACGCCTCATGCACACCACCCTACCTGTACAGCGACGGGCGGTTCGATCCGCTCGCCGCCTCTGTTCGTCGGAGGAGAATCACGCACACCACTGTGCGGCCTTCTCATTAAATGACACGAATTATCTTACCATTTAAAACTCCGATCGTGTGGTCGGACCGGTTCGGGCAGACGCGAGGACCCGGTGAGGAAGCGGTCGACCTCGGCCGCGACCGACCGCCCCTCGGCGATGGCCCACACGATGAGTGATTGGCCCCGACCCGAGTCACCGGCGATGAACACACCGGGAGCCGAGCCTGTGTAGGATTCGTCGCGATCAAAGACTCCCCCATCCGCCACATCGAGGCCGAGCGCCTCGGACTCGGGCCCCGAGAACCCGAGGGCCAGGAGGACGAGGTCGGCATTAAGACGATGTTCGGTGCCCGGCGACGGGACACGGCGACCGTCGGCGAACTCGGTCTTGGCGACGTCGATGCCGATGACCTTGCCCTCGTCATCGCCGACGAACCTTGTCGTCGAGGCGAGGTAGCGCCTGGTTCCGCCCTCTTCATGCGAGGACTGGACCTCGAAGATGCGTGGGACCGTCGGCCACGGATCGGACTCGCTGCGTTCAACGGGAGGCT
Organism: Brevibacterium sp.; assembly: GCA_030457025.1. Lineage (GTDB taxonomy): Bacteria > Actinomycetota > Actinomycetes > Actinomycetales > Brevibacteriaceae > Brevibacterium. Next base: position 11,509 of record JAKDSA010000063.1, on the reverse strand, counting down.
GGGCTCCGATCGCCAGAGTGGTGACCGAGGCAGCGGTCTGACGCAGGGCTGTGCCCAGGCAGTCGGCACCGGTGTCACCGCCGCCGATGATGATGACGTGCTGGCCCCTGGCGTCGATGTGGTCGACCTCCTCCCCTGCCTGCACCCGATTCGAAGGCACGAGGTAGTCCATCGCGAACTCGATTCCTCGAAGGCCCCGTCCGCTGATGCTCATGTCCCTGGGAACGGTGGCACCGGTGCACACGATGACCGCGTCGAAGCGCGACTGCAGCTCCTCGAAGGAGATGTCCCGCCCCACCTCGACCGAGGTTGTGAAGCGCGTGCCCTCGGCACGCATCTGGTCGAGGCGGCGATCGATGTGGTGCTTCTCGAGCTTGAAGTCCGGGATGCCGTACCGCAGCAGGCCGCCGAGGCGGTCTTCACGTTCGTGGACGACGACGGTGTGACCGGCCCGGGTCAGCTGCTGCGCGGCGGCGAGACCCGCCGGCCCCGAACCGACGACGGCAACGGTGCGCCCGGTGATCCGATCGGGGATCACCGGCTGGATGAGACCGGCTGCGAATCCCTGGTCGACGATGGTGGCCTCGACCTGCTTGATCGTCACGGCAGGCTGGTTGATCCCGAGGACGCAGGCATTCTCGCATGGCGCCGGGCAGGTCCGGCCGGTGAACTCGGGGAAATTGTTCGTCGCATGGAGCAGTTCGACAGCTCGCGGCAGCTCCCCGCGGTACATCGCATCGTTGAATTCGGGGATCAGGTTGCCCAGCGGGCATCCCTGATGGCAGAAGGGAACCCCACAGTCCATGCAGCGTGAGGCCTGCCGGCGAAGCTGTTCGGGATCTCCGGCCTCGTAGACCTCGCGGTAGTCCATGAGTCGGATCGGCACAGGGCGGCGCCGCGGCACCTCTCGGTGATCGGTGCGCAGGAATCCGTGTGGATCAGCCATGCGAGACCTCCAGAATCTTGGTCCAGGCTGCGTCGGAGTCCGCAGGCTCTCCGGCTGCGGAGAACTCGTCCTGGATGTCTTTGACCGTCGCGTAGGCGACGGGAATGATCTTCGTGAATCGGGACAGAACGTCCTCTCCGCGGCGCAGTCCCTCGAGCAGCTGCGCGGCCAGCGGCGAACGCGTCCACTCAGCATGCTCGGACAGCAGTCTGTGGAGGACGCCCATGTCGGTGACTCCGAGCCCGGTGAAGCGGAACACCCCGGCCGCACGCTCCTTCGGATTCAGTCGAGCCGGGTTGAAGTCGAGGACATAGGCCGTTCCTCCCGACATTCCCGCGGCGAAGTTGCGTCCGATGCCTCCGAGGATGACGGCGATCCCTCCGGTCATGTATTCCAAACCGTGGTCACCGATTCCTTCGACGACCGCCTCGGCGCCGGAGTTGCGCACCATGAAGCGCTCCCCCACCTGGCCGGACACGAACAGCTTGCCGGCGGTCGCACCGTAGCCCAGCACATTGCCGGCGATGACGTTGTGCTCGGGTCTCGTCGGGTTCTGCGGGTGCGGATGCACGCTGATGGTGCCTCCGGACAGCCCCTTGCCGACGTAGTCGTTGGCGTCCCCGTGCAGGTCGATGCTGATTCCCCGGGGCAGAAAGGCCCCGAGCGACTGTCCGGCGGTGCCGTGCAGATCGAGCCGGATCGTCTGTTCGGGCAGCCCACGATCCGCGTGGACCAGGGTGACATGGTGGCCCAACAGGGTGCCGACGCTGCGGTCCGTGTTCTCGATCGCCGAGGTGATCGAGACGTCCTCCCCGGAGTCGATCGACGCGCGCGCCTGGGCCAGCAGTCGCAGATCGAGCTCACCGGCGAAGTCACGGTCGACGCCGGTCGTGCATCGGCGCGGGGCCTCGGTACCTCCGTTGACGTCCTGGGGCACTGCGAGGATCGAGGACAGATCGAGATCGAGACCAGAGCCCCTGACCCGATTCTCGTCGATGCGCAGACGCTCGACCGCGCCGATGGCCTCGTCGAGCGTGCGCAGGCCCAGTTCTGCGAGGTACCCGCGCACCTCCTCGGCGATGAAGGTGAAGAAGTTGACGACGTGATCGGCCTGACCGTGGAAGCGCTCGCGCAGCTTCGGGTTCTGCGTCGCGACACCGACTGGGCAGGTGTCCTTGTGGCACACGCGCATCATGATGCAGCCGGAGACGACGAGTGCGGTGGTCGCGAACCCGAACTCCTCGCCACCGAGCAGCGCAGCGATGATCACGTCGCGTCCGGTCTTGAGCTGTCCGTCGACCTGGACGCTGACCTTCTCACGCAGCCCGTTGAGCACCAATGTCTGCTGGGCTTCGGCGAGGCCGAGTTCCCACGGGGTGCCGGCATGCTTGAGGGAGTTCAGTGGACTGGCCCCGGTGCCGCCGTCGTGCCCGGAGATGAGCACGACGTCCGCGCCGGCCTTGGCCACTCCGGCTGCTACGGTGCCGACTCCGATTCCGGACACGAGTTTGACGTGCACACGGGCACGGGCGTTGGCTCGGCCGAGGTCGTAGATGAGCTGGGCGAGGTCCTCAATCGAGTAGATGTCGTGGTGCGGCGGTGGGGAGATGAGCCCGACCCCGGGGGTGGCGTGTCGGGTCTTCGCGATCCACGGGTAGACCTTGGCCCCGGGCAGCTGACCGCCCTCACCGGGCTTCGCTCCCTGCGCCATCTTGATCTGGAGGTCATCGGCCTCGGTCAGGTAATGGCTGGTGACGCCGAAGCGACCACTGGCGATCTGTTTGATCGCCGAGCGACGTTCGGGATCGACGAGGCGTTCGGCGTCCTCACCGCCCTCGCCCGTGTTCGACTTCGCGCCGATGCGGTTCATGGCGATGGCCAGCGTTTCGTGCGCCTCCTTCGACAGTGAGCCGTAGCTCATGGCGCCGGTGGAGAAGCGCTTCATGATCTCACTCGCCGGCTCCACGTCGCAGATGTCGATCGGGCCCGTGTCTGCCGGCACGAGCTCGAACAGTCCCCGCAGCGTCATGAGCTCCCGTGACTGTTCGTTGACCTCCCGCGTGTACTCTCCGAAGATGTCGAAGCGCCCGGTGGCGGTGGAGTGCTGGAGCTTGAAGATCGTCTCCGGGTTGAACAGGTGTCCCGGTCCCTCCCGCCGCCACTGGTACTCGCCACCGACCAGCAGATTCCGGTGCGCAGGCCGCGGATGGTCGTCGCGGTAGGCATCGGCATGCCTGGCAGTCGACTCCGTGGTGATGTCGCCGATCCCCTTGCCGCCGAGTTGGTGCGGGGTGGAGGTGAAGTACTCCTCGATGAAGTCATCGGAGAGGCCGAGGGCTTCGAAGGTCTGTGCTCCGTGATAGGACTGCACCGTCGAGATCCCCATCTTCGACATGATCTTCAGCAGCCCTTTGTTCAGCGCGGTGAGCACATTCGCGACTGCCGCGGACTCGCTGACGCCGCGTATCCTGTCCGCACGCACGAGCGCCTCGGCGGATTCCATCACCAGGTAGGGGTTGACCGCGGAGGCTCCGAAGGCCACCAGCGTAGCGACGTGGTGGACCTCGCGGACATCACCGGCTTCGACGATGATCGATACGCAGGTGCGCGAACGCTGCCTGACCAGGTGGTGGTGGAGTGCAGAGGTCAGCAGCAGGGACGGGATCGGGGCACGATCGGCCGTGGAGTCCCTGTCGCTGAGGATGAGGAACACGGCTCCGGCCTCGACGGCGGCGCTCGCCTCCTGGCACAGGGCTGCCAGCCGGACCTCCATGGCATTGGGCCCGGCATTGACCGAGTACAGACCCGTCAGCGTCACGCTCGGATTCCCGTCTTCGACGCCGAGGTGGCGGCCCTGCACATGTGAGATCGCCGTGAGCTCGTCGTTGTCGATGACCGGACGGTCGAGCAGGATGTGTGCGGAGTCCGGGTGGGCGAACTGCAGGAGATTGCCTTCGCGTCCGATTCCCGAGTTCATGCTGGTGACGATGTCCTCGCGGATGGAGTCCAGCGGCGGGTTCGTCACCTGCGCAAAGTTCTGATGGAAGTAGTCGAAGAGCAGTCGCGGTCGGGTGCTCAGAGCAGCGATCGCTGTGTCCGTGCCCATGGCTCCGAGGGGCTCGGTCCCAGTCTCGGCCATGGGCGAGATGAGTATCCGCAGCTCCTCCTCGGTGTAGCCGAATGTTCTCTGGCGACGCAGCACGGACGCCTGCGGGTGGGTGACGTGGGTCCGGGTGGGCAGGTCCGCCAGTCGGCGGGAGCACTGTTTGACCCAGTCTTCATAGGGGTATTCGGTGGCAAGCTGGTTCTTGATCTCCGTATCGGAGATGATCCGCTCGGATTCGGTGTCGACGAGGAACATGCGGCCTGGGGTGAGGCGGCCACGGGCCACGATGTCCGATTCAGGCAGCTCGACGACCCCGATCTCGCTGGCGAGCACGACCGTATCGGAGGTCATGACGTAGCGGGCCGGTCTCAGACCGTTGCGGTCGAGAACGGCCCCGGCGAGCTTGCCGTCGGTGAACGCCACGCATGCAGGCCCGTCCCACGGCTCCATGAGCAGGGAGTGGTATTCGTAGAAGGCCTTGCGTGACTCCCCCATCCCCGGGTTGTTCTCCCAGGCCTCGGGGATCATCATCAGCATGGCCTGCGGCAGAGATCTGCCCGAGGCGACCATGAGTTCGAGCACGGCGTTGAAGGAGGCCGAGTCGGAGGCACCGGGTGGCACGATCGGGCACAGCCGGTCGAGACCGGGCTCGGTCTGGGACACGGGGGAAGCCAGGAGCTCTGAGGCCAGTGTCGATTCCCTGGCCTGCATCCAGTTGCGATTGCCGCGCACCGTGTTGATCTCGCCGTTGTGGGCGATCGTGCCGAAGGGCTGCGCCAGCTGCCAGGAGGGGAAGGTATTCGTCGAGAACCGTGAATGCACGAGCGCGATCCGTGACGTCAGGCGTTCGTCGAGCAGCTCGGTGTAGAAGGCGGAGAGCTGGCCCGTCGAGAGCATCCCCTTGTAGGTGATGGTCGAGGGTGAGAGCGAAGGGAAGTAGATCCCGGCGTGGTCAAGGCGCTTGCGCACGATGTACGCCCGGCGAGTCAGATCATGCTCGTCCCGGGAGGGGAATCGCTCGTCGATGCGAAGGAAGACCTGTCGCATGCGCGGCATCGTGGCCCTGGCGGTGGATCCGAGGACGCTCACATCGTGCGGGACCTCGCGGTAGGCGAGGACGCACAGCCCCTCTTCGGCGGCGATCCCTTCGAGAAGCGTCTCCTCAGCGCTCAGCGAATCGAACGATCCGGTGGCCGAAGGGAACGAGGTGGTGGTCTTGGGATCCGACGCCGTGGTCAGGTCCCGTCGGTAGTCCTGGGCGAAGAAGCCGATGCCTGCGGCGTAGGCACCTGATGCCGGGAGGCCGATGCCGTCGTCGCCCAGCACCTCGGCGAAGTAGTCGTGGGGCATCTGCAGAGTGATCCCCGCACCGTCGCCGGTGCCTTCGTCGGAGCCGATTCCGCCGCGATGCTCGAGTTTGCGCAGAGCGGTCAGTGCCTGTTCGACGACTTCATGGTCGGCGCTGCCGCGATAGCGGACGATGAGCGCGAGCCCGCAGGCATCGTGTTCGAGTGCGGGATCGTAGAGTCCGGCACGACCTGGGTGGCGCGGAGGTTTCGGGGTCGTTGAGTGGTCACTGTACATCGCTGCCTTCACGGGGTGTAGGGGTTTACGTTAAAGACGGCGCTGTCCCTAGCTGTTGTCGCGGTGTCGTCGGAGATCGTCCTTGGGACACAGATGTGACGTGGTTCTCACGGTCGGATTTCTAACCTACACCCCTCGGCAGCTCGGGATGGCACAGAAAAAGGACCGTTCTGCGAACCAGAACGTCTCAGTCGTCGGACTTCGAGTCGTCGTTGCCCCGAGATCTCCGCTTCACATCGGGGGTGATGGAGATCGCCGAGGTGACCGCGCCGAAATACCCGAAGCCGTGCCCTTCGGGGCCCTCGCTGACTCCCTGCGAGGCCTCGCCCGTGGCGCGTGCCAGCTTCCGGGCACGACGAGCCAAGCGAAAGACGACGAAGCCGACGATCAGCAGGACGACGACGAGCGCGAGGACCCACAGGGCCCACGCTGGAATCGACACGGCCCCGAAGTCGATTCCGCTGCCGGCTGTGAGCATGTGAGCCCGGCTCATGCACAGCCCTCGGCGAGTTCAGCTGCCAAGGTGGCGATTCCGCTGACTCCGTCGCTGTCGAGGGCCCGCACGAGGGCAGAGCCGACGATGACGCCGTCAGCGTAGTCGGCGACCTCCGCGGCCTGCTCGCGCGTCGAAACTCCGAGCCCGACGCAGGCGTGCGCAGCCCCGGCCTCTTTGAGACGAGACACGAGGTCGCGCGCGTGGTTGTCGACCTCGGAGCGGACTCCGGTGACTCCCATAGTCGACGCGGCATAGACGAATCCGCGGCTCCCGTCGACGATTTTGGCGAGGCGTTCGGGAGTCGATGACGGTGCGGCGAGGAAGATGCGGTCGAGGTCGTATTCGTCGGACGCGCTCACCCATGGGGATGCCTCATCGGGGATGAGATCCGGGGTGATGATGCCTCCGCCGCCAGCAGAGTCCAAGTCGCGGGCGAAGGCTGAGACGCCATACTGCAGCATGAGGTTCCAATAGCTCATCACGACTGCGGTGCCGCCGGCGTCCGCGACGGCTGAGACAGCGGTGAGGATGTCTCGGGTCCGCACTCCCGCGGCAAGCCCCTGTTCGGCGGCACGCTGGATGACGGGACCGTCCATTCCCGGGTCCGAGTACGGCATGCCGACCTCGACGATATCGACTCCGGACTCCACGAGCGCGACCATGGCCTCGATGGAACCTTCGACAGAGGGGAAGCCGACGGGAAGGTAGCCGATCAGTGCGGCCTTGCGGCCGGACTGGGCCACGGCGTCGAGGGTCGCGCCGGATCGCAATCCTGAGTTCGTCATACCTGCACAGCCCCTTCGTCGAAGTAGTTGAACCATTTGGCGGCCGTCGTCATGTCCTTGTCACCGCGACCGGAAAGATTGACGAGCAGGACTGCGTCGCTGCCGAGCTCCCGTCCGACTCGCATCGCACCGGCGAGGGCGTGGGCGGATTCGATCGCGGGGATGATGCCCTCTGTCCGCGACAGCAGCTGCATGGCCTCCATGGCCTCTTCATCGACGACGGGTTCGTAGGTTACGCGCTCAGTGTCGTGAAGATGGGAGTGCTCAGGGCCGACAGAGGGGTAGTCGAGGCCGGCCGAGATCGAGTGGGAGCCTTGGGTCTGCCCGTCCTCGTCCTGAAGGATGTACGTGGCAGAGCCGTGGAGGACTCCGGGGCGCCCCCCGGAGAACCGGGCCGCGTGGCGCCCACTGTCGACACCCTCTCCCCCGGCCTCGAAGCCGAAGATCTTCACCTCGGGATCATCGAGGAAGGCCGCGAAGATGCCCATTGCGTTGGAGCCGCCCCCGACGCAGGCACACACGGCGTCGGGCAGCCGACCGACGACGTTTTGGATCTGCTCCCGGGATTCGATGCCGATGACGTTCTGGAAGGAGCGGACCATGGCCGGGAACGGATGCGGACCGGCGACGGTGCCGATGATGTAGTGAGTGTTTGCGACGTTGGCGACCCAGTCGCGCATCGCTTCGTTCATCGCGTCTTTGAGCGTCCGGGTGCCGTTGCTCACGGAGTTCACCTTTGCTCCGAGCAGGCGCATCCGGGCGACGTTGAGTGCCTGCCGCTGGGTGTCCTCCTCGCCCATGTAGACCTCGCACTCCATGTCGAGGAGCGCGGCTGCTGTGGCCGTGGCGACACCGTGCTGTCCGGCCCCGGTCTCAGCGATGACGCGGGTCTTGCCCATGCGCTTGGCCAACAGGGCCTGGCCGATGGCATTGTTGATCTTGTGGCTGCCGGTGTGATTGAGGTCCTCGCGCTTGAGGAAGACTCTCGCGCCGCCGCAGTGGACCGCGAATCGGGTGGCTTCTGTGAGCAGGCTGGGGCGACCGATGTAGTTCTTCTGCAGTTCGAGCAGCTCTTCGGTGAATGCCGGATCGACCTGGGATTTGCGCCATGTCTCCTCGATTTCGTCGAGTGCGGGGATCAGCGCTTCCGGGAAGAATCTGCCTCCGTACGAACCGAAGTAGGGTCCGCTCTCTTGGCTCAAATCGGTCATTGCCGTCCTTCGTGGTTCGAGGTGGTGGTCGGGTGGGTCAGTGGTGACGGCTGGTCGCCGCCCGGTGCTCCTGACCGGTCGAGGTGAAGGCGGCTACGGCCGACTCGGCATCGCCTCCGGTGACGAGGGCTTCGCCGACGAGCACGAGATCGGCACCCGCACCGGCGTAGGTCTCGACATCTTCTGGCCCCGCGACACCGGATTCTGCGACGAGTGTGGATTCTGCCGGCGCCAGATCAGCCAGGGGCGCGAAACGGCTCGTCTCGACGCTGAGATCTTTGAGATTACGGGTGTTGATACCGATCAGAGGAGCATCGAGTTCGGCCGCGATCTCAAGCTCTTCAGCAGTGTGGGTCTCGACGAGGGCTGTCATCCCCAATTCGTGGGCGAGAGCATGGAACTCGTGGAGCTGATCGACGTCCAGTGCCGCAACGATGAGCAGAACCAGGTCGGCCCCGTGGGCGCGTGCCTCATGGAACTGGTATTCGTCGACCATGAAGTCCTTGCGCAGGACGGGGATGTCGACCGCGGCGCGCACGGAGTCGAGATCCTCCAGGCTGCCGGAGAACCGGCGTCCTTCTGTCAGTACGCTGATCGCCCGTGCTCCACCGGCGGCATAGAGCCCGGCCAGGGTTCCCGGGTCCGGGATGTGGGCGAGGTCTCCGCGGGAGGGGGAGCGTCGTTTCACCTCGGCGATGACACCGAAGTCAGCATCGAGATCGAACGCACGAGCAGGTGGGGCCGTGCGTGCCCGGTCGATGACGTCTGCCAGTGGCGTCTGCCTCCGGCGATCCGCGAGGTCTTCGCGTACACCGGCGACGATGTCGTCGAGAACTGTCATTTCTTCTTCGGCTTGTTTCCCAGACCGACCGCGCGCAGGATGATGCCGACGAGGACGCCGAGGGCTACTACGCCGATACCGATGTAGGTGATGATTGCGGTGTGGATGGTGAACCCGACGCAGCCGATGGTGACGCCGATCAGAATGATGATGACGCCGGTCCAACCGGCCACGGAGTTGCCGTGTCCTGGGTCGGCGATGGCTGCATAGTCGATCGTCGATTTGTCGAGATCGGTTGCGCCGTTACGAGCGACGGATTGCGACATGGTGCTCCTTAGAGATGCAGGCGTGGCACGCGTGAAAACTTATTGCATCCATTGTGACACGCTTCGACTTGGGTCGAGACACCGGCCCGGTTACGAGGTCATTTCGATTCGTCATCGGCCACACCAGCAGTGGAATCAGGATCACCAGCAGTCGAATCAGGGTCCTCGCCCGCCGGTCCGATGCCCTCGTCGGTCTCGGGCCCCGGGGATTCCGGGGTGGATTCGGGATCGTCTCCGCGGGAGAGAGCGTCCCACGTCGCGGCCGAGTCGAACTCGTCCCCTGCGGCTTCCGCGGTTCTGGCGTAGCGGTTCGAGTTCGCCCACCCCGCCGAGGCGAAGGCCACAGAGACAATGGCGATGAGTGCGATCGCTGCCGCGCACAGGCCGACGATCGGCCAGCCGGTGGCTCCGGGGGCCGAGACCGACTGCAGCGCGGTGATGCCGTATCCGACGGCGCCCAGCGAGGCGAGACCGAGAACGACGAATCGTCCGATCTTGCCCAACATGGCTGACAGCAGTCCGGTGACGGCGATGATTGCGACGCAGGCGGTCGCGACCGGCGAAGCCTGGGAATTCGCATCCTCTGTGACATCGGCTACACCTGCGGGTCCGAGCGACTCGCCGACGGCACCGGCCTGCCAGGACGCGAGGCTGATCGCCCACAGAGCAGCAGCGAGGATGAGGACGAGGAAGACGCCGCGTGATTTCGTCATCTCAGCTGTCTTCCTTCGTCGCCGCTCCGAGCCTCTCCACCGCGCCGGCAGCTGCCGCTGCTCCCAGGACCGCGGCCGCTTTGTTCTGTGACTCCTCATATTCGGTTTCGGGAACCGAATCGGCGACGAGTCCACCGCCGGCATAGACGCTCATGACCGAATCGCGGAGGACTCCGGTGCGGATGGCGATGGCCAGATCGAGGTCACCGGTGAACGACATGTATCCGACGACTCCTCCGTATATTCCACGGCCGATCGTTTCGAGTTCGTCGATGATCTGCAGAGCGCGAGGCTTCGGTGCCCCCGAGAGGGTGCCTGCCGGGAACGTTGCACGAAGCACATCGACGGCTCCGTGGCCGGGTGCGAGCTCGCCGCGCACGGTCGAGGAGATGTGCATGATGTGGCTGTAGCGCACGATGTCCATGAACTCACTGACATCGACTGTTCCCGCCCGGCAGACCTTGGCGAGGTCGTTGCGCGCAAGGTCGACGAGCATGAGGTGCTCGGCACGCTCCTTCTCGTCGCTGATGAGATCTCTGGCCAGAGTCGAGTCCTCTTCAGGTGTGGCTCCACGAGGACGCGACCCGGCGATCGGATGGGTCACGACGTCACCGGAGCGGACCGTGACGAGAGCTTCCGGGGACGAGCCGATGATGCTGGCGGGCTGCCCCTGGTCGTCGTGGAGGTTGAGCAGGTACATGAACGGGCTGGGGTTCGAATGGCGCAGCATCCGATAGACGGTCAGCGGGTCGGCTTCGCAGTCGGTGTCGAAACGTTGGCCGAGGACGACCTGGAAGATCTCGCCGTCGACGATCTCACGCTTGGCCTGCTCGACGCTGTCGAGGTAGACCTGCGGATCGGTGCGGGTCGATACTTCTGGCTTGACGAAGTGCGTGCTCAGGATCTCGGCTTCGCTGGGCCTGCTGATTCGCTCCAGCATCGCCTCGATCCGGTCCACACCCGCGTGGTATGCCTCGTCGATGCCGGTGTCGGCACCATTGACGTTGAAGACGTTGGCGACGAGTGTGAGGGTTCCTGAGTAGTGGTCGTAGACGGCGATGTCGCCTGGAATCATCAGCTGCACAGTCGGCAGATGATGCTCGTTGGTTCGGGCGGGGCCCAGCCTTTCGAATTCCCGGACGATGTCCCAACCGAAGTATCCGACGAAGCTCGAGACCATCGGCGGAAGAGCCGACTCGGTCGCGTCGACGGCGAGGAGATCGAGGGTCGCGGTCACCGCATCGAGAACGCTGCCCTCCGTGGGGATCCCCACCGGCGGTGTGCCCTCCCATCGAAAACCTTCACCTTCGGAGATCAGGGTGGCGACGGGGGCGGAACCGATGAATGAGTAGCGCGCCCAGGCTCCGGACACCGCGGATTCGAAGAGGAAGCTGCCGGGACCGCCATCGGTGAGCTTGCGATACAGGCTCAACGGAGTCTCCGTGTCGGCGAGGACCTCCGCGTGGACGGGCACCAGACGGTGGTCGGCGCCCGAAGCTCGAAATTCCTCGAGGCTCGGGCGGATCGTCAGCCCGGTGCCGGTCGTGCGTGTGTCAGTCGT
>JAKDSA010000062.1 GCA_030457025.1 Brevibacterium sp. | reverse complement strand
ATCGCCGTCTCGGTTCCCGTGCGCGAAGACAATGACTTCAAGCTCCGCGCCGAGGACGTCCGGGCAGTCATCACCGACACGACCGCGGCCGTGATCATCAACAGTCCTTCGAACCCGCTGGGTTCGGTCATGGACCGCGACGAGCTCGAGCAGATCGCCGACCTCGCCGATGAGCACGGCTTCACAGTCATCTCCGACGAGGTCTATGACCAGATGGTCTTCGACGATGCTGTCTTCACTTCCATCGCCGAGGTGCGCCCGGACTTCGATCGGTTCCTTGCCATCGGCAGCTTCTCGAAGACCTATGCGATGACTGGCTGGCGCTGCGGCTTCGTCATCGGAGCTGAGGACTTCATCGCTCCGATGTCCCTGCTTCAGGAGGGGCTGACCTCAAGTCTGCCTGGATTCGTCCAGGACGCCGCGGTCGCCGCACTCGAAGGACCACAGACGGACGTCGACATGATGGTGACCTCGTATGCGCAGCGGCGCGAGATCCTCATCGATCGCATCAACGCCATCGAGGGCCTCAGCGTCATCCGTCCCGAAGCCACCTTCTACGCCTTCGTCAACGTCAAGGAGTGGGGCCTGAGTTCCTGGGAACTCGCGATCGCACTGCTCGAGAAACAGAACCTCGCCACGATTCCCGGCTCGGCCTTCGGACCCGCCGGAGAAGGCTACCTGCGCCTGACCTTCGCCGTCTCACCCGAGACGATCAACACCGCCTGCGACCGGCTGGAGGCGTTCGCCGAGTCTCGGTGATCTCAGCAGCTATCCGAACTTGCAAGACACCGCCGCCTGCACGACGCTTTTGCAGGTTCACGTTGCTGGAGCAGGTGCGCGCTGCGGCTGCTCCTACGACTCGTGCGCAACCCTGCTGTCCGTCTCAGGAAATTTCCTCCGGGCAGCAGCTGGTTTGGTCACCAGACTGACCACGATGAGGACGACGACGGCGGCGGGCAGTGCGGCAATGACGGAATTGATCGCCTCGGATCTGCCGCTGACCTCCCACAGAACCGTCACGACTCCACCGGCGACCATCGACGCCAGTGCGCCGGCTGCTGTGACCCGCTTCCAGAACAGCGCTGCCAGGACCGCAGGAGTGATGGCTGCCCCGTACATCGTGTAGGCGTACATCTGAAGGGCGAGCACGGATTCGAAGAACTGGACCATGATGAAGCCCAGAACGGCGATCGCGAGAACAGAGCCCCTTCCGACCAGGACGCCTTTCTTCGAGTCCCCCTGACTCTTGTTCCTGATGAACACGAGGTCGTAGACGACATTGCCGGAACAGGTGAGGAGATAGGACGAACCGGTGGTGATGATGAGCGCGAGTGCGGCGACGAGAAGTACCGAACCGATGGCGGCGGGCGTGAAATCACCTTCGGCGAGGGCGAGGACTGCCATGTCCGGGTTGATATCGGGGATGAGAATGGACGAGCCCGAGGCCAGCAGGATGATCGGCGCGACGATCAGCGCGGCGCCTACGAAGAACAGGATCGTCGCGTTGCGCGCGACCTTGGGCGAGCGGGCGGCCGCGAGCCGCTGGTGCATGTTCTGATCACCAAGGATGAGGAGGAACAGCGGCAGGAAGTAGCCCAGGATCTGCCAAGGCGTGAGCACGCCCGTGAACGACTTGAATGCAGGGTCCAGCTTCTCGACGTAGCTGCCGAATCCGCCCAGATCGTTGAGGAACACCCAGACAAGAGCTCCGAGGAGGGAGACCACGATGAGGACGGCGGAGAGGAAGTCGGTCCAGGCAACGGACTTCAGTCCGCCTGACAGCGATAGGAAGGTGATGAGAACTGTCGCCACGATCGTCGCCTGGGTTGTGCTCAGCGGCGTGATGAGCGTGAGGATGTAACCGGCTCCGGTGAACTGGTATGCGGTGATGCCGATGAAGGCCACGAGGATGACGACGGTCCCGACGATGCGAACCGGCCGGCCGAAGGTGGATTCGAACAGTTCCGGGACGGTGCGGAAGCCGTTCTTCCGAACCTTGGGAGCGATGAAGTAGAGAACGATGATTCCGCAGAATGTGCCTGCGAAGAACAGGATTCCCGCCAAAGGACCGTTGCTGAAGATGAAGTTCGCCCCACCGATGATCGAGCCGGAACCGACGAAAGTCGCCAACAGTGTCCCGGCGAGCACCCAGGTGGGCAGGGACTTGCCAGCCAGGACGAAGTCCTCGCCGTCCTTCATAGCCGATGAGCGCCCGAACCACGCGGCGATGGCGATCATGATCATCACATAGGCGATGAGGACGATGATGAATGTGAGGTTCATGGGTTTCCCTTGTGTCGTGGGGCACAGATGCGCAGACCACGATTCTCACCGATGAACACGGGTGAATGCAATACATTTTGCAGAAATCTCATTCTTCGGCAATCGCCGAGGTGGCTCCCCACAGGTCGTCGATGCGTCCGAGCATGCGCTGAGTCCGCCCCTCATCGTGTCGGGCGAGACAACCCAGCAGGTATTGGACAGCACTGGTCGCACACACCAGCGAAGAGATCAGCTCGGAGGATTCGGCGGGTACGAGGACGTGCTCATCGGAGATGTCGGTCAAGGCGGTCTGACGATCGGCGATGACGAGAACCTTGGCGCCCTGCTCGCGCGCGGCTTCGGCCAGTTGGACGACGGCACGGGAGGATTTCCAGAGTGTGATCGCGAGGAAGCAGTCACGGGAGGTGAGCAGATTGACCTCGTTGACCATCGACGTCACGGAACCCGAATGCAGGCGCACCCGGTATCCGAGCATCTGCGCCACGTGCGACAACTGCATACCGGGGGCGGCGTAGGAGCCCGTGGCGAACACGCCCGTGGTCTCAGAGGCGATGATGTGCTCGCCCATCCTGTTGAGCGTGTTCTCATCGAGCCCGTCGCGCATGCGCTCGAGCATTTCGATGTCCTTGTCGATCGAGGTCGCCAGCAGTCCCTGGCTCCGATTGTGCAGATACAGGCTGCGAGAGCTCAACGACGCCAGGTAGCGAGTGCGGATCTCGGCGGAGAAGGCCGGCCAGCCGGAATACCCGAGGGACTGAGCCGCGCGCACGACGGTGGCGACATTCACCTGTGCCATATCGGCAAGCGCCTGAGCCGAGCAGTATGCAGCCCCTTCCGGATCCGCCTCGATCACACCCAGTATCGTCTTCGTCGCGCGCGTCAGCCGTGCGGCCGATCGGAGAGTGTCGATCCACTCGGAGATGTTGCTCACAGTCCGGACTTCCTTTGCAAAGAATGTTGCATTGCATCTACTCTGGGCCCATCATCCTAATCGGATCCAATGAAGGAGACACGGAATGCATCTCGGCAAGAGCATCGGCACGATCACCAACGCACGGGTCCTCGACGTGGATACGGCCACGATATCCGAACCGACGACGGTGACCGTCAACGGAGAGCGAATCGCCGAGGTCGGCGGAAGCGGCGCGCCCACAGATTCGGAAACCTTCGACGCCGAGGGCAGGATCGTCTCGCCCGGCCTGATCGACGCCCACGTCCATGTCCTGGCCGCGACCGCAAACCTGGGCGACCTGGGTGATCAATCGCCCTACTACCTCGGCGCCCAAGCCGCACGCCTGATGGGAGACATGCTCGGCCGCGGTTTCACGACTGTCCGTGATGCCGGTGGCGCGGATTTCGGACTCGCAGCCGCCGTTCGGGAGAACCTCTTCCCTGCACCTCGACTCTTCTTCGGCGGCAAGGCTCTGTCACAGACCGGTGGGCATGCAGATATGCGCGGGGCCGGGACGCACGTCATGGACAAGCACCTCTGCTGTCCCAACATCGGCATCGTCTGCGATGGAGCCGATGCGGTGCGCAAGGCAGCTCGCGAGAATCTGCGCACGGGTGCCGATCACGTCAAGATCATGCTCTCGGGCGGGGTGGCCTCGCCCACCGACCGCGTCGATTCCACCCAGTTCTCCGATGACGAGATCCGCGCTGCAGTCGAGGAGGCAGCTGCGGCGAATCGCTATGTCCTCGGCCATGCCTACACAGCCAAGTCGGTCAACCGCGGCCTCGAGCTAGGTGTGCGCTCGATCGAACACGGCAACCTCATCGACCGCCGGAGCGTCCAGCTCCTGCTCGAGAAGGACGCTTTCCTCGTTCCCACTCTGGTGACCTATGAGCGATTGAAGCAGGACGGCGCCACCTTCGGTCTGCCCGAAGCAAGCCAGAAGAAGGTCGACGACGTTCTCTACGCTGGCCTGGACGCGTTGAAGCTGGCGACCGAGCACGAGGTGAAGATCGCCTACGGCTCCGACCTCCTCGGCGGCATGCAGCCTCACCAGAGCCAGGAATTCGCCATTCGCGCCAAGGTGCAGACGCCGCAGCAGGTTCTGCGTTCAGCCACAACGACAGCAGCTGAACTCCTTCGCGAAGAAGACAATCTCGGCGTAGTGGCCCGGGGAGCCTTTGCCGACTTGCTGGTCCTCAATGCCAACCCGCTGGACGATGTGTCCGTGCTGGGCGACGCCGACAGCTCAATCCACTCCGTCATCAGGGGAGGACGCCTCCTCCGGTGAGTGCTTGGACGGGTTCAGCCGATGGCGGCGAGCGCCTTGCTCCAGCTTCCATAGAACTTGCGGACCGCGGCCGCCGAAGGCACCTGCCCCTTGTGCTCGGCGGCATATTCGCCGTACGCCTTGTACGTGGCGCCGACACCACGGGATTCGCAGTCGGCGACGAACTCGGCAATCGCCTTCTCATAGGCCCCGGCATCGAACCGGAGTTGGCCGCGAGCTCGGCCGACAGAGCTCGTGGCCAAACCTGCAGTCTTGAGTGCTTCGTTCCACGAACCGAAGCGCTGCACGGCTGTCTGGCTCGTCGGCGGCCACACGCTGGCGCCCTTGGCCGAGGCGATGCCCAACTCTGAGAGAACCGCGGTGCGCTGCTTCTCGTACTTCGCCGCAGTCAGGGACACGACACCGTCAGAGGCCCGTACACTCGACAGTGAATCGGCCACCTCGGCGAGGGCCTTCTTCAGGACGCGTTCATCCTGGACCTGATTGCGGAGAGCAACCTCCACCTCGGCGAGGATCTCCTGCTCAGCGCGGTCGAGCTCGACGGCAGAGGAGGCACGGGGTGAGAGCTCGGCGTCTCTCGCAGCACAGTGGAGCAGCGCCCCGAGGAGCGCGAGGGATGCAGTGTGGGATTTCTCGGTGCCTGAGTCAGTCATCCAGGTCATCTTACGTGGATTGCTCGCCGACCGCGCTCGTTGCCCCATCACAGAACTCACGACGAACAGCAGTCCGCCCACGGAACCTGCCATGATCAGCGACATGACGAAGGAGTCGACGATGACGGCGATGACGGCGATGAGCGTGGTCAGGGTCGTCCAAGCAACGATGGCGATGCCCTTCCAACTCCGTCCCATGGACAAGTCCTTCCGCCGATACCGTATCGACCATTCACCAGCGTATTGGCGTTCGAAGTGCCGCGGATTAGTGTGAAGCCATGAGTGCAGGATTCACCACGGTCAAGGCATTGCTGTTCGACATGTTCGGAACCGTCGTGGACTGGCGTGAGAGCGTCTCCGCCGAGGTCTCCACCCACCTCGGCGACTATCTTCCCGGCGCGGATCCGCGTGATTTCGCGGACCTGTGGCGGGCGGAGTACCAACCGTCGATGGAGCGCGTGCGCAATGGCAGCAGACCCTTCGAACGCCTCGATGTCCTTCACCGGGAGAATCTCATGACCGTGCTTGATCGTCTCGGTGTCAATTCCGAGGCTGTTCCACCACAGGTCCTCGACGAGCTCAACCTTGCGTGGCATCGCCTGGACCCCTGGCCCGACTCCGTCTCCGGGCTGACTCGGCTGAAGGAGCGGTTCATCATCGCTCCGCTCTCGAATGCCAATGTCCGTCTCGCCCTCGATGTCGCCAAGGCCGCGCAGCTGCCCTGGGATGCCATCCTCGGCGCCGAGGTTGCCGGTGCTTACAAGCCCGATCCGGCCGCCTACCTGCGCACCGTGGAGATCCTCGGACTTGTCCCCGATCAGGTCGCAATGGTCGCAGCCCACAACAGTGACCTCGCCGCTGCGGAGTCTGTCGGTTTGCGCACCGCGTTCGTGGTCCGTCCCACCGAATACGGTCCGGGCCAGACGACCGATCTCAGCGCAGAAGGAGACTGGGACGTGGTCGCCGAGGATGTCGAGGACCTCGCCGATCAGCTTTGCCGCTGAGCGCGATCCGGTCGCCTGCCGGGCACGACGCGATCGTCGTCCGAGCACGGCGCGTGAGATTGTTCTAAAAAAACTTCGCCATCGACCAATCCGCTGTGATGTTCTCTCCGAATCACCTGTGTACGGCCCCAAACGGGCTGTCCACAGAGAGATAAAGCAGAAGGGAAGACACCATGCGCACAGCGAAGAAGCTCATGCTCACTCCAGTCCTCGCCTTGACCGCATTCGGTCTTGCAGCAGGCCCGGCAGCCGCGGCAACCGCAGGCAACACCGACTCCGGTGAGAATTGGACGTACCAGGCTGATCTCAACGAGGTCAATGACAGCGGAGCCTCCGGTGACATCATGATCACCCTCAAGGGCAATCAGGCGACGGTCACGGAACACGTCGAAGGTCTGGCCGAGACGTTCCAGGACGGGAAGTACCCTCACGTCCAGCACATCCACGTCAAGGCTGGCGGCAACGGCACATGCCCCACCCCTTCGGCTGATGAGGACGGCGACGGAATCGTCAACACCCCTGAAGGTGGCGCCGCCTACGGCGAAGTGTCCACGACTCTGACGGACTCCGGTGACACCAGTGCCGCTGCCGCTGTCGACGTCGAGCACGCCGGCATCAAGGGTGGCTCGGCAACCTACGAGCGCACCATCGACCTCGATGACAAGACCGCCGATGCCATTAAGAATGGCGGAGCATCCGTCGTCGTCCACGGCCTCAACCCCGAGAACCTGCCCAAGGACGTTCAGGACGCCAAGAGCCCCCTCGATGACAGCCTCCCGCAGGCCGCCACCGCCCCGGCTCTGTGCGGAACGCTCGCGGACAGCCAGATGGGACAGCCGCCCAAGGGTGGACCTGACACCGGTGGCGGAAGCACCGCCGGAACCGATGACACAGTGATGCTGGCCGCCGGCGGCGGAGCACTCGTCGCAGCCGGAGCCGCCTTCGTGATCTCACGGAGGAAGAAGACGAACAGCGCTCACTGAGACACAGCCGATCTCACTGATCGGCAACGGAAAGGACAACACCAGCCATGACTGACAAGCAGGCAAGGACTCGCCGCGGCATCAACACCTGGGCCGTGGTGGGCCTTGCCCTGCTTGTCGTCGCGGCGATACTCATCACGATCGGCCTCGTCCGCGGCCAATCACCACCGCAGCCGGACGCGGCATCGGGCAGCGACGCTGCCACTGCAGAGAACAGCAACGACCCCTCCGAGCCAGATACGCCGGCCTCCGCAACTGCTGAATCCGACTCACCCACCGAGGCTGACCCCACCACCCCAGCCGATCCGACCGCAGACACCGCACCCGACAACGCGATGGACGCCTCCGCTCCGACACGGCTGACGATTCCGGCGATCGATGTCGACACCAGCATCATGGATCTCGGTCTCACAGACGATGACGTCCTCGAAGTGCCACCGTTGGGCAAGGACGCACCGGCAGGGTGGTACGAACGCTCACCCACCCCCGGCGAGGTCGGCCCCTCACTCATCGTCGGCCACGTCGACTCCGCCGAGGATGGGCCCGCGGTCTTCTTCGACCTGGGCGGCCTCCAGCCCGAAGACACTCTCACCGTCACTCGAGAAGACGACTCCAAGGCGACGTTCAGCGTCGATGACGTCACCGACTACGGCAAAGACTCCTTCCCCGACTACAAGGTCTACGGCAACACCGAGGATCCAGAGATCAGGCTCATCACCTGCGGTGGTGACTTCAACGAACAGACCGGGCACTATGAAGACAACATCGTCGTCACCGGTCACCTGGTCTAGGGCGGCTGACGACCGAGGTCCCAGCAGCTGCCGAGCTGGAACACCCGCGAGACGAAAGCAGAGACACCATGCCGACATCAGCACCCGGGCGTCCACGACTCGTCGGAGTCTATGCTGCCGACGGCGGCCTCTTCGGAGAGCTGAGCTATGTGGTCGGCAAACTTCGAGGCTCCAGATCGTGCAGCCTCTGCGACATCTCACATGGCACCTCGGTGAGGGCCAAACCGGCCTGGTCGCGTGGCCTCGAGACATTCGATGTTCCATTCACAGCCGTGCATCTGAACGAGATGGACGAGGACACCGCCCTGGCAGCAGCCAGTCGATCTCCGGTCGTCGTGCTGGTGGAATACCGTCGCGGAAAGATCCTGCTCGATGAGGACGACCTCGCAGGCTGTCGAGGAGACCCTGACACCTTCTTCTCACTGCTGCGAGACCGGCTGAGAACGGAAGTCGAAGGCTCGAACTGAACGGCGTACGCCGAAGAGTCGGACTGTTCGCGCCTCTCCACAACCGTCATCTCCCACCAGTAGTCACCGCGCTCCCCCAGTCCGTGCTTGGCAGCGTCCACGCGACCTCGAGCGTCCTTGAGGTCGTCGTCCGAGCCTGACCTCTTCGCGGCCCGTACACCGTTTCGAGCCACGCCGAGGTGGTGCTTGAGTTCTTCGACCACGGCCGGGCTCAGCTCTGGATCGGTTCTTCGCCACCGACGGCCCTTGACGACCATCCACTTCTCCTCGTCGCTGTAGGAGGCCTCCATCACGCGACCAGGAGGCAGAACGGGTGCCCGGCAGGATCGGCGAATACGTAGAGCGGCTCGTCGGGGTCGTCGGTGCGGTCTACGAGCATTTGGGCACCAAGTTCCTCGCCTCGTCTGCGTTGACGTTCGAGCTCGCCCCTGTCCGTCACGGTGAGGTCGAGATGCATCTGCATCGGCACCGAGGTGCGGGGCCAGGTCGTCGACTCAAGGTAGTCAACCAGTTGAAATGCCAGCTTCCGATTTCCGTTCAAGTCGGTGAGCACCAACCAGTCGGAATCGTCTGCATCCCCGGTGTCCTGCGGTTCGTCACCGGGGCGGTAGACGTAGCCGAGCAGCAGCCGATAGAACTCGGCGAGCGCCCGGGGCTCGGTCGTATCGATGACGGTCTGCAGCAGCTCAGGGTAGTCAGCCATCGTTCACCGTCGCCCCTCATACTGGGCGAATGCTCCGGCGAAGAACCTCTCTGTCTGATTCGCATCGGTGACCGCGATCCGCTGCCCCGGGAACTCGGTCTGTACCGGGACCGCATAGTGGTCGGCGATCGCTGCAGCGTCACGGTCGATCAGGGCCTGAACATAGGTACCGAAGAACTCCGTGTGAACATCGTTGTTCTCATCCATGCCCCGACGATACCGCGCGGTCCTGACATGGTCGGGCTGCGGCGATTGTGGCCGAGGAGCTCGCGAACACGCAGCACAACCCAGTCGCGGTGCGAGCACGGAGGCCCCAGAACACGCACCGACCCCGGAATACGCGCCGAACAGCCGCGCGCTCTGCGCCGCGTTCTGAGTGCTCTGTGCCGAAAGATCATTCCCCGTAGGTGATCGCTGCCGCCTCTTCGACCGAGTCCTCGTCGACGGGATGATCCGCCCGGTTCAGACTGCGGTGGAAGATCGCAATGATCAGCACGCCGACAAGCGAGGTCGCCGCAGCGAAGAAGAAGGGCACACCGACGCCGAATGCGGCCAGTGAGGTTCCCACTGGCGCGCCGATGGCACCGCCGATGAAGCGCACACCCGAATACGCTGACGAGGCCACGGGACGAGGCAGATCGCTGGCCTCCATGACGACCTCGGTGAGGACGGTGTTCACCGCACCGATCTCGAAGCCGAGCAGGACCACGCAGATGATGAAACCGGCGTTCGTCTCGGTCAGCACCCCCGCACCGATATGGGTCAGGGCGAAGAGGACGAGTGAGGCGACAAGAACGTAGGTGGCGGAGAAACGACGGGTGAACCACGGTGCGATGACGACGCTGGCCAGCGCAAGGCCCAGGCCGAACCCAGTCATCACGACGCCGATGCCCACGGCGGACATTCCCAGTGGGTAGGGAACGTAGGCGAGGGTCACGAAGAACGACGAGTTGTAGAAGAAGGCAACGATGCTCATGATGAGGATCGGGCGGATCGACAGCGCCTTGAACGGTGCCAGGACGTGGCTGTTCTCGACGGGCCGTCCTGACCCTCGGACCACGGCGATGATCGCGACGAACCCGACGGCCATCAACGAGGCGGTGCCCCAGAACGGTGCCATCCAGTTGATCTCCCCGAGCAGACCGCCGGCCAGGGGTCCGATGGCCAGCCCCAGACCGAGGGCGGCTTCGTAGAGGATCACCGCATGCCCCGGACGACCGCCGCTGGCGGAGATGATCGAGGCGAGCGCGGTGGACAGAAACAGTGCGTTGCCCAGCCCCCAGAGAGCGCGGAAGGCGATGACACCTTCGATGTTCGTCGACAGGGCGCAGAAGACTGCGGCGACGACGATGACGGCCAAGCCCAGGAGCATCGTGGTTCTCGTCCCGATGCGCGATGACAGCCAGCTGGTGAAGAACATGGCGACCGCGGTCACCGCTAGATAGCTGGTGAAGAGGAAGGACGTCTGCGTGGGTGAGGAATTCAGCTCGTCGGAGATGGTCGGCAGGATGGGGCCCACCAGGCCGATGCCCATGAACGCCACCATCGCCGCGAATGCGACCGCCCACACCGCGGGCGGCTGACGCAGCAGCGAGCCGCCGGCTTCCGCGCTCGAGGCCTGTGGGCGGGTGGTGGTCTGGGACATCGACGGCTCCATTCGAAGGTTGGGAATTCTTCAATAGTACACGAGTAAAATACTAGTGAAACACTTGGGTACTAGAATGCAACCGTGATCACAGAAGACGACCCCGACTTCGTCACCCGCTCCCGGGCGAAGTGGAAGCGCGCGATGCCGCAGATCGATACCGCGCCGATGGAGCTGCTGGGGCGCATCAACCGCATCAGCGCGCAGTCGCTGACCCAACAGGAACGCGTGCTCGCCTCCAGCGGAATCTCGCGCTCAGAGTTCGACGTCCTCTGCGCTCTGGCCCGCAGCGAGCGACCCCTGCGCGCCAGCGAGGTGACCTCATCGACGATGCTCAGCGGCGCAGCGACGACCAAGCTCACGGCACGGCTGGAATCAGTGGGGTACATCGAGCGGACTCGCTCCGACCGTGATGGCCGTGTCGTGATGCTCCGCCTCACCGACGAGGGCCGCGACATCGTCGAAGAGCAGCTGCCGATCTGCCTCGATCAGGATCGTTTCTTCATCGACGGGCTCGACGCCGAGGAGCAGACCACCCTGGCCGAGCTTCTGCGCAAGGTCTCAGCAAATGCCGAGCAGGCAGCCCGGGACTGACCTCAGTCCCGCACGGGTGAACACGCGGCCTCTCCCGGCCTTCGCCCCGACCAGCTGCCGCGCTTCGCATGTCAGTCCGGGGTGAGAGGATGGCACCGTGCCCGAGAACCGACTGA
This sequence comes from Brevibacterium sp., assembly GCA_030457025.1. GTDB lineage: Bacteria > Actinomycetota > Actinomycetes > Actinomycetales > Brevibacteriaceae > Brevibacterium. Next base: position 5,188 of record JAKDSA010000062.1, on the reverse strand, counting down.
CCGCTCCTCCCAGCGATGCACCTTCTGCGCCCAGCCCACGGTCGACTGCCACCGCCGGCTGGCGCGACGCCTTTGCCTCCCTCGCCGAGGCGGCCCCGCAGTCGCACACGCCCGTGGCCCTGGGATTCGAGCTCGTCGAGGTCGTGGCCCGCACCTGGTTCGAACCCAAGCACTCCGTCGTCCTGGACAAGCAGGAGGTCTCCCCCGGCACCGACCCCAGCCTGGCCATCCGCCCGCTGATCCTCAGTGAATCCGGCAACTGGGTGAAGAAGTCATTGACCTGGCGCACCATCGATCGCATGGCCAGACAGTTCAACGTCGACCCTCGCCACCAGGAATGGTTCACTCAGCTCGCGGGACTGCGCACCCGGGACAGAACGGACTTCACGCCCGATGGTGCGCCGTACAACCTCGGCGATTTCCATACTCCGCTGCTGTGGGACATGTTCGCTCAGGCCACCGATCTCGGAATCGAGCTCGTCGGCGTCAATCAGGGCATGACCGTGCGCATCGGCCGTGAGGCGAAGGCGATCATCGACGTCAATCGGGTGAAGAACCAACTGCGGGTGCAGCCACGGGTGACGATCGATGAACGCGAATTCTCGCCCGGACTGACCAAACCGATCTGGACGCACGGATTCTTCGGTGTCGATCTGCGTTCGGGTTTCACCGTGTCCTTGGCACCCGCAGCCAAACTGACGGCGCAGTCGGCTCTGTCGGTGTTCGCAGCACCTGGCCCGATCACGATCCCGGCCGCCGAGTCCGAGGAGTTCTTCGAGGAGTACTACCCGCTGCTGCGCACTTCCGCCGAGGTTGTCAGCACCGACGAAACGGTGAAGTTCCCTCACTTCAGTCAGCCGCAGCTGGTGCTGTTCCAGTCGTTCGGGGCCAAGGACGTCCTGAGCCTGCAGTGGTACTGGGAGTACTCGGGACCTCGCCGGACCCTGCCCGTGGTGCCGCTGTCGGCGCTCGGCACGTCCGCTGTCCGAACCACAGCAGGTACACCTGACACGGCCCCGGCTCCGGACCCGCGCGACAATCGCGACCTCGAGCATGAGGCCACCGTGCTCGGGCAGGTCGCATCCGTCCTCGCCGAGACCCAACCGCCGGGCCACCCCCGGGACATGGAGCTCACGGATGCGGACACCGCAGACTTCGTTGTCAACGTCCTGCCCGATCTCGAGGAGATCGAGCACGTCAAGGTCATCACGCGCGGGAAGAAGCAGCCCTACCGGGAGCTCGGCGGAGAACCGAATGTGAAGATCACCTCGGTCGAATCGGACAAGAATGACTGGTTCGATCTCGGCTTCCAGATCACCGTCGACGGCCACCCTGTGCCCTTCGTCAAGCTCTTCAAGGCCCTGGCCGCGGGAACCAAGAAGATCAAGCTCTCCGACGACACGTTCCTGTCGCTGCACAAGCCGGCCTTCGACCGGATCAAGGCCCTGCTCGCCGAGGCGGATCTCATCCCCGAGTGGGAACCGGAATCACCGAAGATCTCCCGCCTGCATGTGGGGCTGTGGTCCGAGTTCGAGGACCTCGCCGACGAGTCCGAACCTGCCCAGTCCTGGCGGGAGTCCGCGCAGGCCCTGGCCGATCTCGACCACCTGCCCGCCACCGAGGTGCCCGATCTGGGTGGGGTGAGATTGCGCCCCTACCAGGTGCAGGGCTTCCGATGGTTGGCGCTGCTCTACCGGTGTCACCTCGGCGGAATCCTCGCCGACGACATGGGACTCGGCAAGACCCTGCAGACCCTGGCGCTCATCGCCCATGCGAAGGCCGACCGCCCGTTCCTCGTCGTCGCCCCGACCTCGGTGGTCGACAACTGGGTGAGGGAGGCCGCGAAGTTCACGCCTGACCTCGACGTTCGCGTCGTCGCGGAGTCGACTCAGAAGCGCAAGACCCGCCTCGCCGAGGTGGTCGCCGGTGCCGATGTCATCGTCATGTCCTATGCCATGCTGCGGCTCGAGGAGGACCCGATCTCGCGCCTGGACTGGGCCGGTTTCGTCCTCGACGAGGCGCAGTTCGTCAAGAACAGCTCCTCCCAGGTCCACCAAGCGGCGCAATCGGTCAATGCTGCCTTCCGACTGGCGCTGACGGGCACGCCGATGGAGAATTCGCTGCGCGATGTGTGGTCGATCCTCTCCATCACCTCACCCGGTCTCTTCCCCAGCGCCCATCGCTTCGATGCCGATTACGTGAGGCCGATCGAGGGCGGTGAGAATCCGGGTCGGATGGTGCGTCTGCAGCGTCGGATTCGTCCGTTCATGATGCGCCGGTCGAAGGATCTCGTGGCCGCCGACCTGCCGGAGAAGCAGGAGCAGGTCATCTCCGTCGAGCTCAATTCCGCTCATCGCAAGCTCTACGATCGGGTGCTGCAGAAGGAGCGGAAGAAGATCCTCGGCTTCATCGACAGCGACTACGACAAGCAGCGGTTCATCGTCTTCCGCTCGCTGACGCTGCTGCGGATGCTGGCGCTGGACCCGAGCATCGTCGATGAGGAACATGCGGATGTCCCCTCGTCCAAGCTCGTCGCTCTCATGGAGCGCCTCGACGATGTGCTCGCCGAGGGCCACCGGTCGATCATCTTCAGCCAGTTCACCTCGTTCCTGGCCAAGATCGCAGACGATCTGGATCGCCGAGGTGTTCCCTACGTCGTCCTCGACGGCTCCACTCGCAATCGCGGGGCCGTCGTCGAGGAGTTCCGTTCGGGGTCCGCGCCCGTATTCCTCATCAGTCTCAAGGCCGGAGGGTTCGGCCTCAACCTCACCGAAGCCGACTACGTCTTCCTCATGGACCCGTGGTGGAACCCAGCGACGGAGAATCAGGCGATCGATCGGGCCCACCGTATCGGCCAGACGAAGAACGTCATGGTCTACCGCTACGTCACCGAAGGCACGATCGAAGAGAAGGTCCTGGCCCTGCAGAAGAAGAAGGCCGAGCTCTTCGACTCGCTGATGAGCGACGGCGGGACCTTCGAAGGGCGCGGTCCCAGCGGGCAGGCATTCAGCCAGACGGTCACGGCCGAGGACATTCGGGGGCTGTTGGAGGGGTAACCCCGCCGACCGACTATTCTGATAGTGACCATGACTGACGACTCACACGCAGCAGATCGCGAGCAGCGCTGGCAGGAACGCCTGGCAGTGCCGGTTCTCGTCGCCGCATTGGTCTCGATCCCGGCTGTGTTCCTCACTTTCCTGTCCGAACCGTGGAGCGATGCCGGTCGGGTCATCAATTCTCTTTCCGGCGTGGTCCTTGTCGGTGAGACGCTCATCCTCCTTCTCGTCACACCGGACAAGTTCGCCTGGCTCAAACGTCACCTGTGGCTGGTGGCGCTCACGGTGCTTGTCATCCTCGGAGTTGTGTTCGCCCTAGGTCCGGTTCAGCTGTTCCGCCTCATTCGGCTCATCGGCGCCCTGCGGATCCTGCGAACGGGTCGAATCATCAAGGCCGGACGCCTGCTGGCCGGACGCATCAGTGGGACATGGAACAAGTTCGCCGCAACGGGGATCTCGATTCTGGTGGCGATCTTCGTCGCGGCCACACTGGCGGATCCGAGTTCGACCGTGCGCGGGCTGCTTCACGATGTCCTGCCGTTCCGCATCGGGCCGATCGCCATCGTCGCCTCCGGCCTGGTTCTGGCCGGCGCGACATTCATCGTCCTCTTCGACCGGACCAGCAAAAGCGAAGAGGACGCAGACGCCGAGAGCGCTGACGACACCGAGTGACCAGTGCGCATCCGCATCCTTCTCCCGGCATAGGCATTCTACGAAACAAAGCTATCGTCGGAGAACAGCTGATCTCGTCCTCTGACGCTGGCGAACAGATCCGGATCCATCGGAGGGTCGTCGGGACCTTTCACAAGCACCGATACCTCGCCGGTGACTTCCAGCACCACAGCTCCCACCTGGTCGTAACGGGTCACGCCGGCGAGTCGAAGTTTCGATCGGAGGTCGCTGCGCGTCATCGCAGCGATGGTCAGATGCTCAGACAGCACGTCGGCACCACTCATCAGGACCAGTGGGCTGTTGTCCACGAGCCGTTCCGGCCCGCGATGGCGCCGCAGCCTGGACACCACCCATTGCACGGCGAACAGGACTGCCAGACCGACGACTCCGACCAGAAGCGGGGTGCTGCTGCTCAGTGCAGTCGTGGCCAGCATGGAGCCGATGCCCACGGTTGCGGCCATGTCGAAGTTTGTCATCTGCGAGAACGACCGCAGACCGGCGACCCTGGAGAACAGGATCAGCGCCAGATAGATACCGACCGTAGAAATCACAACCACGACGAGCGTCTGCCACGTCGTACCAAGGTCACTGAAAGAAATGGCGACCACCTACTCTTCGTTGGAACGAGCCAGGACGAAATCTGCGCCCTGGCATATGCACTTGCTGTAGCGGCCCTGGCGGACAGGGTCACCGCGCCACGGCTGGACAAGGCGGTTCGGCGCGATGGCGGGGACGTCGACGATGTGATGTGCTGTCGGCACGTTCCGGACGACCGACTCTACGCGGGACGCTCCAACATACGCCAGTATGACTGGGCGATGCACGAAGGCACCTGGCGGAATGAGCGGGCCGACGCTGTGCTTCTGCGTCCGCGAGGACGAACCGATACCTCACATCGTTGCCTGCGAGGCGGTCGAGTGCCGTGTGGACCCGCGACGATGACAGCACCTCCACCTCGGGGACCACTGCGTCATCGGCGCAGAACTGCAGCATCTCGGCCGTCGAGGGCCGACCCCGGCTGCCGGCGGTGCTCAGCTTCTTCCGCCCGATGAGCAGATCGATGACCGCCGCAGTGACCTCCCACTGGCGCGTTTGGCCAGCAGCATCCGCCACGCCCCAGCCCTCATCCGCCCACCAGGTCGGCACTGCGGGCCAGAACGGCACCGGCACAGGGTCGGCGATGACAACATTCCGGTGACGCTCCGTGTCGAAGGGCTCGAGCCTAACCGTGCCACCGGTCGTCTCGACACCCTCGGTGGACTCGCCGTCATTGACACAGAAGGGGATTCCGGTCGTATCAGCGAGGATCGCGACGCGTCGGCTCGGACCGTCGTCCAGCGACCGCAGGAGACAGCTACCGCCCGCAGCCTCCGCTTCGGCGATCGTTCAGTCGACGTCATCGACGCGGACATGAATCAGCCACGTGGGTGGGACCGACGCCGGAGCCTGACGGACGCCGG
>JAKDSA010000143.1 GCA_030457025.1 Brevibacterium sp. | reverse complement strand
CCTCGATGACGACACACGCGAACAGTTCACGAACGGTGCCGGAATCGACCACGCGATCGACGTCGTTGACTATGCGGGGCTCGGGGCAACCTCGGCGGGTACGGCCGGCGGGGCCCCCTCGGCGGAATTGGAGTTCGAACCGGTACCCTTCGACCACCCGCTATTCATCCTCTTCTCCTCCGGAACCACCGGCAAGCCGAAGGCCATCGTGCACAGCCACGGCGGCATCCTCCTCGAGACGCTGAAGAATCACAGCCTGCACTTCGATCTGGGACCGGGCAGCCAGTTCTGCTGGTTCTCCACGACCGCGTGGATGATGTGGAACGCTCTCATCGGCGGGTTGGTCGTCGGGTCCTCGATCGTCATGATCGACGGCAACCCCAACTTTCCGGATCCCAAGGAACTCTGGCGCATCGCTGCGAACACCAAAGCCACACTCATGGGTGTGGCACCTGGAGCGATCATGTCTGCCCGCAAGGCCGGGTTCAACCCCACCGAGGAGTTCGACCTGTCCGCGGTCTCCCAGTTCGGCGCCGCCGGTGCACCGCTGCCCGCCGAGGGGTACGAATGGGTGTACGAGCAGTTCGGTGACGATGTGCTGCTCAATGTGGGCTGCGGCGGTACCGATGTGTGCACCGGCATCCTCCAGGCTTCCCCACTGACACCGGTGTACTCGGGCGAAATGTCGGGAGTCTCCCTCGGCTTCGCCGCTTCCGCCTTCGACGCCTCCGGAAACGAAGTGGTCGATGATCTGGGCGAACTCGTCATCACCCAGCCGGTGCCGTCGATGCCGGTGACGTTCTGGGGACCCGACGGTGATGCCCGCTATGAGGCTGCGTACTTCGATAAGTATCCCGGCATCTGGCGCCACGGTGACTGGGCCCGGTTCTCCACCGGCGGTGGGGTCGTCGTCACCGGACGCTCGGACGCCACCCTCAATCGGGGCGGGGTGCGCTTGGGCACCGCGGACTTCTACTCGGTCCTCGACACCTTCGCCGAGATATCCGATGCCCTGGTCATCCACCTCGAGGACCCCGACGGCGGGATGGGCGAGCTCGTCCTTTTCGTCCAAACCGAGGACGGGATGTCATTCTCTGACGGACTGTCGGATCGGATTAGGACTGAGCTGAAGTCACGGCTGTCCCCCAGGCATACGCCGGACGAGGTCGTGCCGGTCACACGGATTCCACTGGGTCGCACGGGCAAGAAGCTCGAGGTCCCGGTCAAACGCATCGTTCAGGGTGCGACCGCCGAGTCAGTGGCGAGCACCGGGGCCTTGCAGGATCCGTGGTCGCTCGATGAGTACGTGGAGTATGCACAGGCACGAAAGGCGAAGGTGGAGGCATGAGTACAACTCTCAAGGTCGCGATCCTCGGTACCGGTGTCATCGGGGCCGCGTGGGCGACGGGATTCCTCACTGCCGGGCACACGGTCACGGCCTTCGACCCAGCAGACGGTGCCGAAGCGCGATTGCGGTCCCAAGTCGAGGGAAACCTCGAAGTGACCGGAGAAGGTGACATCACCTCGGCGATGGAGCGTCTGCACTTCGCAGGATCATTGGCCGAGTCGGTCGGCGATGCTGATTTCGTGCAGGAGAACGGTCCCGAGCGTCTCGACATCAAGCAGTCCATGCTCGCCGAAACCGACTCCGCAGTGCCCGCTTCCGCGATCATCGCATCGTCGACCTCCGGGTTCGCGCCGAGCGAGCTGGCGACCAAAGCGACCAATCATCCCGAACGGATCGTCGTCGGGCACCCGTTCAACCCGGCTCACCTGGTTCCCCTCGTCGAGCTCGTGCCGACACCGGCGACTCCCGCCGAGGTGGTCAAGCGTGGGCTCGAGATCTACCGGTCGATCGGGAAGAAGCCGATCCTCGTCCGTGCCGAACTGCCCGGTCATGTCACGAACCGCCTGCAGGCGGCCCTGTGGCAGGAAGCGTATTCGCTTGTCGACCGCGGCATGGTCTCTGTCGAGGACATCGATACGGCGATCTCCTATGGGCCCGGTCTGCGCTGGGCGATTCTCGGTCCCCTCGTGCAGCAGGGACTGTCCGGCGGACAGGGCGGGATGCGGCACGTGCTCGAGCACCTGGGACCACCACAGGAAGTGTGGATGCGTGACTTGGGGCAGGTCCACCTCGGCGAGGAGTTGACTGACAAGCTGGTCGCCGGGGTCGACGATGAGCTCGAGGGCAAGGATCCTGTGCTCATCGCCAAGCAACGCGACGAGATGCTGCTTGAACTCATCGCCCTCAAGCGCAAGTACGGGGAGCTTCCCTAGAGCCAGTTCCTGGGCACTGAGGTACAGCGTCCCTCGCCCACGGCTACGATGCTGACAATCCCGTTTCCGGAAGGACACTCATGATCTACCAACCCAATATCGACCTTTCGAAGATCACCGCGATCGACGTGCACACACATGTCGAAGCCGATGCCCACCAACACACCTCGCTCGATCGCGAACTCCTCGACGCCTCGGCGGGGTATTTCAAGGCACCGGTCCCCCGCACGCCCACGGTCGACGACCTCGCCGCCTACTACCGGGAGCGGAACATGGCGGCCGTGATCTTCACGGTCGACGCCAGAACGGCGCTGGGAGATCACCCTCCGGTCTCGTCGGAGATGATCGCGGAGAAGGCCGCCGAGCACAACGACGTCCTCATCCCCTTCGGTTCCGTCGATCCCCTCAACACCGCCGAGGCGATTGCCCGGGTCCACGATCTGGCGACGAACTACGGAGTCAGGGGCATGAAGTTTCACCCCAGCCTGCAGGGATTCGATCCCAGCGATCGCACCTACTACCCGATCTACGAAGCCTGCGCCGAACACGGACTGGTCACGCTCTTCCACACCGGACAGACCGGAATCGGAGCAGGACTCCCCGGCGGACGCGGAATCAAACTGCGGTACTCGGACCCGATGCTCCTCGACGACGTGGCAGCGGACTTCCCCACGCTGACGATGATCCTCGCGCACCCGTCCGTGCCGTGGGCCGATGCCTCGATCTCGATCGCCACGCACAAGTCCAACGTGTTCATCGATCTCTCCGGGTGGTCGCCGAAGTACTTCCCACCACAGCTGACCCGCGCCATCGGCTCCATGCTCAAGACCAAGACACTCTTCGGCTCCGACTTCCCGCTCATCACTCCCGAGCGTTGGATCAAGGACTTCGAGGAACTAGGTATCAAGGAGGAAGCCGTGCCGCTGATCATGAAGGACAACGCGGTGCGGGTGCTGGGGTTGTGAGATGACCGAGGCAGTATACGAACTCCGACTCCGCGGCAAGCTGCTGATGTCGATCGGACTTCCTGCCTGAGACGTCAGAGGTGGAGGCCGACCATACAGTTGAGTGCTTCCTCAGACCAGTGACGCGGAGCCGCCCCTCGACCGGTAGTTCGCCCGGATTCTCGCCGCGGAAGATGGGACGACACGTTATTCTACGTTCTGTATAATTGTTGCTATGGTTGTAGTAGCGAATTCGATCGTCATCAACACGGCTTTCGCGTTCGTCGTGATCAGGGAAACTCCGATGAGAGGATTGCAATGAATAGCAGCGCTGGCACGGCTCCAATCACCACACCCTTCGATTCCGCAGAGCGAGACCTCGATGTCATGGTCGGATTCGATGGCTCCGAACACGCACAATCTGCACTTCACTTCGCAGCTGTGGAGGCTTTGAGCCGCGGTATCGGGCTCACGGTCGTCACCGCATTCAGCGTCCCGCTGATGATCTATCCCAACATGGCATCACTTCCGGCCCAACCCGAGGACCAGTTCAGACGGGAACTCGCCGAGAAGACTCTTAGCGAGGCACGCGAATCCCTCAGGGAATACCCGGGAAAAGCAGAATTCGTGACCACGCAGGGAGACGCCACCGGCGCCCTCGTCGAACTTTCGGCTCGGGCGAAGCTGGTCGTCGTAGGAGCCCGCGGTCGGGGAGGCTTCGTCGGGCGGATTCTGGGATCGGTCGCGGCGGCACTGCCCGCCCATGCCCATTGCCCCACCGTCGTGGTGCCCAGTGGCTATCAGCCGGTCGAGGCCCAAGGCGCCGAGCGCTTCACCCACGGAACGACCGACTCCCCTGTCGTCGCTGCGATCGATGGATCCGAGCAGAGTCGCATGGTCCTGCTCACGTCGGCACAGCAGGCCGAACACCGCAGCGGCAAGTTGCATATCTTCGCCGCCATGCCCCTGATCGATGAATGGGTGTATTGGTACCCTGAGCTCTACGTCGACGAGTCCAGCACCAAAACGCGCCGGAGTGAACTTGAGGAGTCGATCGAGGCCGAACTCTCCTGGCTCCAGGAGCTGCACCCGTCCGTGGACATCACGGCCGAGGTCGCCGTTGGTGAGCCGATCTCCCTGATCGCCGCCAAGACGCGTTCGTCTGCTCTCACGGCCATCGGCACTCGCGGTCGCGGCGCAGTCAAGAGCGCTCTGCTGGGTTCAATATCACGCGGTGTCATCAACAACGCTGAAGGGCCGGTCCTGGTTGTCCCGACTGAGGCGATGCACGACGTCACCGACCGCTGACAAACAGGTCTAGTCCGCTGTGCTGCTCCCGGACCCTGCGGACACTGCGCTGCAGGGTCCGGGGTGGCCCCCCCCCACTTCGCAGGTCGTACATGCAAATGACCCGGAGCAGAAGGACGCCGAGGATCGCAAGGACGATGAAACCCAAGCCCCACGCGACGAGTCCGATGACGACTGAACGATCACACTGATTTCAGAACTGGATCCCGCGAGTCAATGCTCCGTCGATCAATAGGTTCGCCCCAGACGTCCGGCTCGACAGAGGACTGGATAGGAAGACGACGCTGGCAGCTGTCTCCGCTGGTGTTCCCATACGTCCTGTGGGGTTCAGACCCAGCGCGAACGAGAACAACTCAGGATCGTTCGTCTCGATTCCCGGCCACACTCCATCCTCGTGATATGTATTGCCCGGCGACACCGTATTCACCCTGATGCCCTTGTCAGCCAGGCTGAGAGCCAGTCCTGCCATGTATCCGATGATCGCGGTCTTCATCGTGCCATAGGGCCCGGATGCGAAGTCGGCCTCACGCCCCGAGACGCTCGAGATGGAGATCAGCGACGCCACATCGCTCATCTCCAAATGGGGAATGACGAGTTTGGACAGGTTGACCGTGCCCATCATGTCGACGTTGAACGACTCGTACCAGTTCTCCTCGGTGTCCGGAATCGCCAAGGCGCTGACACTG
>JAKDSA010000193.1 GCA_030457025.1 Brevibacterium sp. | reverse complement strand
TCGCGTCACGGTTCGCCGCAATGTGCTCACCGAGCACGAGATCGAGAGGGTAGGTGATCTTCAGCGCTTCCTCGTCACCGGCGACGGCGACGACATCGACTCCGAGGCGCTCGACGAGTCCCGCGTCATCCGTGGCAGCGACGACGCCAGGGCCCGCTACTGCGAGATCGTCGGTGTATCTTTCGTGAGCTCGGCGCAGGGTGGTCGCGGTGAAACCCTGTGGAGTTTGAACCCGGCGGAGGCTCGAACGGTCGAGATCACCGTAAAGGACCTCAACTGTCGGCAAGTCCTGGTCGATTTCGGCATCGGATTCGACCACAACCTGCCGACCGTTTGCGGAGGCGGTTGCGTCTCCGCGCGAGGCGGTTGCGTCTCTGCGCGGCTGGAGGTCTGTGGGTCCGGCGTTCGTACGGAGCTGGTTCGGTGCCGGTCGGCTCTCCGCACGGCGGACGGTGTCGGTCATGGGCAGGACGGGAACGACCGCCTCGGCGCCGGCGCGGACAGCTGCGGCCACGCGGCGGAAGACATCGGGCGGTGTCAGCGCGCGGGCGGCATCGTGGACGAGCACGATCTCCGCGGCCCCCGCATGTTTCAAGGCCAATTGCACGGATTCGATTCGATCATTTCCGCCTGCTACAGCTGTGATTCGAATGGGCGAGATTCCTGTGCCTGAATCGTCGTGCCTCGATTCTGAAATGGAGTCGATCTCTTCGCGTGCACGCATCAAAAACTCCTCGGGAGCAGCGACCACTATTGTGGAAGCCACTCCCGAGGAGATGATCGTTTCAAGACTGTGAGCCAAAAGGCTCTTCCCGTTCAGCCTGACAAAGGCCTTGGGGTCTGTACTGCCCAAGCGTGTTCCCGACCCTGCGGCCGGAACGATGACGCAGGTGCTCAGGACGCGAGCACTTCGTCCAGCTGTGCCTCGGCCTCGGATTCCTCTTTCTCCTCGGCCAATGCGAGTTCGGAAACGAGGATCTGCCGAGCCTTGGACAACATGCGCTTCTCACCGGTCGACAAGCCACGATCCTGTTCGCGACGCCAGAGGTCACGAACGACTTCGGCGACCTTGATCACGTCACCGGACTGCAGCTTCTCAAGATTCGCCTTGTAGCGACGAGACCAGTTGGTGGGCTCTTCGACGAATTCTGCGCGGAGGACGCTGAAGACCTTCTCAACACCCTCTTCACCGACAACATCTCGCACACCGACGAGGTCGCAGTTTTCCGCGGGCACTTCGATCACTAGATCACCATGGGCGACCTGGAGCTTGAGATACAGTTTCTCCTCACCTTTGATGGTTCGTTTTTTGATATCTTGGATTGTCGCTGCACCGTGATGTGGATAGACAACTGTGTCGCCGACCTCGAAACTCATATTCTCTTCAAACCCCTTTCGCGGACTTCCAGTTTACCATGAGGCGCGCCACAGAAATCGTTCAGGGTAGGTATTCTTCGTGCTAGGCTCCGCTGCGCAGCTTGGCGCGCAGTGCCTCATCTCGGGCGATGCTGGAGACCCGGCCCCTG
>JAKDSA010000192.1 GCA_030457025.1 Brevibacterium sp. | reverse complement strand
TCGTCTGGTCCAGGGTCGCCAGGAACATGGCGGCCATGAGCGCGGAGAAGATCAGCACGATCGTCTTCTTGGTCAAGACGATCGGTGCCTTCTCGGCAGTTTCGGGTGCTGCACTCATGCGGATTCCTCCTCAAAGATGTCTCGCAGTTCGTCGAACAGTTCCGCGATGACCGGGGCGGGGTCGCCCTCGGCCTTGCGCAGGCGCATGAACGTCGCCTTGATGGACATCATTGCCAGCGCGGCCAGGGCCTCGGCCCGCGCGGAGACCGACATACTGTCCTCGCCGTGGCAGGAGCCCGAGTCAGGACTCGCAGTTGGAAGATCCGTCGCCGAGGTGAACGCGCGGTTCTCATCGACCGCAGAGTTCTTCTCGACAGTTGCGTTCTCATCGACGGCCGGGGTTCGGGTACCCGCTGCCTGGTCGAGGCGACGTTGGATTATTTCCCGGAACAGGCGCTCATTGTTTCCCATGCGCGACATCTGAGCCTGCATGAGCGAGGGGTCCTGCTTCATCAGCTGGTGGTATTGGTGCATCTCTTCGCGCTTGTTCAGGCGAGTCCGGACCACCGAGGCCAGCAGGTGCTGAAGGTCGGTGAGGAGCTTGCCACGAGGACCACCGGCTTCGAATGCCTCGATGGCAGGTTGATCCTCAACGTCGAACACAGTGTCAGAGCGGCCGAGCAGGGCCTCTTCTTTGCTCGTGAAGTAGTTGAAGAAGGTTCGTCGTGAGACTCCGCAGCGTTCGCAGATGTCTTCGACGGTGACGTTGGTGTAGCCGTTCTCGAGCGCCAGGTCGAGGGCAGCCTGGCGCAGGGCCTGTCCGCGCTCGCGCTTCTTGCGCTCGCGCAGACCTTCGGACTGTTCGGCGTCGCCCGGGGCGGCAGCCGACTCTGTGGCTGCCGAGTCGACTGCCGCAGTGTCGGCGGGCGTCGGCTCGCCAGGAGTTGTGGAGGTCATATCCACATTATTGCACCCTGTGCATTTTTGCCTCAAGTGCAACTATTGTGTTCTACGGCACACTCCCAGGCAGTCCCCCTTCTCGACTGCCCCGCTCAGTACCCGAGCTTCGCATTCGTCAGCACCGGAATCGCCTCGGCGGCCTTGTCGGCTCCCGCGAGGTCCATCTCGACGATCTCAAGTGCCTCCTCACCCTCGAGTGAGGAGATGACGTGGCCGAAGGGATCGGACACGAGACTGTGGCCGACTCCCGTGGGTCCCTTCTTCGGCACGTCGACGCCGCTGACCTCGGGATCGGCCTGGCCGATTGCTGCGACGAACATATTGCTGTCCAGGGCTCGGGCCCGGGCCAGAGTCTGCCATTGCTCGACCTTGCCCTTCCCCGCGCCCCAGGACGCCGCGACGATGGCGAGCTTGGCGCCACGGCGACTGAGCTCGGCGTAGAGCTTCGGGAAGCGGATGTCGTAGCACAGGGTCAACCCGAGATCCTCGCCGCCGAGGTCGATGACGACCGGGTCCTCACCGGCGACGACGGTGTCGGATTCCTTGAACCCGAAGGCGTCGTAGAGATG
>JAKDSA010000142.1 GCA_030457025.1 Brevibacterium sp. | reverse complement strand
ATCACTGATTGAGCATCCAAGAGCGGAGGCAGCCGTTTGTGGCCAGTCATCCTGACTGATCGGCAGTCCGACATCGTGCTGCGCCCACTGCACCGGCGCGACGAGAGTCAGTGGCGAGAAGTCCGCAGGCACAACCGTGATTGGCTGCGTCCCTGGGATGCGACGCTGCCGACCCCCGGCCAGCAGCTTCCAGGGTTTCGCACCATGGTCCGCATGTACGACAAGCAGGCCAAACGAGGGCAGTCGGTGCCGCTGGCCATCGAGGTCGGTGGCCGATTCCGCGGCCAACTCACCGTTTCGAGCATCAGCTGGGGGTCCATCCTCAGCGGACAGATCGGCTACTGGATCGATTCGCGAGTCGCTGGACGCGGCATCGCTCCCATCGCTGTTGCCATGGCAATCGACCACAGCCTCTTCGCACTGGGGCTGCATCGCATCGAGATCAACATCCGCCCCGAGAACACTGCCAGCCTGCGCGTGGTCGAGAAGCTCGGCCTCCGCGACGAGGGGGTGCGCGAGAAATATATGCACATCGACGGCAGCTGGTGTGATCATCGCACATTCGCCCTGGTCGCCGAGGAAGTTCCGCAGGGTATTCTCGCCGCATACCGTCACGGCCAGAGAAACTTGTGAACTTGGTGCCTGTTTGACCGACACACCACAGCCCTTCACGTCGTTGTCGATCCGGTCGCTCTAGGGTTGCAGTGTGGACACCAGCATCATCGTCGTTATCGCCATCATCGTGGTCTTCGTCGTAGTCGTGCCCACAATGATCCGCAGATCAGCGACGGAACTGTCCCGCGTCGAGATCGACTCCGTTCCGGAACAGGCAGAGGTCGTGGCCTCAGATCCCCATATCCCCGGCCACGATCACACTGAACGGGCACGAGTCTTTCACGCCTCTGCCACCACCGAACCGACCGTCCCGCGACCCGACGTTGCACCGATGACGGAGGCTCCGAAACTCAGCCTCTCCGCGCGGGCACCCGAATTCGCCGTCATCGACGGACACGCCGACTCGAGCTCCACCACGAACACAAGCTCCATCACCGCCGAGGCGGACGAGCAGCACCAGCGCAGCTCCCTTCCCGTGGCCGTCGGGGAAACCCGCTCCGACTGCTTCGCCAGCCTCAGTCACAGCGGACACGAGGCATCCGCCTCGGCGACTTCTGGCAACGTTCGGATGCTCCACCCGGCAGTCCACGCCGTGTTCAACCAGTCGGGTCAGGGGCCAGGCCGGACAAGCTCAGCGGGCGAAGGTGGTGCAGCCGGGGGTGCCCGAGGCCACCTCGGCGAGCATTCCGGGGCAGCTGCGATCCGGCCGGGAAACGTTCAGCCGGGACGCACCCAGCCGCGATCGCCGCACAGTCGATCCAGCGAAGCCGTCACCACAGGTACAGCAGAGACAACCAGACGAGGTACACCGATTCCCAATCCGAGCTTCGGAGCTGATGAGGACCATACGATGACTGAGAAAGCAACGACACTGCGTGCGACCATGAAGTCGCTGGGCGCGAGGACGCGAGGATTCGCCCTGCTCTTCCTCGCTTCTGCCCTGGGCATTCTCGTGACTGGTGTGCTCGCGCTGTTCTCGGTCGTCCACGGCGCTCTCATCGGAGTCTTCCTCGGTCTCGCGATCGTCTCGCTCCTCATCGTGCGCACGCTCAACCTGCGCAAACGTGAGGTCAAGGCTCGCCTCAGGGAGCTGGAGGGTCGGTCGGAGACGGCCAGGAGCGCCGCCTCTGAGACCGGTGCACCGAAGACCACGGAAGCGAAGTCTGCTGAGGCGCGGCCCGCGGGATCGACGAAGGCAGCCCAAGCGCGTGCCGTGATGCAGCGCAACGTGAGTTCAAGGCACACTCGGGAAGAGGCCGACACCGGCGAAATTCCTCTTGTGCGCATCCGCAACGAGGCAGCAGAAGGTCATACCACTCGTCAGGTGCTGCTGACCGGGCCGATCCCCATCGTGGAGGAAGCGGCCACCGACGGCGCAGAGGCTGGCAGCCCGGAGAAGACGTCGACGATCGAATCGGAGAAGACATCGACCATCGAATCGGCATCCGCAGGCCAAGCGCGCGGCGATTCTGCGCCGACCACTGACACTGCAGCATCTGCCGAAACCACGGTGTCGCCGGAGCCGATGTGGACCGCAGACTCGAAGCCGATCGCAGATTCGGCCCCTGCAGCCGACTGGGCTCCAACAGGTGAGTTCGCACCGGAGGCCGACTCCAGTGAGGAATCCGAGGGCGAGGCGACCGCATCGAAGGCCGACTCCGCCAGCGTGAACGATCCGTTCATGCAGCGGCTCCAGGCACGTGATGCCTGGTCGCCGACGCCGCTGCCGGTCCCCAGCTACGTTGATGCCCCACAGGTCGAGCACTCGGTACCCGCAGCGAAAGCCGCCGATGCCTCGTCCTACGAGTCCTACGAGACTTACGAGACCGAAGCTCGCACCCGTGAAGATATCGCGGCTGAGTTCGCCGCCGAACTCGGCTACCGCCCCGAACTCAGCGACTCCGCCCGTGACGACAGCCCCCTGGAGCACGGCCGCAAGGCGATCCGGACCAATCAGGGCCCCGTGCTCGGCGCCGTCGACGACGTTCTCGCCCGCCGCCGCGCCTGAACAGCGTTGACTGAACGACGTAAGGTAACCGCGTACGAAAGATTCGCATGGCATGCACTCATGCATGCCATGCGCGTCTCTCGATCGCGATGGTCTTGGGAGTCGGTGACCAGACTCAGTCGGTGCCGAAGACGAACCAGCAGATGGAATTGCGCCGGCTCTGATCGGCAAGGACGAGACGGCGAACCTGATCGGGCAGTTGCTCACGCTGCCAGTCACGTTCATGTCGCCCAGCAGCAGGGTCCTCGGGATTCGCGCCGCGGGCGGCTTTGATGGCGTAGGCCGCCGCACCAAGATCGTGTTCGGCGACGTGGCCGACGCAGGCAGCCTGCCCAGCCGCATAGGCCGCGAACCGAGCTGCACCCCGCAGGGGTCGGGCTGCACCCATAGCGTGACCACCGACGGCGCGTGCCTGCATCATCGGCATGGTCCCATCCGCCCAGGCGCGTGCGGCATCCACCGCATCGCGAACCCGCGTGTCCCCGGGCACCTCGCATTCGACGAGATGCACGACGTGCTCGGCGCAGTCGGCTGCCCACAGTGCCAGCAGTCGGTGGTCGTCATTGCTCAGGGTGCCGCCGCGCCGCGCGGTGACCATCGCCGGGTCGCGAACCTCTGGCAGAATCATGGCCGCTCAGTCACAGCGGACGGGCGAGTGCGAAGCCAAACATCTCGCTGGCGATCTATGCTCATGTTGTCCGATTGTAGCTGCGTAGGTCGGCACACCTGTCCCGGCTGACGCCTAGACGCAGAAGATGCGTCTGTCATGCACTCATGCACGGCAGACGCATCATCTGTAGGTCTGTGGCGACGAGCCCGATGGGCGGTCCACGACCTCGGCGTCGTCACAGGGTCAGCGCGAAAGCAGGTTCAACGCTGAACTAGGTTCAGCCCGGGATCAGGCGCGGGGCAGAGCCACGTATTTGACCTCGAGGTACTCCTCGATGCCGGTACTTCCGCCCTCACGGCCGAGACCGGACATCTTCACTCCGCCGAAGGGGGCGGCCGGGTTCGACACCAGACCGGTGTTGAGGCCGACCATGCCGACCTCCATCCGATCGGCGAGGCTCAGCGCGCGTTCGACGTTCTCGCTGTACATGTAGCCGACGAGGCCGAACTCGGTCTCATTGGCCAGGGCGATGCCCTCGTCGTCGGTGTCGAAGGTGACGATCGGGGCCACTGGGCCGAAGATCTCGGTGGTCCGGATCTCGGAATCATCGGGAACGTCGGTGAGGACTGTCGGGGTGTAGAAGAAGCCCTTGCCTTCGATCTTCTTGCCTCCGGTGAGGACCTTCGCCCCCTTGGCCACGGCTTCATCTACGAGGCCTGAGACCTTGTCCAGGGAATCCTGGTCGACCAGCGGTCCCATCTCGGTGCCTTCGTCGAGGCCGTTGCCGACCTTCATCGAACCGAGGCGTTCGGCGAGCCTCGTCGAGAATTCCTCGGCGATGGACGTGTGGACGAACATCCTGTTCGCTGCGGTGCAGGCCTCGCCGCCGTTGCGCATCTTCGCAAGCACCGCGCCGTCGACCGCCTTGTCGAGATCCGCGTCTTCGAAGACGACGAACGGGGCATTGCCGCCAAGCTCCATCGAAGTCTTCATGACCGTGTCCGCGGCTTGCTTGAGCAGGCCCACGCCCACCTCGGTGGAGCCGGTGAAGGTGACCTTGCGGGCAATTCCAGACTCCATCCACGAACCGACTACGCGACTGGCGGACTCGGAGGTCACGACATTGAGCACGCCAGCGGGCAGCCCGGCTTCGACGAGGACATCGACGAGCATGCAGGTCGTCAGCGGGGTCAGTTTGGCAGGCTTGAACACCATGGTGCAGCCGGCGGCGATCGCGGGGCCGATCTTGCGGGCGCCCATGGCCAGCGGAAAGTTCCACGGGGTGACGAGGACGCAGGGGCCGACAGGTTCACGGGAGATGAGCATGCGGTTCTTGCCGTCGGGGGACTGCATGTAGTCGCCGCCCACGCGCACAGCCTCTTCGGAGAACCAGCGGAAGAACTCCGCCCCGTAGGTGACCTCACCCTTGGACTCGGCGAAGGGTTTGCCCATCTCCGCAGTCATCACGGCGGCGATGTCATCGGCGCGCTCGGTGAGCAGTTCGAAGGTCCGACGGAGGATCTCGGAGCGTTCGCGTGGCGGGGTGGCGGCCCATGATTCTTGGGTGTCACCGGCGACTTTGATGGCTTCCTCGGCATCGGCTGCAGACCCGTCGGCGACTGTGGTGATGAGTTCACCGGTTGCGGGGTTCAAGACCTCAACGGTCTTTCCATCCTCGGCATCGCGCCACTGGCCATTGATGAACAGTCCGGTGTTGAGCTTGTCGATGAGCGGTGTGATGTCCACGACTGGACCTCCCTTGGTAGTCGAACATGCAGGGCTGCGTCATGGCCGAACGCCACGGTCGGACGCAACTGTGGTCAGTCTAGTGGGGATGGCGGCTGCGTGTCAGACGAATTTCGTGGCCTGAGGCTCGTTGTGATGCGAGGTGCGAGGCATGGCCGAGAGCGAAGCATGGACCAGTGCGCTGGTGGCCAGCAGGAGTCTGTTGTGCAGTGTGATTCCGCGAATCACCTGGAGGCAGATCTGCTCCCTGCTGAGATCATCCGTAATGGGGGAGGTGTTCCGGCCGGCGACCTCGGCCAGAGCCTGA
>JAKDSA010000012.1 GCA_030457025.1 Brevibacterium sp. | reverse complement strand
GGCCAATTGGCACGTATGCTTGCCCCTGCCGCAGAAGCCCTCGGCATCCGCTTCTCAGTTCTGGCTGAGACATCGGACGCCCCGGCCACCCAGGTCATCAATGAGGTGAGCGTCGGCGACTACAACGACTTCGCGACCCTCAAGGCCTTCGCCGAGACGGTGGACGTGGTGACCTTCGATCATGAGCATGTGCCCCCGGAGCATCTCCAGGCTCTCGCCGAGGCGGGCCACGCCGTTCGTCCCGGCCCGCAGGCCCTCATCTTCGCCCAAGACAAAATCCTCATGCGTCGGCGGATGGACGAACTCGGACTGCCGAACCCCGCCTGGGCGGAGATCACCTCCCGCGCCGACGTCGAAGCCTTCGTCGAGCGGGTCGGATTCCCCTTCATCCTCAAGACCCCGCGCGGTGGCTATGACGGCAAGGGTGTGCGCGTCATCGACACCATCGACGAGGCTCTCACGTGGCTCGACGAGGTCGGACAGCTGCTCGCCGAGGAGAAGGTCGACTTCACCCGAGAGCTCGCAGTCATGGTCGGACGTTCGCCCATGGGGCAGACCGCGGTGTGGCCCGTCGTCGAGACCTGGCAGCAGAACGGGGTGTGCAAGGAAGCCATTGCACCCGCACCGGGATTGGCGTCTGGGAAGGCAACAGAGATCACCGAGGCGGTCCTCACGGTCGCCGGGGCCCTCGACGTCACCGGTGTGATGGCGATGGAGCTGTTCGAGACCGCTGAGGGCTTCCTCATCAACGAATTCGCCATGCGTCCGCACAACACCGGTCATTGGACCCAGGACGGGGCCGTGACCAGCCAATTCGAACAGCACCTGCGGGCGGTTCTCGACCTGCCCCTGGGCAGTCCTGCGGCTCGGGAGGATGTGTCCGTGATGGTCAACGTCCTCGGCGCGAAGCATGAGGATCTCTACCAGCCCTATCTGCACGTGATGGCCCACGACCCCGCGATCAAGGTCCACCTCTACGGCAAGGGCGTGCGTCCTGGCCGGAAGGTCGGCCATGTCAACGCCTACGGGCAGGACACCGAGCTCGTGCTGGCCAGGGCCCGTCACGCTGCGGACTTCATCGCCGGCGTCGACGTCGACCCGCATCCGCAGATGCCGGCTCCGGCGGACCTCGACGCGAACGCCGAGCCCTCCGCCGACCACGCCGGCGGCACTGCTGCCACCGCCAACGACGAAAGGCCCTGATATGCCTCCAACCAGTGACGACAGCTCCACGACCAACGGCAGCTCAGGACCCACCTCGGCGACGGGATCTGCGACATCCGGGGCCGCTGTCGTCGGGATCGTGATGGGATCGGACTCGGACTGGCCGACGATGAAGGCCGCGGCCGAAGCCCTCGAAGACCTGGGCATCGACTCGACCGCGGAGGTCGTCTCCGCCCACCGCATGCCTGAGGACATGGTCGAGTGGGCCAAGACGGCAGCGGACCGCGGTCTGCGCGTCATCATCGCCGGCGCCGGGGGAGCGGCCCACCTGCCCGGGATGATCGCTGCGATGACCTCACTGCCGGTCATCGGTGTGCCTGTCCCGCTGAAGTACCTCGATGGCATGGACTCGCTGCTGTCGATCGTGCAGATGCCCGGTGGTGTCCCAGTGGCCACCGTGTCCATCGGCGGAGCCAAGAACGCGGGCCTTCTCGCTGCCCGGATCCTGGGAGCTGGAGAAACCGACGCCGCGGCCGCGATCCGCAGCCGACTCGATGAGCATCGGAGCCAGCTGCGGCAGGTCGCTCTCGACAAAGGGCGGGCCCTGCGGCGATAATAGACTCACTTAACGATTGATCAGTTATAGGAGAATGATGTTCGACCTCTACCAGCCCAGCGAAGAACACGAAGAGATTCGCGCCGCCGTGCGCAACGTCGTCGAGAAGAAGATCGTCCCCTTTGCCGCCGAGGTTGATGCCGATTCCCGCTATCCGCAGGAAGCCCACGACGCATTGGTCGAGACCGACTTCTTCGCCGCGCACATCCCGGAAGAGCACGGCGGAATGGGCGCCGACGCACTGGCCGTGGCCATCATCATCGAAGAGGTCGCCCGCGGCTGCGCTTCCTCCTCATTGATTCCGGCCGTCAACAAGCTCGGCAGCATGCCGGTCCAGCTCGGCGGCAGCGAAGAGATCAAGGCGAAGTACTTCCCGTCGGTGGCCCGCGGCGAGGCCGGCTTCTCCTATGGGCTGTCTGAGCGCGAAGCCGGCTCCGATACGGCTTCGATGAAGACGCGTGCCGTGGCCGATGGCGACGACTGGATCCTCAACGGAGTCAAGACCTGGATCACGAACGCCGGCGTCTCCGACTACTACACTGTGATGGCTGTGACGGACCCTGAGGGGGCACGCGGACGCAACATCTCCGCCTTCGTCGTCGAGAAGTCCGATGAGGGATTCACCTTCGGGGAGAAGGAGCGCAAGCTCGGCATCAAGGGCTCACCCACGCGTGAGCTCCTCTTCGACAATGTCCGTCTGCCCGGCGACCGCATCATCGGCGACCCCGGTGAGGGCCTGAAGATCGCCCTGCGGACCCTCGACCACACGCGTGTGACGATCGCGGCTCAGGCGGTGGGCATCGCGCAGGGTGCACTTGACTATGCGTTGGGCTATGTCAAGGAACGTGAGCAGTTCGGCAAGAACATCGCTGAGAACCAGGGCATTCAGTTCATGCTCGCCGATATGGGCATGAAACTCGAAGCCGCCCGTCAGCTCACGTACACCGCGGCGGCCAAGAGCGAACGCTTCGATGACGACCTCACCTACTTCGGAGCAGCGGCGAAGGCCTTCGCCTCGGACGCGGCCATGGAGATCACGACCGACGCCGTGCAGCTGCTCGGCGGTGCCGGCTACGTCGTCGACCATCCTGTCGAGCGGATGATGCGCGATGCGAAGATCACACAGATCTACGAGGGCACCAACCAGATCCAGCGCATGGTGATGGGTCGCAAGCTCATCGGCTGAGGCCAGGCCCGCCGCGGCGGGGGAGGAATCTGACTTCAGGGAAGAAGGTCGTCGCCTGCAGGCGGTGGCCTTCTTCCTTCTGCGCGCCGAAACCAGCGCGCACACTGCGCCGGGCCGGGTTCGCACCGGGTGCCTGTGATCAAGGACACCGGTCACCCCACGACATGCGCAGGCGAAATGTGCCGGAATCCCGGGTTCTCACGCGCCACAATGGATGAACACAGTCGCCTCTCCAGAACGTTTGGCACAGTTGTCTGTGTCGCCGCGGGCTGCAAGGTCTGCGCGTGTGGCCATATCAGCAACGAGCGCGAGGTAAAGGTAGGTCAGTGGCCGAAACGAGATACGTCGACCCCATTCATCACCCGTCGTACGCATCACAGTCGACGCGGGATGTGCGGGCGTGGCTCCTTCTCTTGGTCACCGTTCTCCTTCCCGGGGGAGTGCAGCTGCTGTTCCGGGCACGTCGCTGGGCCAAGATCTCGCTGTCGATCACCGCCTTCAGCTGGATCCTCGCGATCGTTGCTGCGATCCTCATCCTCGTCGACAGGCAGTTCCTCTTCACAATCGGGACGAACCCCTTCCTGCTGACCTTCCTCACGATCTGGCTGCCGGTCATCGGCGTCAACTGGGCCGTGTGCCTATTCGACTCGCTGCGCCGCATCAAGCTCGTCACACTCTCAGCGAGGGCCCGCAAGCGCTTCGTTGCCGCATTCTGTGCGCTTGTGCTGATCGTCGTGGGGCCACTGGCTTGGGGGACGACGCTGCTGGACTCACAGCGTGGACTGATGAGCGATCTCTTCGCCTCCGGGAAGGCCGCGAAGCCCGTCGACGGCCGCTACAACATCCTGCTGATGGGCTCTGACGCCGGCAAAGGCCGTACCGGCATCCGTCCAGACTCCCTGTCCCTGGTCTCGATCGATGCGGACACCGGCAAGACAGTCATCATCGGGCTCCCGCGCAATATGCAGAACGTTCCGTTCCCCGCGGACTCCCCGCTGCACAAGTACTATCCGCAGGGCTTCAACTGCGGCAACGAGTGCCTGCTCAATGCGGTCTTCCAGCAGGGAGAGCGGCACAAGGACGAGTTCGAGAATCCGAAGCGGGCGGGCGAGCAGGCCACGATGGACGCCGCCTCGGCGATCTCCGGACTCGAAGTCCAGTACTTTGCCATGGTCAATCTCAAGGGATTCGAGAATCTCATCGATTCCCTCGGCGGAATCACCGTGGTTTCGGGCAAACGGGTCCCGATCTCTTCGAAGGTCGACCCGACGACCGGCGAGCACGGCCCGGTCAAGGGATGGATCGAGCCGGGCAAACAGAAGCTCGACGGCTACCACGCATTGTGGTTCGCCCGTTCCCGTGAGATGTCCAGCGATTACGAGCGGATGATCCGGCAGCGCTGCGTCCAGACCGCGATGGTCAAGCAACTCGACCCGGCCACCGTTCTCACCCGGTACCAGCAGATCGCGAAGGCCACTCCGGGTGCGCTGTCGACGGACATCCCCTCCTCGGAGGTGGACAGGTTCGTCGACCTGGCGCTGAAGGTGAAATCGCAGAAGATCGAGTCGCTTGATCTGACTCCGCCGAACGTGACACCATCACATCCTGACTTCGACGCCGCCAGAAGCCTGGTTGCGGACAAGATCGCAGAATCATCCGAGAACGCTGAGAAGGACAAAGACGCTCACGCGACGCCAGGGGGCACCTCCGGGGCTCTCGCCGGGGTCAATGCGAGTCTCGGGCTCACAGCCGACGCCAGCCCCCAGGTGAGCGCTCAAGGCGGCACCGGAGGCGGCTCTGACGAGGGCAAGGAGAGCGCAGAGAGAGCGATCTGCTACGTGCCCTGAAGCACCGAGCATGCATCCGACCTTGTGCCGCAGCCAGCAGCCAGCGAAACGGGGAGGGGCGGCGAATTCCGGGAAAAACTTTCCCTCGGTGTGTCCCTTGCAAACACTGGGAACCACACCGGTGTAATTAGAATAGTTTGCTGTTTGGCTAGTCTGACACGCCGGATATGTGTAACAATTTTGAGATGTTGGGATTACCCACCGTCCTGCCAACGGTGAGATGATTCCAGGGCCTGAACTTCCCTGACTTCCTCGAAAAGGCTGTAACGATGAAATACTTATTGCCCACAGTCGCGGGCTGCGCTTCGGTCGCACTCGTCGGCACCCTAGCGGTCACAGCACCGACTGCCTTCGCGGCGTCGACTGAGCCTGAAGTGACCCAAGAGGCGCTGAGCGTGAGCGAAGAAGGACTCAGCGTCCCCGGTGCCCGCGCTTCCAGTGACTCCAATGCCAATGTCGCCAACCAGAGCGCAACCAGCAACCTGCCGAACATCTTCAAGTCGCAGACCGCTGTCGCTTCGACGCAGGTGCCATCCGTGGTCAACGTGAGTTCGGGTGCATCTGCTGCCGCGTCCACGGGGGCGGTCCATCCCGTCTCTGCGGGATTGTCCTCACCTGAGGGCGGAGGCGACGCCGCTGCCTCGGAGGACTCCACCCCGAAGGCTGACCCATCGGCACCCGCCGACGAGTCGGCCACGAAGGATGACGAAGCGTCCACGGACGACACGTCGAAGGATGACAAGTCCAAGGACTCCGAAACATCCGAGGACTCGAAGGACAGCGAGGACATCTCGGGCTCTGTTCGGCAGAAGACCGAGGACGGCGTCAATATCGCGCTGATCTCCGACGTACTCGACGTTCCCTCCAAGAACCCGAGCCTCGTCGGCTTCACCTTCTCGGAGTCGAAGTCCAACATCCGCATCCAGGTCCGCGTCAAGAGCGGTTCTGACTGGGGCACCTGGCAGTCCCTCGACGAGGAGAAGCAGGAACAGGCGAAGAACGAAGGTTCCGAGCCATTCACCGTCAACCGGGCCACGGGTGTGCAGATGCGCATTCTGGGCGACAAGGCTCCCAGCGACGCCGAGCTCGTCCTTGTCGACCCGAAGCACAATCCCAACGACGCTGCCGCCGTGGCCGACAACGACCCGGTTGAGATCGAACCGCAGAGTTCCGAACCATCCGGAGGCGCAGCCGACACATCCGAAACGACTCCAGGTTCGACCTCCGCTGCAGCGAGCACCGAGACGGTGGCTGCTTCAGACCAGGCGAAGGTGACCAATCAGAACTACGTGCCCGGAACCTCGTCCGTGAACAATGTGGCGAAGTCCGAGGTGCCGAAGCCGAAGATCGGCTCGCGCAAGTCGTGGGGTGCCAAGTCGTACAAGGGCAGCCCGGACTACGCCAGCGGCATCAAGCAGGCAGTCGTCCACCACACCGCCGGTTCGAACAGCTACTCTGCTGAAGACGTTCCCTCGATCCTGCGCGGTATCCAGTCCTACCACCAGTCGGGCCGTGGCTGGAACGACGTCGGATATAACGTCATCGCCGATAAATACGGTCGTCTCTGGCATGCCCGCGGTGGCGACATCAAGAAGGCCGTCATCGGCGCCCACGTGGCCGGACACAACACCGGGACCTTCGGCATCTCAGTGATCGGCTCCTACGATAAGAAGGCTCCACCGAAGAAGACTCGCGACGCTGTTGCCTCCGCGATCGCATGGAAGCTCTCGATGGACGGTGTCAAGGTCAGCAAATCGACTGTCGTCGGGCACCGTGACCTCGGGAATACCAGCTGCCCCGGTGATGCCTTCTATGCAAAGATGGGCGAGATCCGTTCGACCGCCTCCGACATCATGAAGTCCGGCGATCTGCCGTCCGACGACAAGAAGGACGACGATAAGAAGGACGACGACAAGAAGGACGACGACAAGAAGGACGACGACAAGAAGGAAACGCCGAAGCCCAAGACCGAGATCGAGAAGTACGCTGCGGACCACAAGAAGGAGCTCGGCAAGGCCACTGGCAAGGAACACGATGTCAAGGGCGTTGACGGAGCACGTGCCCGCGCTTACGAGAAGGGCAACGTCTACTGGTCCAAGAAGACCGGTGCGTACCACCTGACCGGAGCGATCAAGAACTCGTACAAGGGAGACGTCGTCACCCAGCTGGGCCTGCCCACCGCGCAAGCGAAGGACGGCTTGAAGGACGGGGGCGCGGCGCAATCGTTCCAGAAGGGCAAGATCTACTGGTCGGAGGCCACCGGTGCTCACTACACCAAGGGCACTCTCCTGAAATATTGGGGTGACAAGGGAACCGTCAAGGGACACCTCGGTTACCCCGAGTCGAATCCGGTGTACAAGGACGGACGAGGTGAGCAGCTGTTCGAGGGTGCTCGGCTCGTCTGGGCCGAGGGCTACGGAACCACAGAGTTCTCGCCCACCGGCACCATCGGCGGCGGCGTCGTCGACAACAATGGACCGGGTGATGCCGATGATGCCAACGCTTCCGGTGGTGCCGATGATTCGGCGCCACCGGGGGACAGCGCCACCGATGGCGGTTCGGCTGCAGACTCCGGGGAAGGTTCTACAGACGACGAAGACGCCAAGGGTGACGACAAGGCCAAGGACGACGACAAGCCCAAGGACGACGAGCCGAAGGCTGATAAGCCCAAGGACGACGAGCCGAAGGCTGATAAGCCCAAGGACGACGACAAGAAGGACAAGCCGTCCAAGGCAGAGAAGATCCAAGCCCAGCGTGACTCCATCATCAAGGAGGCGAAGGCCCACCTCGGCGTGAGGTACGTCTGGGCCGGCACCTCACCGACGAATGGCTGGGACTGCTCGGGATACACCCAGTACGTCTATGGCAAGCACGGCATCGATCTGCCGCGCACAACCAGTCAGCAGCGCAACGCCGGCAAGGTCATCCCGACGGAGGACGCCAAACCAGGCGACCTGATCTGGATCCCAGGCCACATCGGCATCATCTCCGAGACAAAGGGGATGATGTACGATGCCGGATCGTCGCGGACGAATACAACGAAGCGCAGCTACAGCTGGATGCTCAATCGTGGAGCGAAGGTCATTCGCGTCGTCGGCTGACACCAGCGAGTGAGTATCCGTCGGGGTGGGACTCGACAGGAGAAGCCAGTGCCTCGCGGTCGGTTCTTTGCAGAACTGGCCGCGAGGCACTTTCTGCTTCTCCCGAGGCGCGAGACGGGGACTGTGGATTCCCGGAAGCTGTCCCTACGGTCCGCACTCGGGTTTCGTGCAGTCAACTCCGCTTGCTTTTCTATCCGGCCTGGTCACGAGTGGTGAACAATAGGTGTCCTGGTCTGAACAGTCCGTGAAGCCACCTCGGAAAACCGTGATGAGTCCAGATGGAGGCGCTACCGTGGAGAAACACGCACGGCTTACGCGTGCGTTCATCCGATGAGTCCAGCCGAAGGGGACCAAGACAGTGCGTCGATTGCACAACACGGTCAAGAATTTTGCTTGGGGAAGCACGGACGCGATCCCGGCGATCCTGGGAACTGCGCCCGACGGCACTCCCTGCGCCGAACTCTGGCTCGGAGCCCATCCCCTCAGCCCCTCGCGACTGGACACCGGAGAGTTCGAGGCGCAGCCCTCGACCTACCGTTTCGCGCAGCAGGGATCATCGTCATCTCTGCATGTGAAGACGGGCAGCAGCACGGTCGGCCCCAATCTCATCGAATACCTTGCCGGCGATCCCGCAGGCTTGCTGGGCCACGACTCGCTGCAGGTATTCGGGCCTCGCCTGCCCTTCCTGCTCAAGGTCCTCTCCGCGCAGAAGGCACTCTCGATTCAGGTGCACCCGGATCCGGAGCAGGCGGCCATCGGCTTCGCCCGTGAAGACTCCGAGGGCCCCGATCTCGACTCACCGACCCGCAACTACAAGGACCCCTCCGCCAAACCGGAGCTCATCTACGCGCTCACCGAGTTCCACGCGCTGACCGGATTCCGGCCGCGCAAGGCCGTGCGCGCAACTTTCGAACGTCTGCTGTCGCTGTCACTGTCACCGGCCTCGCTGGACTTCCTGGGCGACGTGATCTCGGTGCTGAAGTCCGTGACCGAGGCCAAAGCCTTCGCGAAGGCAGTCGAGCTCGTCCTCGGTGACGCGCGGTCTGCAGGATTCGTCGACGAAGTCGGCGCGCAGGACCTGGCAGAACTCCCCGAAGGCCATATCAGCCGTTTGGGAACAGCGGTCGATCCAGCAGAGACCTTCCACGAGCTCGTGGCTGACTACCCATCCGATCCAGGTGTGCTCGTGGCACTCATGCTCAATCGCGTCCACCTGCAGCCGGGGGAGGCCCTGGCGATGGAATCAGGCGTGCTGCATGCCTACCTGGGCGGGACCGGGATCGAAGTCATGGCGTCGAGTGACAACGTGCTGCGCGGGGGACTGACGAACAAGCACATCGACATCCCGGAGCTGGGCACGGTTGCGAAGTTCACCTCGGCAAAGCCCCGCATGGTTGAACCCGACCGCGACGGAATCCTGCTTGGAGCGACCGATGACTTCGCACTGCAGGTACTGCGGTGCCCTCGTCTGACGCAGGTCGAACGCCGAGGCGCGAGCATCGCGCTGTGCACCTCGGGAAACATCACTCTGACCTGCCTGGGATCCACAGTGACACTCACACGTGGTCAGAGCGTGTTCATCGCGGCAAACGAGCCCACAGTGACCGCAGACGGCCATGGGGACCTGTTCGTGGCCACCACCGGCCTCGAGACGTCGCTGCCCTTCGCCTGAAGCGCTCGTCCTTCGTCTGGTGCTGATCCGGCGAGAACTCACATCCGCGTATCTCCACACGAAAGAGGCCATTCTGGGCTGAGATTCTTGTTCGGTATCTCGGCCCAGAATGGCCTCCGGTCAAACTTCTGAGGCTGTGTGCGCTGTGCAGCGCGGGCAGGCCTCAGTCCGGCTCGCCAACTGCCTCAGGCGGCGTCGACGCTGATGGTGGGGACGTCGTCGGGGACGTTCACCTCGGCGCCGGTCTTCTCCTTGACTTCCTCGACGCTGACTCCGGGAGCCAGTTCGACGAGGGTGAAGGAGTCTCCGGTGACGTCGAGCACAGCGATGTCGGTGACGATGCGGCTGACGACGCCCTTGCCGGTCAGCGGGAGGTCACAGCTGGACATGAGCTTGTGCGAACCGTCCTTGGCGACATGGTCCATCATGACGATGACGCGCTGAGCACCGTGGACCAGGTCCATGGCACCGCCCATGCCCTTGACCATCTTGCCGGGGATCATCCAGTTCGCGATGTCGCCGTTCGTGGCGACCTGCATCGCGCCGAGGATCGCGGCGTTGACCTTGCCCCCACGGATCATGCCGAAGCTGGCCGCGGAGTCGAAGTAGGAGGCACCGGGGAGCATCGTGACGATCTCCTTGCCGGCGTTGATGAGATCAGGGTCGACCTCGTCCTCGGTGGGGTAGGGGCCCACACCCAGCAGCCCGTTCTCCGACTGGAGGACGAGATCGACTCCCTCGGGCAGATAGTTGGGCACGAGTGTCGGCATTCCGATGCCCAGGTTGACGTAGCTGCCGGCTTCGAGTTCCTGGGCTGCGCGGGCCGCCATCTGGTTTCTTGTCAGTGACATATTCGGCTCTCCTCAGGCTTCGCGAACGGTGCGTTTTTCGATGGGCTTGTCGGCGACCTGCTCGGCGGTCAGTTCGACGACGCGGTGGACGAAGATGCCGGGAACATGGACGTCGTCGGGATCGATCTCACCGGGTTCGACGAGCTTCTCGACCTCGGCGATGGTGATCCGGGCCGATTGTGCCGCCGGAGGATTGAAGTTCCTGGCCGAGGAGTTGAACACGAGGTTGCCGTGGCGGTCTCCGACGGCGGCGCGCACGAGCGCGTAGTCGGGTGCCAGTGACTTCTCGAGGACGTACTCCTTCTCTTCGCCGAAGGTGTCGAAGACGCGGGTGTCCTTGGCAGGGGATTCCTTGACCACGTTGCCCTCTGTGCCGTACTTCCACGGCATACCGCCCTCAGCGATCTGGGTGCCGGCGCCGGTGATCGTGTAGAACGCGGGGATTCCGGCTCCACCGGCCCGCAGCTTCTCGGCCAGGGTTCCCTGCGGGGTCAGTTCGACCTCGAGTTCGCCGGAGAGGTACTGGCGGGCGAATTCCTTGTTCTCACCGACGTAGGAGGCGATGATGCGTCGGAGGCGATGGTCTGCCAGCAGCAGGCCCAGGCCCCGCCCGTCGACACCGGCGTTGTTCGAGATCACTTCGAGGTCCTTGGCTCCCTGGTCCTTGATCGCTCGGATCAGAAACTCAGGAACGCCGACGACACCGAAACCGCCCACGGCGATCGATGATCCATCTGCAATATCGGCTACCGCCGCAGCGGGCGTATCAACTACTTTGTCCATGTCCCCAGTCTGCCACGGACCTCGCCGAGGCTGCTCGCCAGGTCCGCAATGCGAACCTCGTCCATCCCGTTGGCCAGTAAGGTCTCACCCCCGCGGAGGAGGTGGCCCAGGAACGTCGCCCACTCGTCGGGGAGCGGGGTCGAGTTCGCGACGAGGATGCCGGAACCGGAGTCGTTCGGGGACTCGGTCCACTGGACCTCCTGGTCGCCCCACTGGACCTCCTGGTCGCCGACGATGAGGGTCCCGGTTGACTGGAGACGCCGAGGCGTGACGTCCGGGTAGGCGCGGATCGCCGAATTGACGTCGATGAAGTCCTCATCGACGGGGGTGCTCAGGGCCAGTGCAGGCGGGTTGTAGACGAAGATCTCCTCGGCCGCAGTCAGACGCTCATCGTTCTCATGCCCCAGAGGCACGAAGGCATGGAAGTCACCATCCGGAGCAGCTGCGTCCTTGGCTCCGGAATCGGAGGTGGCCGAGCCGAGGACGACGCGACCGTCGGCGAGGAGCACGCTGAGGATCGCGACGAGCTCACGCCAGTGCAGTCCAGCCGGCATCGGCACGAAGAGCGTGAAATCGGGGCCGAGATCGTAGTCGCCGAAGAGGCCGACGCCCTTGTTCACCCAGTTCGCTGCGACCGGACCGGTGAGGTCGAGTCTGTCGAAGTCGGGGCCGCGCCAGAAGAGGACTGGCCCGCCGGTGCGGGCGATGATGGAAAGATCCACGAAGGATGACCTGCTTTCTCGATGGACGATGAATGTTCGGTCGTCGGTTGGTCGACGGGGTTCGGCGGGCGCAGGAGTTCAGTGTGACAGGAGCCCGATGCTGATGCGGACCCCGCGGGGGAACGCGCCGAGCTCACCGTCGGCCCACTCCCATTTCGTCGTCGCGCTGAGGTCCTCGGCGAAGAGCGCGGTGTGGATGCGTTCCACGAGTGAGCCGAGACCGACCATCGCTTCGAGCAGGGGAGGGCCACCGGCTTGAGGTGTGGCAGGGGAGTCGGAGGGGGCCATCGTGATCCGGGATCCGGAGCCTTCGATCCGCATCCGCCAGGCAGACTGTCCGGGGGTGCGCGGGGCTCCGGCGCGAACGACGCGGATGGCGCGGGAGACGCGTTCGAGGATGTCATCGCTGTTGTCACCGGCCGCGGCACGGCCCGGCAGCTCGGTGACGCCGAGGCCTCTGTGGATCGCTTCGACGTGGCCGTAGCGGAACCAGTCTTCGTCGAGGTCGCGGCTCAGGGCCTTCGCTCCGTCTCGGCCGTTGTCCAGGTATCCGCCCGCACCTCGCACGAGCGCCATCGGAAGGCCTCGTGATGCTCCCTTGACGAGGTCGGCCGCGGCAGCGATCTCATCGGCGATCGCGCGCACCGTCACCGACTGCACGCGGCCATCGTCGTCGGGCTTGCCGCGCTGGTCGTCAAGACCGGAGAAGCCGGAGAGGCCGAGCGCGAAGTCACCGACGCCGATCCTCCACGGTCGTGAGATGGTGTCGGAGATGACGACGCCGATGCGCACCGCGAAGGCCTCTTCGACCCGCAGCCGCAGCTCCTCGGCCGAGCGGTCGCTGTCCTGAGGATGGAGGACGACGGCACCGCTCGAATTCGACTGGTCGAGGCCGGCCGCTGCCTGCACGGTGCCCGAATGGGTGCGAACGACCTGCACGGTGGTTCCCGAAGCGAACGTCCGTTCCGCCACGAGGTGGTTCGACGAATCCTTGACGAGGTCCTCGAACTCCGCCCGGTCTTTCACCTGGCGCAGTCGCCCGTCGGCCTTGGACACGACTTTGGAGGCGATGACGAGGATGTCGCCGTCCTTGAGATCGATCCGATTCCGGCGCAGAGCATTGTTCAGGATCGCTGCCAGATCGGAGCCAGCCGCGATGTCCTCCTCAACCGGAGGCGCGTACACGGTGAGCAGTCGATCGTTCATCATCGTGTCCGCGTCATCGTCGGGGACCCGCGGCGCCCGAAATCAGGGGGCGGATGCTGGGACCGGGTGACGATCGCGAGTGATTCGACTCTCATGACTCCATAATCCCACCGACGGCGAATGATTTCGAAATTCTCCAGATTTGCTCAGGTGCGCCCTACAGGTTGTGTCAATGCCAGATGGTGGTCGCTACATGTGGTGTTCTCAGCGCGTGTGTATGTGAAGATGTGTTCGAATAACCTTCAGGCACCCCCTGTAATACTCCACAAGGGCTTGACGGGGCGGTAATGACACGCGTGTAATTTAGACTTAACAGGGGAACGCACTTAGCACGAATCCTCGGATTCGAGCATCCACCACGCTGATGCCGTCAGCACGAGCTTCACCTCTGGAGCCATTCGGGAGTCGGTCGCACCCAGACCGGTTCACTCCTCGAACGGTACCGGAACAGGAGCTCGCAGTGGGAGATGAGCTGAGAGTGAGAAAGGGGAAAACCGTGCAAAGCGCACAGAGCAAAAGGCAGGAGAGGGAAGACCTCTCCACAGTCGCACCCGGAGTCACTTCTCGAAGTGCCGAAGACTGGTTCGTCGAACCAGGGGCGCGTACACCGGATACTCTGCCTGATCCATTGGCGATCGATCCGAACGATCTGACACCGCTTCCCACGGACAACTCCGCAGTATCGCCGCTCTCACTGCTCTTCGGAGCAGCCGAGGACGGCGAACTTTCCTGGCAGGACCAAGCGCTGTGCGCTCAGACCGACCCCGAGGCGTTCTTCCCCGAGAAGGGCGGATCGACTCGTGAGGCCAAACGCGTCTGTGCATCGTGCGACGTCCGCTCGGACTGCCTCGAATACGCGCTGGCGAATGACGAGCGCTTCGGAATCTGGGGCGGCATGTCTGAACGTGAACGCCGTCGACTCAAGAAACGAGTCGTGTGAAACCTGCCGTCACTGCTGTCGTCGCCTCGGGCGACGACAGCAGCAGGTTTGAGCTCGAAGCAGCTCTGAGCAAGACCTACCCCGAGATCCCGATCGTGGATCTCGGGGGTCTTTCCGTCACAGAGGCACTGGCCCTCCCCGAGGTGGCCGGCAGCACCCATCTGTGGTTCCTCACAGCCGACTCGCGTCCCGCCCCCGAGTGCCTCGAGGAACTGCTCGACGCCATCGGCGCGACCGAATCGATCGCCGCAGTCGGGCCCAAGATCATGGAATCCGACCGCATCGTCTCGGCCGGGGTCACCACCACCTCGGCGGGGGCCAGGGTCAACCCGGTTGCGGACGGGGAGTTCGACCAAGGGCAGCGCGACGGTCAGGCGGAGGCACTCGGCCTCGACCTGCCCGGCTTGCTCATCGCCACCACGGAGCTCGAGAGGATCGGAGCTCCATCCCGAGTCCTCGGCGTGGCTTACCGCGGTCTTGAATACTCGCGTCGACTGCGCGACCTCGGTCGCCGAGTCATCATCGCCCCCCACGCCAAGCTCACGGTTTCCGCGGCCTCGGCCGCTCAGCTGGGTTCCTCACCACTGCCGCCGCGCTCGAAAACTCAGATCCGAACCGAACAGCGCTACCGGCTCAGCCTCGCCAATCCCGGGTTTGCGGGGATCTTCTGCCTCCTCGTCCTCACCCAGCTGAAGAACACCCTGGCTGGTCTGCTGTCGAACAATGTCCGCGCCGCCTCCTGGTACTTCTCCGCATTGCTCGGGCTCGTCGCCGATGCCCGCACGACCTCACGACTGAGGCGTTCCAACGCCCGTCGCAGCCGCCTGGCCAAACGCACCACCGACACCCATGTGGCCGCCCTCTACTCCGACCCGAAGGAACTCGCCGTCCAGCGCCGGAGCATGAACTCCGCCGAGGAAGCCCTCCAGGCCCGGGCCGACTCGGCAGCTGCTGGGGGCCCGGAGCACATCGACGAGACCGAACTCAACTCTGTCGGCGACACGGAGGAGGCCATCGACTCGTTCTCTCGCCTCGAAGTCACCGGCGGTTCGGGCCTCTTCCACAACCCCTTGACCTACCTCCTCGTTGCGGCTGCGGCACTGAGCGGCTTCGTCTCCTTCCGCCTCTTCGGCCCCGGCCACCTCGTCGGCGGCGCTCTGGGCTCCACCGACGTGTCACTGGCAGAGCTCGTCGGCCGCCTGCTCAGCCCGAACCTCAACGTCTCCACCGGGGCCGCTGTTCCCGCCGAGCCCTACCAGCTGGTTCTGGCAGTGCTGAGCCTTCCGTTCCTGGGCCACGTCGACATCATGGTTCGCACACTGATCCTCCTCGCCCCGATCCTTGCCGTCGTCGCCGCCTACAGTGCGGCCGGCGCGATCGTGAGGAGACGATGGGTGCGAGGGTTCGCCGGTCTGCTGTGGATCGCCGCCCCGCTCTTCGTCACCGCACTCTCAACCGGACGTCTCGGCGTGATCCTCGTCTGGATCGCGGCACCCCTGTTCGTCATCGCCCTCCGGCGCAGCCTGCGCACCGGCTCGATCGCCGCAGCTGCGACCGCGGGGCTCCTCCTGTTCCTGATGATCGCCGGCGTGCCGCTGATGCTCCCCCTGGGCATCGTCGCCACCGTCGTGCTGCTGTGCACCGGCCGCGGGCTGCGGCACCTGTGGCTGCTGGCCCCGACCCTGTTCCTGGCCTGGCCATGGCTGCTCGGCCTCGTCACCGAACCCGCCGCGGTCTTCGTCATGCCCGGCCAGACCCTGGCCCCACCTGCCCCGCCGACCTATCTCCTCGCGATCGGCTTCCCCTCACCGATCGACATGACCTGGCTGGCCGATCTGCTGGCCACCGTCGGCATCACCGGAGTCAGCCCCGGGATGCTTCAGCTGTGGGCACCGATTCTGGTGCTGCCGATGCTCATCCTCGCGTTCCTCACGCTCATCGAAGCCCACCTCAAGCTCAGCCGCCTGATGTGGGCAGTCGGCCTCTACCTCGCCGGTCTGCTGCTGGCCACCTTTCAGATCCTCCTCCCGGCCCAGACCGGGCCCTTCCACCTCATCGGCTCCTATCCGGCGGCAGGGCTGACCCTGCTCAGCCTCGGCGCGATCACACTGCTCACACTCGGCGCCCAGACCACGACCACCCGATCGGCGAACTCCCGCCGGCTGCCCATGCGCGGTCTGTCCGGGCTTGTGGCCCTCGCCGCCGTCGGCCTCATCATCGTCGGCGCCGGGCCCAGCGCCACCACCTCGACGGACATCGTGACAACCCAGGAGCACGGCACCGTCCCGGCACTGGCCGCCGACCGTGCCTCCGGTGACACCCAGGCACGCACGCTTCGCCTCGACGTCGTCGACGGTGAAGTCCGTGCCCGCCTGCTGTCCTCTGCCGATGGAACGATCATCGGCACCTCGACGATCAGATCCGCCGAGGCGGTCGGAGGCTGGCCATGG
This sequence comes from Brevibacterium sp., assembly GCA_030457025.1. Taxonomy (GTDB): domain Bacteria; phylum Actinomycetota; class Actinomycetes; order Actinomycetales; family Brevibacteriaceae; genus Brevibacterium. The sequence goes on along the minus strand of JAKDSA010000012.1, from coordinate 44,922 downwards.
GAGCGCAGGCCTCTGCCCATCGGCGACGACCAGACCCTCATCGCGCAGGCGGCCGCCGCGCTCTCGGCCGATGACGCCGGAGACGTCCGATCCATCCTGGGCCAACTGGGCGTGGACTTCGTCCTCGTGGACTCGGATGCGAAGAATCTGGCGAACTCGGTGGCCGCCGCCGACGGCGTGGTCCAGGTCGGCCCGACCGAATCGGGTGGACTGTGGCAGGTCGACACCCCCTACAGCGGTCGTTTCCTCGTGCGTGAGCCCGAGGGAAGACTGAGCACCGCACCGATGCACTCCACCACCGCCGAGGTGGCTGCTGGTGCCGACGGACGCACCTTGATCGTGGCCAGCAGCGCCGACAACATCACCGCCAGCATCGAGGGGAGGGATCTGCCGAAGCCAGAGGAATCGACGATCGGCTGGGCCTCCGAGTTCTCACTGCCCGCCGCCGGGGGACAGGTCGAGATGACCTACGGATCGCCGCTCTATCCTCCCGGCATCGTCGCCGGTTGGATCCTCGGCCTCCTCACGATCATCGTCGCGATCCCGTTCGGATCCCAGCGGCAGTCCCGCGCCTGGTCCAGAGCGACTCGTTCGAGATCCGACCGGACGTCAGAGTCCGAACCCGAGCAGTCAGCACCCGAGCAGCCCGTGGAGGCGAAGCCATGAAACACATGCGCAGCATTGTGACCTTCGCGGCGATCGCCGTACCCGGGGTGCTCGTGGCCACGACCTCGTTCCTGACGCCGCTGACACCTGGCACTCTCGACCGCAGTCCCGAGCAGGTCAGGATGCCCACCGCCGACACCCGCGTGATCTGTCCGGGCCCGCTGCTGACCGATGATGAGGCCGAGGGCACCGACGCGGAGTTCGTCGACGATTCGAACGTCTCCACACGTGTCGTCTCCGCCTCTGCGCCGATCAGCGCCACCGACGGCTCGGTCTCTGCGGCCCGCCTGCAGGTCGCCGATCTGGGCGGGTCCGCGAACTTCGACAACCCCAGCTCCGATGGCTTCGTCTCCGGTGACGATCCGATCGACAAGACCAAACTCATCACCGGCTTCGCCCGCCCCGGGGCGCCGGCGCTGACGACCGGCGTCGAAACCGTCGAGGGCACATCCGGGGACCTTACCGGCCTCGCGACCCTGACCTGCGGGTCAGCAGCGAGCAACTTCCGGATTCTGGCCGGCTCCGGTGCCGCAGGATCGAACTCCCAACTGCTGCTGAGCAACCCCGGCGACGTTCCCGTCCAGGCCCAGGTCACACTCATGACTCCGTCGGGACAGCGCGGTGAACCCACAGAGGTCAGCATCAAGGCCGGGAAGCAGCGAGCCATCCGACTTGCGGGACTGGCTGCGGGGGCCGAGTCGCTGGCCGTCGATGTCAACGTCGACGGGGGAGTCGTGGCCGGATCCGTGCAGGAGACCGTGCTCGACGGCCTGACCCCCAAGGGCATCGACCTGGCCACCAGCGGAGCAGACGCCGCTTCGCAGCAGGTCGTCACCGGACTCGATGGCAAGGACGTGCGCCTGCGCGTGGCCAACCCGGGTGATGATCTCTCGGAGGTCTCCCTCAGGGCCTACGGTCCCGACGGTGAGATCGACATTCCCCGCTCATCGATGACCGTTGTCGCCCACGGGGTTGCAGAGGCCGAGCTCGGCGATCTCGACGCCACGAGCGTCGTCCTCGACTCGGACCACAGCATCCAGGCCAGCGCGTCCATCGGTCAGGACGGTGAGAAGGCCAGCGCAGACTTCGGAAGCATCAACGCCACCGGTGCCCTTGCCGACTCACAGGTCATGGCGCTGCCGCGCACGGGCACCGGAAAGCTCTACCTCTCACCGGGCCAGGGCCAGGTGCAGGTGCGGGGCATGCTCGACGACGGTTCGCTCACCCAGCCGCAGTCGATCGACCTCAATCCCACCGGCACCACCGAATTCAGCCCTGCTGAGGTCTCCCCGGACGCCGTTCGCGCCATCGTCATCAGCGGTGAGAACGCCTCGGGAACCCAATCCGATGGTGTCCACGCCAGCTATGTGGTCACCACTGACTCAGGGATCTCCGCGGTGCAGCCGGCCCCTGCGCCTGCCGGCGTGGCCTACCGCGACATCCGCCTCGGCTGACATCTGCGCGAGAGGCGGAGCGACTAGGAGTTGCGGAGGATTTCGACCTGGTCGGCGACCACCTCGGCGATGAGGGAATCTCTCTGCCCGCTGCTGTGATACTCAATGACTCGCCGGTAGAGGACGATGTGCGTGAGCCTGTGCGCAGTGGCCGGGAAGACCCGGCCGAAAGCGGGCTCGGTGGAACTTGCGGGTGGAACCGCATCGATGGCCAGCACCACCTCGGCGAGGAGTGCCGGTTCCAGCGCCCGGAAGCGGGCGAACTCCTCGGCCGCGACACGAGCGAAGCTGTCTGCTCGGCGCAGACGCGCGGGAACGTCGGCCAAGAACAGCGGGGACCGCAGTCCGCGGCCGTGCCGATCACGATGACGCCTGGTGCTCATGAGTCAATATTGTACTGACCATCCGGCCCTGGCTGACGGGGACAGGCGGTGCTCGCGTGTAAAGTGGTGGACTGTGTCAGCCGTGAGATTGTGTTCAAAAGTCAGCTGCTCGCGCAGTGCCGCAGCCACCATGACGTACGTGCACGCTGATGCCTGCGTCGTCATCGGTCCGTTGTCGCGTCGAGCCGAGCCCGGTGCCCATGACCTGTGCGCCGAGCATGCCGCAAAACTGACCCCACCTGTGGGGTGGCAGCTCATCCGCATCGAAGGGGAGCAGGCGCCGCCCGAGCGCACCCATGACGATCTGTTGGCCATCGCCGACGCCGTCCGGGAAGCTGCGGGACGCCCCGGCGAGGGTGCGAGCGCACATGAGACAGCAGCGAGCTCGCCGTCGACCTCGGAGGCGCGAAGCGACGGATCGATGCCGGGCCGCAAGCACGGCCACCTGCGCATCATCGGCGATTCATGACCGGTCATAGCCCCGGCGCTCACCCCAGCCCCGAACTCGTCGAGGCCCGCGCGATTGCGCTCGAGCCCGCCGTCGGTGCCTATGACATCCGCGGTCGCATTCCCGACCAGCTCGATACCGATGTGCTCTTCGCTCTCGGCTGGGCCACCGCGTCAGCGATGGCAGAACACCATTCGAGCGCCGAGGTCGTCGTCGGCCACGATATGCGCCCCAGTTCACCCGGCTTCGCCCAGGCCTTCGCCTCTGGAATCGAATCCGCGGGGCATCGTGCGGTGCTGCTGGGGCTGTGCTCGACCGACCAACTGTATTTCGCCTCCGGGATCTTCGAACTGCCCGGTGCGATGATCACCGCCAGTCACAACCCCGCCGACTACAATGGGATCAAGATCTGCGGCCCACGTGCCGCCGGAGTCAGCCTCGCCTCAGGGCTGGGTCGGATCAAGGAACTGGCACCGCAGGCACCCATCCGCGGCAACGCTCCTGAGATCTCCTGCGACGCTGTTCCGGAGGTCGACATCGACAAGGCTGCGGCTGCGGAGATGCGCGAACGCTACGTCGAACGCATCCGGTCCCTGACCCACGTCGACGAGGTCACGGGTATGAAGATCGTCGTCGACTGCGGCAACGGCATGGCGGGCAGACTCCTCGGTGAGGTCTTTCACACCGATGCCGGATTCACCGCAGTGCCCTTCGACGTCATCGGCCTGTTCACCGAACTCGACGGCACGTTCCCCAACCATGAGGCGAATCCGCTGAAGCCGGAGAACCTCCTCGACGTCGCTCGCGCAGTGGTCGACGAGGATGCGGACCTGGGACTGGCCTTCGACGGCGATGCCGACCGGTGCTTCTTCATCGACGAGATGGGGCAGACTCTGTCACCCTCGGCAGTGGGTGCTCTCGTCGCAGAACGCGAGATCGCACGGGCCAAGGCCGCAGGGGTCGCCGAACCCGTGGTCATCCACAACCTCATCACCTCACGCACCGTTCCCTCCACGATCACAGCCGCCGGCGGGCGGGCGGTCCGTTCGAAGGTCGGGCATTCGGGGATCAAAACACTGATGCGCACCGAGGGCGCAGTCTTCGCCTGCGAACACTCTGCCCACTTCTACTTCGATGAGTTCTACGGTGCGGATTCCGGCATGCTCGCAGCCTGCCACCTCATCGCCGCCCTGGCGAAGACCGGGGCACCGGCGTCACGACTCGTCGCCGACTACGACCTCTACGTCCAATCGGGAGAGATCAACTTCACCGTGGCCGATCCCGACTCCGTGCTCACCGCCTTCGCCGCCGAGTCCGGTCACTTCCCGACCAACACGGTCGACGAGCTCGACGGCATCGGACTGCAGGGTGAGGACTGGTGGATCAACCTGCGCAAGTCGAACACGGAACCCCTGGTGCGCCTCAACGTCGAAGCCAGCGACCCGCAGCGCCTGCGCGAACTGACCGCACAGGCCAGTGACTTCGTCAAAGCCCGCAGGCAATAGACTCGACGCAGACGACAACAGTTTCCGTTCCCGATGGAGGTACCGTGCTCGAATCCACCGACTTCAAGGTTGCCGATCTGAGTCTGGCCGAGGCCGGCAGGCACCAGATCCGCTTGGCAGAACGCGAGATGCCCGGGCTCATGGCGCTGCGCGAAGAGTTCGGCCACAGCAAGCCGCTGACAGGGGCCCGCATCGCCGGCAGTCTGCACATGACGGTGCAGACGGCCGTGCTCATCGAAACCCTCGTCGCCCTCGGGGCACAGGTGCGCTGGGCCAGCTGCAACATCTTCTCCACCCAGGACGAAGCAGCCGCTGCGGTCGTCGTCGGCACCGGCAGTGTCGATACCCCGAACGGTGTGCCGGTCTTCGCATGGAAGGGTGAGACCCTCGAAGAGTACTGGTGGGCCGCGGACAAGATCTTCGACTTCGCCGAGGGCGCCAACCTCATCCTCGACGACGGCGGTGACGCGACCATGTACGTCCTCAAGGGGGCGCAGGCCGAACTCGACGGGGGAGCCCCCACCACAGTCGAGGACGACCCGGAAGAATTCAAAGTCCTCCTGGCACAGGTGCGGAAATCACTTGAGACATCACCTGGTCGCTTCGGACGCATTGCTGCGGGCATCAAGGGTGTCAGCGAAGAGACCACGACCGGAGTCAACCGCCTCTACCGTCTGGCCGAGGAGGGGAACCTTCCCTTCCCTGCCATCAACGTCAACGATTCGGTGACGAAGTCGAAGTTCGACAACCGCTACGGCATCCGTCATTCCCTGCCCGATGGTCTCAACCGCGCCACCGATGTCCTCATCGGCGGTAAGATCGCCGTCGTCATCGGCTATGGTGACGTCGGCAAGGGCGCCGCCGAGGCACTGCGCGGTCAGGGTGCCAGGGTCATCGTGACCGAGATCGACCCGATCTGTGCCCTGCAGGCGACAATGGACGGCTACCAGGTCGAACACCTCGCTACGGTGGCACCGACGGCAGACATCATCATCACGACCACAGGCAACACGCGCGTGGTCGGCATCGAGGTGCTGACAAGTCTCAAACCCGGCGCAATCGTCGGCAATGTCGGACACTTCGACGATGAGATCGATCTGGCTGGGCTCGCCAAGATCTCCGGGGTATCGAAGGTCGAGATCAAGCCGCAGGTCCACGAGTGGCGCGTGCCCGTCCCCACCGATCTGGGCCTGGACCGTGATCGGACGGACTTCCTCGTCCTGTCCGAAGGTCGCCTGCTCAACCTGGGCAACGCGACCGGTCACCCCTCGTTCGTGATGAGCGCCTCATTCGCCAACCAGGTGCTCGCGCAGATCGAACTCTGGAACAGTCCCGATCGCTACGACAACGATGTGTACCGTCTGGCGAAGGAACTCGACGAAAAAGTCGCCCGCCTCCACCTGCCGGCACTCGGAGCGAACCTGTCCGAGCTGTCGAAGGAACAAGCCGAGTACATCGGTGTCGATGTCGCCGGACCCTACAAGCCCGAACACTACCGCTACTGAACCGGCCCTGAGCCTGTGGAGTGCTACCGGCTCTGCAGGCTCAGCCCATGCGGGAGATTGTTGACCCCCGCGCGGAAGGCCTGAGATTGTTCACTGCGGCGCTGCTGCTTTGAAAACTCGGCCGAGCGCTGTCGGTGGATGACCGCTGACAGGAACTGTTCGGGCATGGTCCCCTCCGGCGGTGCCGGTGCGACATAGGGGTTGAGCTCGGTCGCGAGTTCCTTCGCCCGTTCCCAGCGCGAATCGCGCCCCAGATTCTCCGACATCGACAGAAACTGCACCACCCGTCGGTGCAATCCGGCGGGGAGCGTGGCGATATCGGTCTCCGCCAGCCAGTTGTGCAGGTGCGGTGAGACATGCGTGTGCACCGGTTGGGGCGGGGCAGTGCGTTCGCTGACAGCCACTGTCCCTGCCAAGTAGTCGCCGAGGCGCTTAGCCTGTGGGGAGACCAGACCGGAGAGGGCGGCCAGACCGCCGCCGGTCGACAAGATCTCGAAGGGCCAGAGGATGGCCCGGATGAATGAGTGCCTGGCCCGTACGGCACCACCGTCGTCACGGACGACTCGCAGGCCGAGGGCGAGCTTGCCGATCGAGCGGCCGTGAGTGAGGACTTCGATGATCATCGGCAGGAGAACGAACACCGAAATGCTCATGATGGTCATGACCGATGTCAGGAGGAGCGCATTGACGTCGAGGATCTGAAGCAGGAACCAGAACATGGCGATGATGAGCCCGATATTGACGATCGAGTAGACGATGTAGTCGATGAGGCAGCTCAATGCGCGGGCCGCCAGGGCCGCAGGCTGGATGCTCAGTTCGACGGCTTCGCCGGTCACCAAAGTACTCACATATCCATCCTGTCATAATTCGCACCGCACCTTCATGCCGGATCGCCTGGGACGCACATTCTGGTCGACGGGACTCTCAGATAGGCTTTGAGCATGGACCCGAATCTGCTGGCCGAACTGCACGGCGACAAGTGGCGAGAACTGTCCGTGCTGGCGAAGAAGAACACGCTGAATCCGGCCCAGACCCACAGATTCCTCGATCTCTATCGAGATGCGTCGAAGGACCTGTCGCGGATCATGACGGTGGCTCCCGACTCGTTGGAGGCCGCGCGGCTGTCCGCGATCGTCCACCGCTCGCGCAACCATCTCTCGGCGGTCCCCGCAGGCGGCCTCAGCGGTCTCTCCCGCTTCTTCGTCATCAGCCTCCCGCTGTCGATCTACCGGCTCAGGTGGGATTTCCTCATCGTCGCCGTGTGCTTTCTGGCAGTGGCGAGCCTGGCCGGAATCTGGGCGGGCATGCACCCGGAGGTTCTCGAGACCTTCGGCGATCATGCCTTCCGCAAACAGTTCGCCGAACATGATTTCGTCGAGTACTACAAGGAGAACCCGAACGGGTTCTTCGCTGTGGGAGTGTGGACGAACAACGCATGGATCGCCGTGCAGTTCGTGCTCCTGGGCATCACCGGCATCTTCGTCGTCTCAGGGCTGTTCTCCAACGCGGTCAATGTCGGCTTCTCCGGTGCGATGATGTTCGAGTTCGACCGCGGTTCGGACTTCTTCCTCTACATCCTCCCGCACGGCATCCCCGAGATCAGCTGCATCATCCTCGCCGCAGCTGCGGGACTGAGACTGTTCTTCGCCTGGGTGGTGCCGGGACCGCAGCTGCGGCGCAACAAGCTTGCCGCCGAAGCCAGATCGCTGCTGACTGTGGCCGGTGGCCTGGTCATCATGCTGTTCATCTCGGGACTCATCGAAGGATTCGTCACCCCGAACCCGATTCCACCGGCGCTGAAGATCGCCATCGGCGTCGCCTATACCGCGCTGGTCATCGCCTACGCCTGGTACTTCGGCAATCGTGCCGCCAAAGCGGGACTGAGCGCCGACCTCGACGAACACCAGGCCGGATATTCGATCCTCGCCACAGACAGGTAGGCCCTGCACTGCTGGTAGAGCTTGCACTGCTGCAGGCGGGTTCTAGAGTCGTCCAGTGGCCTTGAGATTGATGTAGAGATCGGCCAAAGCACCGGGCAGATCCTCGGGGCTGGCCTCCACGGACTGGACACCGGCTCCGCGCAGACGAGTCTGCAGGGACTTCGACGTCAGCAGCTCCGATTCCGCAGCCGCAGCCGTGAAGATCTCATCTGTGCCCTCGCGCTTCGCCGCCAACTCACCCAGGCCAGGGTCCTCGACCGAGGCCAGCACCACCCGATGCCGGGCCAACAGCGTCGGCAGGACCGGCAGGATCTCATCGGAGACGCTGCCCTCATCCAGAGCGGTGACGAGGACGACGAGAGCATGCTGGCGGGACGTGGCCAGAACGGTCGAGGCGATCTGTTCCCAGTCGGCATCGTAGAGTTCCGGGTGGACCGTGGTCAGCGCCACCGACAGATCGTGGACGGGGTCCTTCGACCGATGGCTCGAGGCGATCGCGCGGATGCGTGCATCGGCGACGACGACATCGACCCGGTCACCTGCTCCCGAGGCCAGAGCGGTCAACAGCAGAGCCGATTCCAAGGCAGCATCGAAGATCGTGCCGTCACCGCACCGACGCGCGGCCAGTCGCGAGGAATCGACCACGATGACGACCCGGCGGTCCCGCTCGGGTCGCCAGGTCTTGACGACCAGGTCTTGGGCGCGGGCACTGGCGCGCCAATCGATTGAACGCACATCATCGCCGTCGACGTAGTCGCGCAGCGAATCGAACTCGGTGCCCATGCCGCGGATCATCACGGCCGACCGGCCATCGAGCTCGCGCAGCTTCTGCGTCTTCGACGGAAGTTCGCGCCTGGAGATGAACGGGGGCAGGACCCGCACGATCGCGGGCACATCGAAGCTCTTCTGTCGAGCGATGAACCCGAGGACGCTGCGGGAGCGGATGGTGACCTTGTCACCGTGCAGCGCACCACGACGCGCCGGGAGGAGCTGGGTGACGACCTGTGCAGCCTCACCGGCGGGCAGGTCGAAATGTGAGCGGGTGTCCTTGGCTCCTGCGCTCGGAGGCCAGGCATCCCGGACGGCGATGCGCAGGCGTCTTCGGGAGTCATTGACCGCGGTGAGGGTGGCATCGGTGGGGGCGCCGAGTCGAACCATGGGTCCAGGTGTGCGCTGCAGGGAGACCAGCCTCGGCGGGGGAACGAGGAAGAAGTCGACAACGGCGGCGACGACGATGACGCCGGCCACGATCAGCGCGCTCGTCCATCCGGGCACGAGCATGACGGGAACCAGCCCGAGCAGGGCCAGCAGGAGCAGACGTGTGGTCATTCAGCGTGGTACTTCGGTGGTCGCGATGATCGAGCTGAGGACCTGATCGACGTTGAGCCCATCCATCTGGGCCTCGGGGCGCAGGATCACACGATGGCCCAGGGCCATGTGGGCCAGTGCCTTGACGTCGTCGGGTGTCACGTAGCCGCGGCCCGACAGCCAGGCGAAGGCGCGTGCTGCACCGAGCATCCGGGTGGCACCGCGGGGTGAGACGCCCAGGGCCAGTGACGGCGCCTGTCGGGTCGCTCGGGCCAGGTCGACGATGTAGGTGATGACCTGTGGAGCAATGTAGATCTCGGCGATGCGCTCCCGGGCCTGGGCGATCATGGCCGCGTCGACGACCGGAGTCAGCCCCGCCTCGGCGAGGTGGGAGGCATCGAAACCGCGTGCGTGACGGTTGAGGATCTCGAACTCGTGGTCACGTTCGGGCAGCCCGAGGACGAGTTTGAACAGGAACCGGTCGAGCTGAGCCTCGGGCAGGGGGTAGGTGCCCTCGTATTCGAGCGGGTTCTGGGTGGCCGCAACCATGAACGGTTCGGGCAGGGCACGGGAGCCCCCGCCGACAGAGACCTGGTGCTCCTCCATGGCTTCGAGCAGAGCCGACTGAGTCTTGGGTGGGGTGCGGTTGATCTCATCGGCGATGAGGATGTTCGTGAACACAGGGCCGGCACGGAACTCGAAGTTCGACACGGACGCGTCGTAGACCAGCGAGCCGGTGACATCGCTGGGCATGAGATCGGGGGTGAACTGGATGCGTGTGTTGTCGAGGCTGACCGAGGTGGCGAAGCTGCGCACCAGGAGGGTCTTGGCGACGCCGGGGACACCCTCGAGCAGCACGTGACCTTGGCACAGCAGCGCGATGAGCATGCCGGTGACCGCTTCGTCCTGACCCACGACCGCTTTGGCGATCTGCGTGCGCACGTCGACGAACGCCTCCCGCAGGGGGTCGCGCTCCTGAGCCGGCTGAGGCTGAGCCGGCTGTGACTGTGCCGGGTTCTGCGGCTGGGCGGAGTTCTCGCCTGGGGTCTGTGTCATGAGACCTCGCTTTCGATGAGGGTGAGCAGATGGACGGTGTGCGACAGATCTGAGTCGGTGCGGGGCACCGCAGAGGAGAAGACCGCTTCGACCTGGGCGGGGTCGCGGCCCGTCGTGTTCGCTATGGCGACGATGATGTCGTGGTGGCCGGCCTCAGGACCCAGCGCGAGTCGTTTCGCGATGCGCAGCAGGGCGCCCGTGCGCAGGGTGTGAAGAGCCCCGGTTCGGTCATGGCTGCGGGCGGCCAGAGCCGCCCGACCGTGGACGGTCTCCACCGCGGGGACGATGACCGGCAGGCGTTCGACGGCCAGGGGGCCGAATCTGCGGCCGAGGATGAGCAGGAGGATGAACACGCACGGAACCAGCCACAGGGCCCCGGCGATGAACCAGCTGGGCACATAGTCCAGGGTCGACGGCGCTGACTCGAACTCAGCGGACTCGGTGGGGTAGTAGACGACCAGATGGTCGGTCTGCGACAGCTGGGAGAGCACCAGCGAGGCATGGCCCTCCTCGTCGATGCCGGCGTTGGTCACCCAGTCGGGATTGCCCAGGACGGTGACGGGGACATCTCCCTTTCCTCCGCCGCCGTCATCGACGATGAGCTGTCCGTGAGCCGACCCGGGGGTGACTTCACCGCCGTCGATCTGAGTGACGCCTGGGCCGGTGAATGGATAGCAGGTGCGCAGACCCTCGGTGCCCTTCCGGGCCTCGGCATACTCCGTATCGCCGGTCTCAACCGTACCCGCAGCCTGAGCAGCCGGAACCTGGCAATCAGGGTGTGAGATCTTCTCCGGTGTCGCCAAGGGGCTGATGCTGTCATCGACCGTGATGCGATCGGTGAAATCCTGGACCGTGGAGCCGGGATCGATGAGCGCCAGCCGGTTGTCATGGGTGGCGAGTTCAGACCGGAAACCGTCGACGTCGCCTTGCGAGAGCATATCGGTGTTGGTCGGAATCAGGAGTGTCGTCTCCGGCTGCCCAGAGGCATTGCGGGCCGTGGCGAAATCCTCGGTGGTGGTGACCTCGACCCCGTGGTCTCGCAGCGTTTCGACCATGGCCTTCGTGCCGTCGCGAGCGGCTGAGTCGTAGTGGAGTGGGGCATCGGCCTCACGATCAGACGTCATCAGCATCGTCGCGATCACAGTGATGAGGATGGCGACGGCCGCGACGATCCACACCCCAGCCGACCTCAGCCGAGCCGTCAGCGGCACCGCAGCACTCGAGTGGGTGCCCCTGGTCGCGACGTCGATGAGGGCGCTCACGATGCCACCGCCGATCGCTGCCTGGGAGTCAGGGCGCTCAGGGTCTCATCGAGTGCGAGGAATTCGCCATAGGTGGCATTCAGCGCGGCAGCGGAGGCCTCGGCAGGGCCCTCGCCGAAGAGGAGGTCGTTGAAGACCCGCGCGACCCGCGTCAGGTCCCGGCGGTGCTCGGGAAGTTCGTCTCCGGCGGTGCGACTGAGCTCGCTGGCCGTCGACGCCGAATCGAGTGTGACGATCTGCTTTTGGGAGAGTACGGCGAAGATGGCGCGTGCGGAATCGATGACCGCACTCGCCATGTCGCCGCGCTCGGCGGCGGCCCGTGCACTGTCCCTCCAGGGGCCGGGCTCCGGTGAGGCGACGACCGGGTCGAAGGCCGACAGCGGAAGAGAGGTCTTCCCCAGTCCGACTCGGCGCACTCGCCAGATGACGAGGGCGACGATGGCGGCCAGGGCCACGACGACGATGAGGATCAGCCAGGGAGAGTTGCTCTGCAGAGCACCGGAGACGATTGAGTCCCACATGTCATTCAGCCATTGTCCGAGCTGTTCCAAGGGAGTGAGGTCGGTGTCCGAGTACTCCTGCCTCGACAGCTCGTGTTCGACCCATTCGCGGCCGGTTTCTCGATCGATGGCTGAACTCAGCAGTGCGCTCATGCGGTGGCCTCCTCACGACGAATGAGGACCAGGTCGAACCCTTCGGAGCGCATGCGCTGGTCGAAGTAGCAGATGCAGACGAGGCACGAGAAGTACGCGAAGAGAATCGCCGAGGACACCGTGGTCAGAACCAGGAGAAGCGCTCCGGCGATGACGATGATGACCGTCATCGACGCGGAAGCCGCGGCAGCGGTGCCCACGGCGATCGTCGCGACGACGGTGATGACCGTGACGAGTGGGGTGATGACGAGCTGGACCAGTTGGTTGGACAGGAAGTATCCGAGACCGAGCTGACCCAAAGTGCGCCAGAACCCTGTGCCTGTCAGCCTCCAGGAGCGTCTCAGCGCAGCACGGACACTCAGCCTCTCGACGGCGATCGCCGAGCCGGTGAAGGCGAACCGCAGGTTGAGCCAGATCACGGCGCACAGCCACAGTCCCAGCGCGACTACGGCGGTGACGATCGCGAGGACCGAGTTGTCGAACAGCGCGAACAGGAGAGAGGGGAGGCCGAGCAGGATGAGCAGCCCCAGATTGATGGCACCCAGGAGGAGTGCGGCGAGAATGAGCGAGAACCGCCGCCCGCGCAGAGACCCCCACGACTGCGTCAGAGTGGTCTTGCGTGCACCGAACGAGTTCTCGGCACCGCTGGCGGCCAATCCGGCAAGGAAATGAGCGACGCCGAGGCTGAGCAGGCTGATGACGAACGAACCCATCTGCGCGAGCAGGAGAAACCCGGACATCGCATCGTCGTTGCTGACGAGTTCGTTGAGGAAGGGCAGGAACCTCAGGACCACGAAGGTTCCCACAGCGGTGAGGAGGAGACTCCAGAGAGTGAACACGATGAGGGCAGCGCCGATGGTGAGCCCGGGGACGAAGCGCAGCAACCGGAACCCGGAATCGAGCACCTCGAAGAAGGTCAGTGGTCGCTTGGCCAGGACTCCACGCGGGGGAGGCGGGTGCCATTCGTGATGCGTCGGGCCCTGATCTCGTCTCTGCCACTGACCGGTCTGCCAGTCGACCTCGGAGGTCCACGCATTCGATCGTCCCATCACCAAGCAATCCTGCCATGATTGGCAGCCCGACGGCGAGCCGAACCGCCCCAGACACCGACTTCACAACGTCTGCATTGACAGCCGGGGGTGTCGAGGTCGAAAGATCGGGCGCTCATAAGCGACAATGGGAGGATGAACGCTCGTATCCTCGTAGTTGATGATGACACGGCTTTGGCCGAAATGATCGGAATTGTGCTCAAAAGTGAAGGCTTCGAGCCCTTTTTCTGCGCTACCGGTGATCAGGCCTTCGGCGAATTCCAGAAGGTGAATCCGGACCTCGTCCTCCTCGACCTCATGTTGCCCGGAAAAGACGGACTCGAGGTCTGCCGAGAGATCCGCGAGATCTCCTCGGTGCCGATCATCATGCTCACGGCGAAATCGGACACCGTGGACGTCGTCCTCGGCCTGGAGTCCGGTGCCGACGACTACGTTCCCAAACCGTTCAAACCCAAGGAGCTCATTGCCAGGGTGCGAGCCCGCCTGCGGATCACCGAACCACAGGCACCGGAGCTGCTCACCGTCGGCGATGTCGTTGTCGACGTCGCCGGTCACACAGTGACCAAGGGCGGCTCCCCGATCTCACTGACCCCTCTCGAATTCGACCTTCTGGTGGCTCTGGCCCGCAAGCCGTGGCAGGTGTTCTCCCGCGAGACCCTGCTCGAAGAAGTGTGGGGCTACCGGCACGCGGCTGACACTCGCCTCGTGAACGTGCATGTGCAGCGTCTGCGCTCGAAGATCGAACGTGACCCGGAGAAGCCGGACGTCATCGTCACCGTTCGCGGCGTGGGATATAAGGCAGGCAGAGCGGCGTGAGTCGCTCTTCGGCTGTGGGCGGAGCGATCCGCACCGCAGCCTCGGCGATGACGGCGTTCTGGAGGTTCCTCCTCCGCTCGTTCAGCCATTCCCTGCAGCTGCGGATCGTCGTCCTCACCATCGTCCTCACCTCCGTGGCCATCTTCGGGGTGGGGACATACATGTCACAGCAGATTTCGCGTGGCCTCTTCGACACCAGGCTCCAGTCCCTGTCGTCCCAGGCCGGGACGATCGTCTCCGAGCTGCGCAGCCTCGCTCCCGTCGATGGTCAGGCCGTGACACAGGAGAACCTGAGCTCACAGCTGTCATCGATCTACAACCGCTCCACCGGATCCGTGTATTCGCTGATGCTGGAGCCCAGCGATCCGAACTCCTCGTTCTCAAAGATCAGCGCAGGTACGACGGATTCCGACGGTGCGGCAACCGAAGTTCCGATCACCGATGAGCTCAAGGACGCCATCGGCAAGGCTCCGACCGACGACATGCTCTACCAGTCGGTGGCGCTTCCCGATGGGACCGGACCCGGTCTGCTGATCACTCAGGAGCTCCAGATTCCCGGCGCCGGGCAGTTCCAGCTCTACTATCTCGGCGACCTGTCCGAGCAGCAGGACACCCTCGACTTCGTCCAGAGGTCGATGCTCGTTGCCGCACTCGTCCTCGTCGTTCTCGTGGGTGCTGTGGCGTGGATCGTCACGCGACTCGTTGTGACTCCGGTGCGCACCGGCGCCGAGGTGGCGCGTCTGATCGCCGATGGTGATCTGGACGAGCGCATGCCGGTTCACGGCAATGACGAAATCGCTGTGCTGGGGGAGTCCTTCAACGACATGGCCGACACCCTCCAGCATCAGATCCAGCAGATGGAGCGACTGTCCGTGCTGCAGCGGCAGTTCGTCTCCGACGTCTCCCACGAACTGCGCACACCGCTGACCACGATTCGGGCCGCCGCGGACCTCATCTACGACTCGCGTGACGACCTCGATCCGGTCACGGCCCGCAGCGCCGAGCTGCTGAACTCGCAGGCGGAGAGATTCGACAGTCTTCTCTCGGACCTGCTCGAGATCTCCCGGTACGACGCCGGTGCCGCTGCCCTGGTTCCCAAGCCCGTCGACGTCGGTGCGATCGTCACCTCGATCATCGAGACGGTGTCGATGGTCGCCGATCAGATGTCGACGAACATCATTGTCCACGCCCCGTCTTCGCCGGTGATGGCCGAGGTCGACCGGGTGCGCATCACACGGATCGTGCGCAATCTCATCGTCAATGCGATCGAACACGGCGAGTCCAACCCGATCGACATCGACGTCGCCTCCAACGCCGAAGCGGTGGCCGTGAGTGTGCGGGATCACGGCGTCGGAATGAATGAGGAGCAGGTCGAGCACGTCTTCGACCGCTTCTGGCGTGCGGATCCCGCTCGCAAACGCACCCTGGGCGGGTCTGGTCTGGGACTGGCGATCTCGCTCGAGGACGCCCATCTGCACAACGGCTGGCTGCAGGTCTGGGGCAAGCCCGGAGAGGGCTCCTGCTTCCGCCTGACCATCCCGCGCCGTCCCGATCAGGAGATCACCTCCTCGCCTCTGCCCCTGCCGCCTCGGGACGCGCAGATCCAGGGTGCTGCCCTCGTGGCAGGCCCGCTGTCCTCGGACGGTTCCGTGCGGATCCAGACAGGGTCGATTCCCATCGTGGTCGAAACCGGTCAGACTCCTCCCGCTCCCGAAGGGTATGGTGGCGAGCCCGAGGTCGTGCGCGGTGATGATGCCATCATCGACGACGGGGCCGAGACGATCGGTGGCAGCGAGGGTGCGGATGGCTCCGAGGACGCAGACGACGACACCGACGCTGGCGCAGACGACACCGACAGCGGAACTGCCGCTGGTGACGAATCCGGCGACATCGACACCCGCATTGACATTGACGCTGACACCGTCTGGCCCACCGATGCAGCACCCGAAGGAGGAGCGCAGTCATGACGACGCCCCGACGTAAGAAGGGACTGCACATGCTCGTCCTCGCCGCCGTCGCATCGCTGGCGCTGACGGCCTGCTCTTCGATTCCGAGCAATTCGCCTGTGGGCCATATCGAAGCGGGCTCCGGTGCCCCTGGAGACAGCAGTGCTCGGATCCCGGACGGACCCGAGCCCGGGGACAGCATCGGTGAGATCGTTCGCGGCTTCCTCTCTGCCGGGGCAGGCGCCGGCAACAACTTCTCGGTCGCCAAGTCCTTCCTCACAGAGGCCGAGGCGCAGGAGTGGAGCCCTCAGGAATCGGTCTCGGTGCTGCCCAACGACACCGATCTGGACAAGCTCAACCAAAATGTCACCTCCGATCAGAAGACGCTGACGATGTCGGTGCCCGTCGTCGGGCTCGTCGATTCTTCGGGCATCTACAACTCCACCAAGCCGGGGACGCAGTCGAACATGGAGTTCTCGCTGCGGCAGGAGAACGGGGAATGGCGGATCGCCTCAGCGCCCGATGGTCTGCTCATCTCCCAGACGGAGTTCCAGACGATCTTCCTCAACTACTCTCTTGAATTCTTCACCTCCGACTATTCCTACCTGGTTCCGGACTCCCGCTGGTTCCTCCGGTCCTCGTCGACGCCGACCGCTCTCATCAACGAACTCCTCAGCGGTCCGGCCTCGTATCTCTCAGGTGCGGTTGTGACCGCGATACCGGACGGGGTGAAGCTCAGCGATACGAATGTGGTGACGATCGAAAACGGCGTCGCACACATCGCCTTGGGCAACCAGGGAGCTGCGCCGACGGACCGGGAGAAGGGGCTGATCCGGCAGCAGATCGCATCGACGCTGAAGGTGATCCCCTCGATTTCGAGCATCGAGCTGACCATCGGCGGACAGGTTGTCTCGGAGAGTCTGCAGCCGAAGACCGATTCCTCGGTTCAGGTCGACGGTCCTCCAGTGGTGCTGGCCAAAGACCGACTCTCCCGCATCTCAGGCACGACCGTGGCCAAGGTCGAGAACAGTCCGGACCTGTCCGAAGCCAAGGCCAGCGACCCCGCGGTCTCATTCGACGATTCGCTCTACGTCTACCTGCAGAATTCGGGGAAACAGCTCATGCGCCTCAAGGCCGACGCCGTTGACGCCACGCCGATCCTCAAAGGAAAGAAACTCGTGCGCCCCAGCATCGATCGCTTCAATACGGTCTGGACCGGAGAGCGCGACAACAAGGGCAAGCTCACAGCCATCGGCGATGACAGCCAGGAATACACTGTCGCCGCGGACTTCCTCTCCGGTCGAGATCTCATCGACCTGGAAGTCTCCCGCGACGGCACACGGATCGCGGTGCTGAGTCGGCACAAAGGCGAACCATCACGCATCGATGTCGTCGGCATCCCGCGAGACAAGGCGGGGAATCCCGCCAGCGCCGTCGCCGATGCACCGATCGAAGTCGGATCGAACTTCGATGAGGTCAAGGACTTCTCTTGGGCCGGTTCGACCTCGCTGGTGGCGCTGGCTGCGAAGGAAGGCGAGCAGGTTCAGCCGTTCCGCATCGGTGTGACCGGGCCCCCCGCACAGCTGGGGGAGGTTCCCGACGGCAGTCGGATCGCCTCCGGTGAAGACGGTCGCTCGATCCTCGTGACGAGCTCGTCCGGAGAGATCTATTCCTACAATTCCAATGCCTGGCAGAAGCTCATCGACATCTCGGCCAAGGACCCTTCCTACCCGGGGTGAGCGGGAGAGCAGCCGCAGGCATCGCAACGGGATCCGGGCGACACGATGTCGGATGGGCGCGACATAGTAGATTTCTCCCATGGGACTGCTGACTGAATTCGGCGAACTCTTCCTGCCCCGCCGGTGTGCCGGCTGCGGGCGGGAGGACGTCTCTCTGTGCACAGCGTGTCTGAAGCTGCTCGGAGGCATTCCGCGAGCCATGGAACCCCGATACGGACAGATCCCCGTCGTCGGCGTCTCGGAGTACAGTTCGCAGATTTCTCACATGGTGGTCAACTTCAAAGACAACGGTCGCCGTGACATCCTCGACCCACTTGCCCTGGCACTTGCGCGTTCCATCACCGCAGCCTTGGAGTTGGCTCATCATTCGGGTGGCCGGGTCAGACTGTTTCCCGCGCCGAGCTCACCGCAGGCCCGGCGACGCCGCGGCGGCTCCCACACCGCAGCCCTGGCCCGACGCGCGGCTGAGCTCGTTCCTGAGCTGTCCCTGGAGGTGGTCGACGTACTCCGCGCGAGACGTCACCCTGATCAGGTTGGTCTGGGGGCCCATGCGAGGCAGCGCAACGTCGCGAGCTCGCAGTACCCCGACGCGGGCATCGTGGCCTCGATGTTTCCAGAGGACGGAGGCGAATCCGTGTCGGAATCCGGTGCGGATCTTCTCGTCGATGATTTCTCAACCACCGGAGCAACCCTGGCAGAAAGCGCACGGGTACTAGCATCGGTGCAGATCAGACCCGCTGCAGGAGCCGTTCTCGGGCTCGGCCGCGGGGGCACTCGATTTGTCTCTCCCTTTACTGTATAACGGGGGTTACCCATCCAAGGGAATGGGATCGGATGATTCCGAAGAACGAGTCGCTAAGGACGCATCATGGACATTGTTGTCAACGGACGTCAACTGACCATCTCCGACAGCTTTCGCGCCCACATTGAGGACAAGATCGCGAAGGTCGAGCAGCTTGCCCCCCGAGCCCAACGAGTCGAGGTGCACGTGGCTCATGAGAAGAACTCCCGTCAGCCGGAGACGAGCGAGCGAGTAGAGCTCACAGTCGTTGCGAAGGGCCCGGCCATCCGTGCGGAGGCGATGGCGAGCGACAAGTATGCTGCATTGGATCTGGCCTGGGCGAAGCTCGTCGAGCGATTACGGCGTGCCAGGGACCGCAATAAGGTCCCTCGAGCCGGCCACCACCGGAAGGAATCCACGGCCGAGGCCCTGGCGAAGATGCCCGTCGCCGATTCTCTGGTTCCCGATGAGGGCGAAGTGATCGACGCGAACGAATCCGTGAACAACGATCAGACGAACGGCCGCATCAAGGCCGAAGGCGACTCACCTGTAGTTCTGCGGGAGAAGACATTCAACGCCGCTCCCATCGGCATCGAGGAAGCGCTCAACCGCATGGAGCTCGTCGGTCACGACTTCTATCTGTTCATCGACGAAGAGTCGAGCAAACCCTCCGTCGTCTATCGCCGCAAGGGATGGAGCTACGGAGTCATCACGCTCGATCACGAACTTCAGGGCGCCCTCGACTGACATGATCTGAACACAGCCGAGACACCGAGCTCGATCGCCGAGGTGGGGATCCCCACCTCGGCGATCTGCGTCTGGGCCGGAACCGGCATCAGGCTCGGTCACGTCTGTGCCGTGCTCTACTGTGGGCCCATGCAGAAGATGACACGGTCAGCAGCACGCCGAACAGCGATCGCGGCGACGGGTCTCGACAGGACGCGTCCGGGGCAGGTGACGGCGCGGCACCTGAAATCGACCTTCGCCAGAATGGGACTGACCCAGATCGACTCGGTCTCACGGGTGGTGCGCTCCCAATACCTGCCCTATTTCTCGCGGCTGGGACCATACCCGCGTGAGACGCTTGACCGGCTCTTCTACACGGCACCCCGCATGGGTATCGAATACTGGGCCCATGCGGCGGCCTTCGTCCCGCCCGAGACCTGGCGCCATTTCGACCGCACCAGAACCGAATGGTGGCGCAACGACTACGGTCAGCGGCACCCCGACAGCGGCCCGGCATTCCGCGTCCTGCAGAGATCGATCCTCGACGCTTTGGGATCAGGGCCGAAGTCTGCACGAGGGGTCGCAGACCTCGTGGACCATGCGATCCCTGAGCGCAACCGCGGGCATTGGGGATGGAATCCCAGTCAGGTCAAGATTGCGCTCGAGGCACTGTTCGCCGGCGGCATCATCAGCGCAGCCGGTCGCAATGATCACTTCGAACGCATCTACGCCCTGCCGCACGATGTCAGCCAGTTTCTGCCGCAGACTGCGCTGTCCTACGGCACCGCATCCCAACCCGAACTGGGCCTCGATCCCGAAGCCGAACGACCCCGCGGAGTGTCTGGCACGGCCAACAACGTACTCGAGCTGACCAGGATCGCGGCTCGGGCATTGGGCATCGCCCGACCCGACTGCCTGGCGGACTACTTTCGGCAGCGGCGCGCCCCCACCGATGAGGCAATCGCCTCCCTGCTCATTTCGGGCGAACTCATCGAGGTCGATGTGGAGGGGACGCGGGCGCTGAAGTGGCACGCGGCGAGAACTCCTCGTTCCGTCTCGGCCAGAGCCCTCCTGGCCCCATTCGACCCACTGGTCTTCTATCGGCCGCGGATCGAGTGGCTCTTCGACTTCCATTACCGGATCGAGATCTACACTCCGGCCAAGGACCGCGTGCACGGGTACTACGTGCTGCCTTTCCTCGTCGGCGAACGCCTCGTCGGTCGAGTCGATCTGCACCGGGACCAGGCGAGCAGCACTCTCCGCGCGCTCAAGGTGACATGGGAACGCGGCGAAGAGCACGAGGAGGAGCTGATCCTGGAACTGCGCGAAATGGCGAAGTGGCTCGGATTGGGTGCCGTGGATATGAGTGGTACTCACCTGCCATTAAGCTAGGGAATATAGAGTCGTTCGAGTTGTTGTCAGGCATTCATGCCGATTAGGAGAAAAGTGGCTAATTTCCTCGAGAAGCTTCTGCGCACCGGTGAGGGACGCACGCTGAAGAAGCTCCGCCAGTATACGGATGCGATCAATGCGCTGTCCGAGGAGTTCAGCGAAATGTCAGACGCTGAGCTTCGGGAGGAAACCGATCGCTTCAAGAAGCGCTATCAGGATGGTGAGTCCCTCGAGTCGCTGCTTCCGGAGGCCTTCGCCGCCGTCCGTGAGGCTTCGGGCAGGACCTTGGGCATGCGCCACTTCGACGTGCAGCTCATGGGCGGGGCGGCACTGCACCTGGGCAACATCGCTGAGATGAAGACCGGTGAAGGCAAAACCCTGGTCGCGACGGCTCCGGCCTACCTCAATGCTCTCACCGGCGGCTCCGTGCACATCATCACGGTCAATGACTACCTGGCCACCTATCAGTCCGAACTCATGGGGCGCGTCTTCCGGTTCCTCGGCATGGAGACCGGTTGCATCCAGGCGAACATGTCCTCGGACAACCGTCGCAAACAGTATGCCGCCGACATCACCTACGGTACGAACAACGAATTCGGCTTCGACTACCTGCGCGACAACATGGCCTGGTCTTCCGAGGAACTGGTGCAGCGCGGACACGCATTCGCGATTGTCGACGAGGTCGACTCGATCCTCATTGACGAGGCCCGCACCCCACTCATCATCTCCGGTCCGGCCGAAGGTGATGGCAACCGCTGGTACGAGGAGTTCGCCAAGGTCGTCAAGCGGCTCAAGACCGACCGCGACTACGAAGTCGATGAGAAGAAGCGAACCGTGGGCATCCTTGAGCCCGGCATCGAACGAGTCGAAGACTACCTGGGTATCGGCAACCTCTACGATGCAGAGAACACCCCGCTGATCAGCTTCCTCAACAATGCGATCCGTGCCAAAGAGCTGTTCAAAAAGGACAAGGACTACGTGATCCTCGACGATGAAGTCCTCATCGTCGACGAACACACTGGTCGTGTGCTCAAAGGGCGCCGCTACAACGAGGGTCTGCACCAGGCCATCGAAGCCAAGGAGAACGTCAAGGTCCAGGCCGAGAACCAGACCCTGGCGACGATCACCCTGCAGAACTTCTTCCGTCTCTACAAGAAGCTCTCCGGCATGACCGGTACGGCAGAGACCGAGGCGGCGGAGTTCATGTCGACCTATAAGCTCGGTGTGGTCCCGATTCCGACGAACAAGCCGATGCAGCGCGTGGACCAGTCGGATCTCGTGTACAAGAACGAGGTCTCGAAGTTCGATGCCGTCGTCGACGACATCGCCGAACGCCACGAGACCGGACAGCCGGTCCTCGTCGGCACCACGAGCGTCGAGAAGAGCGAATATCTCTCCAAGCACTTGGCGAAGCGAGGCATCCGCCACGAGGTGCTCAACGCGAAGAACCACGCAGGTGAAGCCTCCATCGTCGCCATGGCCGGTCGAAAGGCCGCCGTCACAGTGGCGACCAACATGGCCGGTCGCGGTACCGACATCATGCTCGGCGGCAACGCTGAATTCATCGCTGTCTCAGAGATGGAGAAACGCGGCTTGGATCCGCAGGAGGACGAAGAGCAGTACGAGGCCCAATGGCACGATGTCCTCAAGGCAGCAGAGAAGCGAGTCAAGACCGAGGCCAAGGAAGTCATCGAGGCCGGGGGCCTGTACGTCCTCGGCACCGAACGTCACGAATCCAGACGCATCGACAACCAGCTCCGCGGGCGTTCAGGACGCCAGGGCGACCCTGGTGAGAGCCGTTTCTACCTGTCCCTGACCGATGATCTGATGCGACTCTTCGGCTCCGGTGCCGCCGAGCGGATCATGGCCACGGCCAATGTCCCCGACGACGTTCCGCTGGAATCCAAGATGGTCTCCAGAGCAATTCTCTCGGCGCAGTCTCAGATCGAACAGCGCAATGCCGAACAGCGCAAGAATGTCCTCAAATACGATGACGTGCTCAACCGTCAGCGCACGGTGATCTACGATGAGCGGCGCAGTGTCCTCGATGGGGCAGATCTGGAAGAGCAGGTCTCGAAGTTCCGTGAGGAAGTCATCGACGCCTACGTGGTAGAGGCCACCACCGGACCGGTTGAGGACTGGAAGGTTGACGAACTCTTCGAGGCATTGGGCAAGATCTATGAGCCTTCGATCACCGAAGAGGATCTGGCCGACGAGGTCGGCGGAATCGGCAACTTGACGAAGAACCGCCTCAACCGGGAGATTCAGTCGGACATCAAGGTGTTCTACGAACAGCGTGAGGAGGCTCTGGGTGAAGAGGCCACTCGTGAACTCGAACGACGGGTCGTCCTCTCGGTCATCGACAAGCGCTGGCGTGAACACCTCTACGAGATGGACTACCTGAAGAACGGCATCGGCCTGCGGGCAATGGCGCAGAAGGATCCGCTGGTGGAATATCAGCGCGAAGGCTTCGACATGTTCAAGACCATGCAGGATGGGATCAGGGAAGACGTCGTCCGCCTCACCAACACCCTGCAGGTGACCGTGAACCGGTCCGAGGACGAGTCCGACGACGACTCCGATGTCGAGGTCGACGCGGCGGAGCTGCGCCACACCACGCCCAAGATGCAGCTGTCTGCTCCGTCTGAGAGTGGTTCGTCCGCAATGTCCGAATCTGAGGATGATGAGGCCGAGACCGATCAGCCGGCCAACCGTGCCCAGCGTCGCGCGAAGAAGAAGGCGAAGAGCTGACTCCGCAGCTCTGACGTCCCTCTCACATCGTCTGCAGGGCAGTCATCGTCCACCGGGTGGTGAGCAGTTCCAAGCGAACTGCCACCGCCCGGAATCGGTTCTGCGTGCGAACCACGACGGTGACTTCGGCGATTGCGCCAGTGACTCGGCAGACTCTCGCATTGCCCGCCTGCAGTGTGCGTGGTGTCCCGAGCTCTCCGACCGGTTTGCTTGGGGCCACCTCGGCGCGCAACTGGGCGCGCTGATCGATCTTCTCCAACAGAGCTCGGTCGACCCAGCGGGAAATGGAATCGCTGCGTCGAATGCCGGCGAAGATCTCCAAACACGCCACCGCCA
Organism: Brevibacterium sp.; assembly: GCA_030457025.1. Classification (GTDB taxonomy): domain Bacteria; phylum Actinomycetota; class Actinomycetes; order Actinomycetales; family Brevibacteriaceae; genus Brevibacterium. The sequence continues at coordinate 21,206 of JAKDSA010000012.1, read as the reverse complement.
ACGATGTCGCGGTGGCCGCAATGCGGCTGTCATCACCATCCTCTGCGGTCGTGCTCTGCCTCGCACCAGAGGTGGACGCAACATGGTTCTGCAGTCCGCTGCGCAGTGGCGTCGATGCCACCCGGGGACGTGAAAGCACCAGTGGGGCGGTCATGGCTGAATCTCCAATCGTTGACCGGGCATAATGAGGTTCGGATTCGCACCGATGACTTCCCGGTTGGCTGAGTAGATGTTGTCGACGATGTCCTGGGTGATGCCACGGGACGAGGGTTGATCCATTGCGATCGACCACAGGCTGTCGCCGACGCCGACGATATGCACGTCAGTCTCATCGTCGGCGGGCGGGCTATCCTGGTGTGGGGAAGGGGCCGGCTCCGCCGCCGGTGGGGCGATTGGCCAGCCCGGGTCCGGTGGGGGATCGTCTGAGACCGCGGTCGGCCACCCGGGATCGAGCGTGGGAGTCGGCACGGAATCGGCGACAGACGCCGCGCCGGCAGACATCGCAACGGCAGTCGCACTGCCAGAGACAGCAGTCGCGGCGCCAGCTGATGCGCAATGATCTCCGGGCACGAGCTCATCCGCCGGCAGGGGAGAGGCCTGCGCCGCGTGGACGGCCAGACTGGCCGAGGCCGCAGCGAGGACGCTTGAGCGCAGCACGGTGGGGACGATGCGCAGCACGGCCCTCGTGATCAATGTTCTCATGTGCCCGTTCGGAAGGAGCCTGAGCAGCAGCGTCAGCAGCGAGACGACTCCAAGTCGAGAGAACAGCACGGCGGCTGTGCCCACGACGATGATCACAACGAGATCAGTGGTGGTTCGCGGCGCAGGCAGGTATGCCCACGTGGTCATGAACGCACCGATCAGACAAAGCCACGACATGGTGCAAGCTATCAGCAGATACATGAGAGTTGTCCTTCTTTGGAAACGTATCTCTATACTGCTGTTAGATAGCATTTGATGTCAATAGACTAGTATAACTACGATGGTGTAGTTCTACTGATAGGTGCGGAAGCTCTTGCTTGTCGCTCTCGGCTGCGGCAGGCTTCACATCATGGACGATCGGATCGACGCTCTCCTGTCAGACGTTGAAGCAATGCAGACGTCTCGGGAAGCCCACGCCAGAAGAGGAGAGCTCAGTGACGAAGTCGCGGCCCACGCCGCACAGCGAACCCTGATCGAGCGCATGCGAGGTGCGATCGGCCAGCCGGTGCAGGTCGTGGTCGCCGCGCGTGAAATATCAGGGACGGCTGTCTTTCTGGGCAATGGTATCTACGTCATCGCCGGTATCGACGCAACAGTTGTGGCGATCGAACGGATACGAGAGATCCGCACCCGATCCAGAAGGCACACGTATGAATCCAGCCCCATGGAACGGTTGGGGATGGGATCGGCGCTGCGGCGCCTGGCCGCCGTCCATGAGGAGATCTCTCTGGAGTTGGCGGGCGAGGGCGGTACTGTTCGCGGGCGTTGCGACATGGTCGCCTCTGACTACGTCGAAATCTCGGGACGGATCATCCCTCACCGTGCGATCGCGCTTGTGCAGGCGCGGATCAACCCATTCGCCTAGCCGCTGTTGCCGAGTCGCTCGTCGACCAGGGGGCCAGCGCCTGTGTCCTCGCTTCAGTCCTCGAACGAACCGGTTTTGATCTCGTGCTCGGTACGTTCGTACATCCGCTGGATGTATGCCTCGATCTCGGTCTTCTCCACGCGCCACTGCCCGCGTCCGCCTACCTTGATGGCACGCAGGTCTCCGGTGCGGACCAGAGCGCGAGCCTGAGCGATCGAGACATTGAGCAGATCGGCCACATCGGTGAGCGGCAGGAAGCGATTCTCGACGACCATGGGGGCCCCTTCTCATTCCAGGTGACTGATTGCTTGGTAACAATTTTTGCCAAAACCATTGCTTTGACCTCGTTTGGTGTTCAATACTATCACTCAGAAACAGTTCCTGTCATGGGAAATTTTCCTAAGGTGGAGATGCAATGGAGCTCTCGAAGCGAATTCGTCGGCCGAAGTGGACCGACGCCCGTCTGCTCGTCGGGGCGGTCCTGGTCGTCGTGGCCATTGTCGCGACCTACCTGCTCATCAGCGCTGCGAACGCCACTACCCGTGTGTGGGCCAGCGCGGGGCCGCTTGTCCCAGGTCAGGTAGTCAGTGCTGAGGACCTGACGGTGGCTGAGGTGAATCTTGCCGATATCGGTGAGAAGTACCTTTCTGCGGATGCCGGCGTCCCTGACCATTCGAGCGTGCGGGCCGTGATCGCCGCCGGTGAACTTCTGCCGGCCTCAGCCCTGGCCCCCGTCGCAGAGCTCGAGGGCAGGATCGTGGCGATCGATGTCGCCGGCTCTGTCCCCACGGTCGTCGACACCGGCAGCTTGGTCGACGTGTGGGCTCAGCCCGAGTCCACGGGGCTCGATGATGAGGGTGTCGACCCACAGCAGATCGTGACGTCGGCTCCCGTCTCGAACATCACTCGAGAGGTTGGCAGCTTCGGCGTCGGAGACGGCGCCAGAATCGAGGTCTTCGTCGCCAGCACCGAGCTCTCCGATGTGCTCGGTGCCCTTGACGGCAGCAGTCTCCTCTCAGTTGTCGGTGCCCCGGCCGAGGTCAGAGCCGAGGGTGGTCAGCCATGACCCAGGTTCTCCTGGCCGTTGACTTCGAGTTCGATCTGATTCTGTTCGAACTCCTCAGCGAGGTCGACGAGGTCACCATCGTCGCTCGACCCGCAGACGAGGTCGAACTTCTGGCGCTGTGTCGGACCGGCAGCGCCGACGTCGTCATCGTCGGTCAGTACTTCCCAGGACTGGACGCACAAGTCATCGCTGCGATCCTGGCAGCGGGTACTGCGGTGCTGGGATTCGGCAATGATGCCGAGGCGCTGGAGGCGCTTGGCATCGGCGCCAGTGTCCCCTCCACCGCAGATGCGGAGACTGTCGCCCAGGCGCTCGACGACACCCGCGATTCCACCGTTGTCCCGCCACGCCCCAGTGCTCCTCCCGGATCACCGGGCGGGCAGGGACGCATCATCACAGTGTGGGGCACCGGCTCGTCCCCCGGTCGCACCCTGACAGCCGTCAATCTCGGCGATCACGGGGCCAGGCAAGGACATCGCAGTGTCGTCGTCGACGCCGACACCGTGGCCGCGATGGTGGCCACGACTTTGGGGCTGACGGAGGAGTCAGCACATCTGGCAAGTCTGTGCCGACTCGAGGCGGAGAAGACTCCGCCCCTGGACGTCTCCGCCATTCCGCATGCTGCGATACGCGAGGACTTCCATGCCGTCACCGGATTGACCAGGCCCGACAGGTGGCCAGAGGTTCGATCCTCGGTCCTCACCGCGGTGCTTGCCCGGCTGACCAAGATGTTCGACCTCGTAGTCGTCGACGTCTCAGACCGGGTGGACCCTGACGATGACTTCGCCGATCCGTTCTACGACCGGCACTGTGCGACTCGGGCCGCACTCGACGCCGCAGACACCGTCCTGGTCCTGGCCGCAGGCGACCCGATCGGGTTGCAGAGACTCGTCAAGCTGCTGGGCACCGACAGAGTGGCGTCGATGGGCTCCAGGATGCGCATCGGCATCACGAAGGTGCGTGCTGGTGCTGTCGGTCACCCCGCTGAGCTGCGCATTCGCGAAGTGCTCGCCAGGTTCGTCCGTCGAGACCCCGATTTCATCTTCAGCGACGACCGGGCGACGGTCGATGCCGCCATGTTGGCCGGGCACACCCTCCACGAGGCGAATCCGAAATCTGTGCTCAGCCAGGAAATCGCCGCCGCTGTGACCGAACTGCTGCCGGCACGGAAGCGCCTACGGAAATCGGGTGCGGGGCGCAGGGCGAAGTCCCTTTAGGATTGGAGCATGTCCATTCGCTGCTATATCCCGACCACACTGACCGCGCTGCGTGCAGGAGTCGATTCTGGGCACGCGGTTGCCCCCGATGCCCAAGGTCGAGAACTGGGCGGGGACGAGCTCGAGGCACGGGAGTTCGATGCTCTGTGCATCGCAGCCGCACTGGCCTCTGCCCAGTCGTTCGAGGCCGCCGCTGTCTCGCCGCGTGCGGTCGTCGCCTATGACGCACCCGATTCGACTGCTGGTGAATCGCTGGCTGAAGGATTCGACGTGCTCTCCCTGGACGGCGTCGATGTGAGATCAATCGTGAGCATCCACCTCGACGAGGCCGAGATCTGGGAGGAAGCCGCCGACATCGCAGCGCAGCGGGGACCTGAAGCAGCGGAGGACCACCTCGGCGACTCCGACCTCCTCTGGTACGACGCGACTGAGCTGCCCGAGCTGCTGCGCGAACGCGGCTGAGGCCGGAACAGCCCCCGGCCAGCAGCCTCAGGACGACAGCCTCAGGACTCGAGCTTGTGCAGACGGTCGTCGAGTCGCTTCTGAAGGATAGGCACAACCGCCTGTTCGACCATCGGCCCGAAGAGGGGTATCGAGGAGCTGATCTCGGCACGCACCGACAGGGCAATCCCCGAGTCTCTCTGTGCGAGCGTGATGAGTGCATCGATCTCGACGGGCACTCCGGCCGCATGGGCGGTCATCCGGATCTCCGCGCTGTCGCCGATGACATCTCCGGGAACGATGTAGATCTCAACGAGTTCGGCATTCGCCGGCAGGTGAGAGGCCAGCGCAGCGGGCATCTCGCTCTTCGGCAGCGGCGTCTTCACCGTCACCTCGGTGTCGGGGTCTATCCGCTCGGCCTGGGCCTCGTATCCCAGCGACTCCCAGGTCGAGGCGTCGGCAAGCCTGAGAAGAAATGCCGATAGTGAGTCCGAGTATTCATGATTGAGTGTCAGTGTTCGCATGGCTTCAGTTTGCCAGGCGGATCAGTGCAGTGACTCAGCAGGGACGTCGGCGTGCCTTTCTCAGCATTTGAGCATAGTGTGGGAGACGGCGGTTCGGTGTCGAATCGCAGAAAATTTTGCGCGCTGATCATAGAGGTGACATGGTGTCTCAGGTCTCATATTCGGACATTGCAGAAGAGTGGAGGAAGCAGAGGGGACAAGGTGCCCCGGACAACTTCATCGAGGCGTACTATCCGCGTTTCGAGCCTGGCACTTCCGAAGCAGAAGCAGACGCACTGGCCGCGGCCGCAGCCTCGCACTACGCGCTGGGACTCGAGTACGACGGCAGATCACCGGCGATCTCCATCTACAACCCTGACGTCGACTCTCCTGAGTTCCGTGACAATCACACTGTCATTGCGATGGTCCTGAACGACATGCCGCACCTCGTCTCCTCGACCGTCAGCGATCTGGCGACCAGCGGCCGTGCGATCCGTCAGGTTCACCACCCCATCATCGCCGTCGAAGGACAGGGCTCCGACCTGTCAGTGCTGTCCCCGGCCGAGGCACCGGCGGTCTCCGCCGACACCGCTGGCATCCCGATGGTGTCGGAAACCGCCGAGGCGAGCGGGTCCGTGCTGCCACAACAGCAGTCCTGGATCCGCCTCGAGATCGATCGACTTCCCGAAGAGGGTCACGCCAAACTCGAGGACCAGCTGCGCAGCGTCCTCGACTACGTCTCGGCCGCAGCCACCGATGCCAGCGCCATGGCGATCCGGGCAAAGGACATCGCGAAGGAACTGCAGGCGCAGCCTCCGCGTTCAGAACTCGCTTCCGAAGCCGAGGCCGCAGCGGAGCTGCTCAACTGGCTCGACGGCCACTTCACCTTCCTCGGATATCGCGAGTACGACTACTCCCACGATGAGACCCAGAGCAGCCTCGAACCGATCGAGCACACGTCCCTGGGCATCTCCGCTCTGCGGCCGCTGGTGAAGTCGCCCCTGAGTCGGGCAGTGGCCGATAAGGCCAGTGAGCCCCATGTGCTGGTGCTGACGAAAGCAAACTCACGCTCCCGCGTCATTCGGGGATCCTTCATGGACTACATCGGGGTCAAGACCTTCGACTCCGCCGGTGAGATCGTCGGCGAACGTCGCTTCGTCGGAGTCTTCAAGCCTGAGTTCTACAACGACAGCGTCCTCAACATTCCGGTGATCAACCGCAAGGTGCGCAAGATCCTCTCCGCCAGCGGATTCCCCGCCGGATCCCACTCGGCGAACGAACTCCTGGGCATCCTCGAGACCTACCCCCGCGATGACCTCCTGCACGACGAGGCAGAGACGATCTTCGAGGTCGTCATGCAGATCGTCGACATGCAGGAGCGTCGCCAGTCACGGGTCTTCGTCCGCCGTGACCCCTACCAGCGGTTCGTCTCCGTCATCCTCTACCTGCCCCGCGATCTCTACGACACAGCGGCGCGCATGCGGGTCCAGGAAGTCCTCAAGAAGTTCTACCAAGCCGAGAGCGTCGACTTCGACGTGCTGTTGACCGAATCCGCGCTGGCCCGCATTCACTTCGTTGCCCGCGTGGCCCGTGACGTCGAGCTGCCGCAGATCGATCCCGAGACCGTGGAGAAGCGGATCGTCGGCGCAGTGCGCTCCTGGGCCGAAGACGTCCACGCTTTCCTCGCGCCCACAGAGAGGGGAGACAGCGACAATTCGGTCGCTCGCGCCGACCGGTGGTCGAAGGCGTTCCCGCCCAGCTACGAAGAACACCACACACCCAATGATGCGGTGGCAGACGTCGCACGGTTCGAAGCCCTGGAAGCCGGTCATGGTGCGGTTGTGCGACTCTACCGACCCGAGTACGCCTCGGACGCCCCAATGCGCCTGGCACTCTACCGCGACGAGCGTGTCGGGCTCTCGGAAGTGCTTCCGTTCCTGACTGCCTTCGGCGCGACCGTTCTCGACGAACGTCCGCATGAGCTGGACCTCGTCGACGGGTCACACCGCTACATCTACGACTTCGGACTGAGCTTTCCCGACGGACTCGATGATGCCGACTGCGAACGGATCTCCGATGCGTTCATCGCCGGCTGGGAGGGCAAGAAGGAAGCCGGAGTCTTCGACCGCCTCGTCGTCTGCGGTATGCACTGGAAGCATGTGACGATCATCCGAGCCCTGGGCAAGTATCTGCGCCAAGCCGGATTCACCTACTCCGACGCCTATGTCGGCGAGGTCTACAGTGACAACCCGGAGATCTCACGATTGCTCGTGGACTACTTCTTCGCGAAGTTCGATCCCACCACTGACGAGGCCGGACGCGAGGACAGGATGACCGAACTCAACGAGTCGGTCGAGTCGGCACTCAGCGATGTCGCCAGCCTCGACGCGGATCGCGTACTGCGCTCCTCCCTCGAACTGCTGCGCGCCACAGTCAGAACGAACTATTTCCTCGACGAAGCCGGCGAACTGCCGACAGCACTCGTGCTCAAGATCCGCGCCAACGAACTCAGCTTCGTGCCCAAGCCGAAACCGGCCCTGGAGATGTGGGTGTACTCGCCCCAGGTCGAAGGCGTGCACCTGCGCTTCGGCACAGTGGCCCGCGGCGGCCTGCGGTGGTCCGATCGCCGGGATGACTTCCGCACCGAGGTGCTCGGCCTCGTCAAGGCCCAGATGGTCAAGAACGCACTCATCGTCCCCACGGGGGCCAAGGGCGGGTTCTTCCCCAAGCAGCTGCCTCCGATGAGTGACCGAGATGCGTGGATGGCCGCTGGCCAAACCGCCTACGAGGTATTCATCGAAAGCCTCCTCGAAGTCGCCGACAACCTGGTGTACTCAGCCGACGGTGCCCAGCAGGTCATCCACCCGGATCGCGTGGTTCGACACGACGGTGATGACTACTATCTCGTCGTCGCTGCCGACAAGGGCACCGCACGTTTCTCGGATGTGGCCAACGCCATCGCCGAACGGCGCGGGTTCTGGCTTGGCGATGCCTTCGCCTCCGGCGGATCCGTCGGCTATGACCATAAGAAGATGGCCATCACCTCCCGCGGTGCATGGAAGTCCGTCGAACGACATTTCCGCGAACTTGGCGTTAATACCGCGGCTGACGACTTCACTGTCGTGGGCATCGGCGATATGAGCGGTGACGTCTTCGGCAACGGCATGTTGCGCAGCGAGCACATTCGTCTGGTCGCGGCCTTCGACCACCGGGACATCTTCCTTGATCCGAATCCGGATGCCGCACGCAGCTTCGTCGAACGCAAGCGCCTCTTCGATCTGCCGCGCTCAAGCTGGCAGGACTACGACAGGGAGCTCATCTCCACCGGAGGCGGAGTCTTCCCGCGCTCGGCGAAGTCCGTCGACCTCAGCCCCGAGGCCGCAGCAGTCCTGGGCCTCGAGCCCGGAAAGCGCAGCCCTGCAGAGCTGATGTCGCAGATCCTCAAGGCCCCCGTCGATCTCGTCTACAACGGCGGCATCGGCACCTACATCAAGTCCTCGGACGAGACCCATGGGGAGGTCGGGGACAAGGCCAATGACGCCATCCGCATCGACGGTCGCGACGTGCGCAGTCGGGTCATCGGTGAAGGCGGCAACCTCGGTGTGACCCAATTGGGCCGTGTCGAAGCGGCACTGAACGGCGTGGCGATCAACACCGACGCCGTGGACAACTCGGCAGGCGTGGACAGCTCCGACCATGAGGTCAACATCAAGTTGCTGCTGCGCACCCTGCTCCACAAGGGCGCCTTCGCCGCTGAGGATCGGGAACGCGTGCTGCTGTCCTTCACCGATGATGTCGCCGATCGAGTGCTGGCCAACAACTACGCCCAGAACGTCGTCCTCGGCGAGGCCCGCGCACAGACCGAATCGATGTCGGGCACCTACGGACGGCTGCTGGGCTACCTGGAGAAGAACGCCGACCTCGATCGACAGGTCGAGTTCCTGCCCGATGCAGTGGAGTTGTCCACACGTGAGTTCAGCTCCTATGTCTCTCCGGAGCTGGCGGTTCTGCTGGCCTACGCCAAGATGCATGCTGCCGACGAGATCCTCGACAGCGTCGTTCCCGATGAGGAATGGATGAAGCGGGAGCTGAGCTCCTATTTCCCGGACGCTCTTGTCGAGAAGTACGGAGAGCTGATCCCCGAGCATCCGCTGCATCGTGAGATTGCGACGGCCAAGCTCGTCAACCGCATGATCGACCGAGGTGGGCTCACCTACGTCTACCGGATGTTGGAGGAGACTCCGGCCTCGGTGCCGCAGATCGCCCGCGTCTTCGTCGTGGTCTCAGAGATCTTCGGCCTCGACGACTTCTTCGAGGCGGTGTGCGCGCTCGACAACAAGGTCACCACCGAAGTGCAGGTTCAGCTGCAGCACGACTATGTACGTCTGCTCGACCGGTCCTCCCGCTGGCTGGTCCAGCAGGCGCCCGACACCCTCGATGTCGATTCCGGCATCGAGATGTACGGCTCGGTCGTCGCTGCGCTGCGATCCAGGGTCCCGGATCTCGTGGACGGCTTCGATGCCGCGACGATGAAGGCGAAGGCAGAGGGCTACATCGACCAAGGCGTGCCGAGCGATCTCGCGTGGCGGGCGGCAGCCCTGCTCGATGAGTTCGTCCTCCTCGATATCACACAGCTGGCTGCGCGTGCCGGCGAATCCGCAGAGGACGTCGCCGAGGTGTACTACGCCGTCAACGACACGTTCTCCGGTTCGCAGGTGCTGACACTCATCGGCGACCTCGACCGCAGCGACCGGTGGTCGGCACTGGCTCGCGGCTCGTTGCGCGATGACTTCTACTCGGCGATCCTCTCGGTGGCCGGAACGGTTCTCGCCGCGACGGACTCGCCGATCTCCGGGACTCCGGATGAGCGTGCCAAGCAGCGGCTGGCCGAATGGCTCGAACGCAATGACACCGTGGCCGCGCGGGTCCTGGACACGACCGAGACCATCCTCGGGCTCGAGACCGTCACCCAGGCCCCGCTGTCGGTGCTGCTGCGTATGATGCGCGGCGTGGTCCGTTCCTCGGCATGGGAATCGGAGCACGGCGTCTGAGCAGTGAGCGCAGGAGATCAGTGATAGCGTCAGATCATCGCTGACGTCGGCAGACACGGCAGGCGTGGAGCCTGCGGGTCTGCCGACGTCTGGGCCGCCCTCATCGGCCGGTGCCGTTGCCCCTACGGAAGAAGAACCCAGGGCTCAACGACCTCTTGGCCGCCGAAGGCATCACCGACGAGACTGACGTCGAACACATTCACCTGCTGGTGGGGGACTGGCAGCTCATCGCTGACCTGTCCTTCGCCGACCTCGTCCTATGGGTGCCCTCGGCCAGCGGTGCCTATACGGTGGTGGCGCACTCGCGTCCGACAACCGGTGCGACCCTATTCAATCGCGATCTCATGGGAGCCCGAGCCACCGGGCTCGAACGGGAGCTCCTGGACGCGGCCGCCAGCTCACGGGAGATATCGACGAAGGTGGCGCAGGCGAAGTCCTTAGGCGTCAACGCCGGTACGGATCATACGGAGGTCTCGGCCGAGGCGGTGCCCCTCGTCCGCGGGGGAGTGACGATCGCCATCATGGTCCGCTACTCGGAAGAGCTTCGTCGTCGGGGCTCGTCTCGACTTGAGAAGTTCTACACCCAGTCTGCGATGTCGCTGCTGACGATGATCGCGCAGGGGGCCTTCCCCGACCGCGAGGCTCCCAGCGGAGCCCGGCACGGTGAGCCGCGGGTCGGCGATGGCATCTTCATCCTCGATCGTGACTCCCACGTTCAGTACGCGTCGCCGAACGCGGTCTCCCTCATGCACCGGCTCGGGCACAGCGGTGAGATCGAGGGGGACTACCTGGCCGAGGTTGTCTCGAGCCTGAGCACGGAGCTGCGTCAGGTGGATGAGACTCTGCCGCTCGTGCTCACCGGCCGTGCGCCGTGGCGGACCGAGCTCGAAGTCGGTCGGACGAGTGTGTCCCTGCGGGCGATTCCACTGACCGATGAGGGGACTCGGACCGGCGCGATCGTCTTGGCTCGGGATGTCTCAGAGATCAGACGACGCAAGCGCGAACTGCTCTCACGCGATGCGATGATCAAAGAGATGCACCATCGGGTGAAGAACAACCTGCAGACTGTTTCGGCATTGCTGCGGCTGCAGACACGTCGGATCGACAGCCCCGAGGCGAAGGGGGCGCTGTCCGAGGCGATGCGCCGAGTCTCGATCATCGCCGTCGTCCATGACGTGCTCAGCCAGGGAGTCGAATCGGAGGTGGACTTCGACGAGGTCGTCGACAAGGGGCTGCGTCTGACTCCCGAACTGACGAGCCCGCTGGTGCAGGTGAGCCTCAAACGCTGCGGCAGCTTCGGCACCATCTCCTCTGCCGACGCCACCTCACTGGCGCTGGCCATCACCGAGCTGATCACGAATGCGATCGAACACGGGTTCCCAATCTCGAAGCAGGATGACCTCGCCCCGGGCGAAACGCTCAACGGCCATGTGTGGGTGACTCCGGAGCGCGAAGGCGATCACCTGCACGTCACGATCGCCGACGACGGCGTGGGGCTGGGAGACCACCACAGCCCCGGCAACGGCCTGGGCACGCAGATCGTCAAGACCTTGGTGTCTGCCGACCTGGCGGGCTCGATCCAATGGCAGGAGCGTGAAGGCGGCGGAACGGTGGCGATCCTCGACGTGCCGCTGCGCCCCGACTCCTACGACTGAGGGCCATCTTTGCCGGTGACCCTTCCCGCAGTCGGACCCTTGGACCCTTCCCGCAGTCGCGCGTCAACTCAGTGCGCTCATGATTTGAGTCCCCTGCTCAGAATGCGAAGATCTCGTATTCCGAACAAGGGACTCAAATTGCGACCGGCTGTCTTCAGCCGCTGAATGACTCAGCCGGCGCGGCGGGCACGTGCGGCGCGGCGTTTGAGCGCACGACGCTCATCCTCGCTGAGACCTCCCCAGACACCAGCATCCTGACCGGATTCCAGAGCCCACTGCAGACAGGTCTCGACTACTTCACAGCGGCGGCATACAGTCTTAGCCTCTTCGATCTGAAGCAGGGCGGGACCGGTGTTTCCGATCGGGAAGAACAATTCCGGATCCTCGTTGAGGCATGCTGCACGATGTCGCCAATCCATGGTGACCTTTCGACGAATTAAGTGAACGCGGTCTGCGACACCCGAATTCCAGGCGCGCAACTCTCTTACCCAAGGTTCACATAACCGTTTTGGGCACACAAGGGTAATGCAGTGTGAAATTTCTGACAAATATTTTCCTCATTGTCCTGCTATAGGGGCCTTGACGCAAATTCGTCCACTATGCGTCTCTCTCGGCAGCAGGCGACAACGACATCATGATGCGTGCTTCCGTCGAGGTGAGGCAAGTTCACGGTTAGACTGAGGATGAAGTGACTGGTCACCTGTCGGTGCTCTCAGCGCCGCAGGCTCAGTCGAACACCAGAGCTCAATCGCAACGTGAACCAACGGAGGACACATGGGCGGGGACAACCTTTCCCAAGCACGCATCATCTCGGTCGGTGGACAGGCCCCGCAGATCGATCCCGATGCCTTCATCGCCGCCGGCGCCACCCTGGTCGGGGATGTCAGGGTGAAGAAGGGCGCCAGTGTCTTCTACGGATGTGTGCTCCGAGCGGAGGCCGCCCCGATCACCATCGGCGAGGACTCGAATGTGCAGGACAACACGGTCATGCACACCGATGAGGGGAAGCCGGTTGTCATCGGTTCGCGAGTCTCCATCGGACATCAGGCTCTTGTTCACGGGGCAGTGGTCGATGACGACGTTCTCATCGGCATGCACGCGACTGTCCTCAACGATGCACATGTGGGTTCTGAGTCACTCGTCGCCGCAGGTGCGATCGTTCTCGAGGGCACCGAAATCCCGCCTCGATCGCTGGTCGCAGGAGTCCCGGCCAAGGTGCGCCGGGAGATGACCGACGAGGGGGTTGAGAAGGTACGCGAGAACGCGCAGTCGTACCTGCGGCTGTCGGCGCTGCATCGAGACACGGCTGAGGTCGTCGAAGAACTCTGATCAGCTGTGTCACTCTCCCTCGCGCTGTGGGGAGTCATTCGCCCTGTCGTCGCCTATTTGAGAGGATTGCACTGTGAACACTGAATTTGAATCCACTGCAGATCGAGTCGTCATCATCGGCGGTGGCCCCGGCGGATACGAAGCCGCGCTGGTCGCTGCCCAACTGGGCGCGGATGTGATGCTCATCGAGCGCAACCGCTGTGGTGGGGCCGCTGTCCTCACCGATGTCGTTCCCTCGAAATCGCTCATCGCCACAGCGGAGATGATGGAAGAGATCGCCCGTTCCGACAGTCTGGGTATCCGCATCTGCGACAGCGAGGGCGATGACAGCGATACGGTCGTCGCAGACCTCAATGCGGTCAACAAGCGCATTCTGTCCCTGGCCGACGCTCAGGCCAATGACATCTATGAAGGCCTGGTCCGCGCCGGCGTCAAGGTGATCCGGGGAACCGCGACCCTGGCCGACCGCGACCATGTTGATGTCGTCGAGGACGGCGGCACCGAGTACACGCTCGAAGCGTCGACGATCCTTCTGTCGGTGGGCTCTCATCCACGTGAGCTCGACTCGGCGAAGCCGGACGGCGAGCGTATTCTCACCTGGACACAGCTCTACGGCCTCGACGAGTTGCCCGAGCACCTCATCGTCGTTGGTTCCGGAGTCACCGGTGCGGAGTTCGCGTCCGCCTACCGCGCACTGGGCACGAAGGTCACTCTGGTCTCCTCCCGTGAGAAGGTCCTGCCGGGGCAGGACGAGGATGCTGCCGACGTGTTGGAGTTCGTCTTCCGCAATAAGGGCATGAACGTCCTCTCCCGCTCGCGTGCGGACTCGGTCACGCGCACCGAGAACGGCGTCGAAGTCGTCCTGTCCGATGGACGTCGGGTTGAGGGATCCCACTGTCTGATGGCGGTCGGTTCCATCCCGAACACCGAAGGTCTGGGCCTGAGCGCTGCCAAGATCAAGGTCAGAGAGTCCGGTCATATCAAGGTCGACGGAGTTTCGCGCACGTCCCGCTCCGGTGTCTATGCTGCCGGTGACTGCACCGGTGTGTTTCCTCTGGCCTCGGTGGCCGCGATGCAGGGCCGAATTGCGATGTTCCATGCGCTCGGGGATGCCGTTCAGCCGTTGAAGCAGGGTCACGTAGCCTCGAACGTGTTCACGGCCCCGGAGATCGCGACCGTCGGGTTCACCCAGCAGGACTACCGAGAGAACTCTACGGACATCGATACGGTCATGCTTCCTCTGGACACGAATCCCCGGGCCAAGATGTTGGGCATCGAGGACGGATTCGTCAAGCTCTTCGCCCGCCGAGGTTCGGGTTCGATTCTCGGTGGAGTCGTCGTCGGCCCTCGTGCCAGTGAGCTGATTCTGCCGATCACCATGGCTGTGGAGAATCGTCTGACCGTCGATCAGCTGTCGGCGTCGTTCGTCGTCTACCCCTCGGTGAGCGGGTCCTTGACCGAGGCATCACGGCAGCTGCACCGACACCTGTAGAAAAGTTTTTCCTTCCCAACTGTCGATATCGCTGCCGCTCACCCGTCAGGATAGTGTCAAGCACCTTCGCTTGACGTGCTCAGCGGATGCTGGGCACCTGACGCAGGGAGAGAGAAATGAAGTACGCACTTCTGCTCATGGGACATCCCGGCGATGCTGAATGCGGCGCCGATGAGGGGCCTGACCCCCGCGCATTCATGGCGTTTGACCAGGAGATCAACGAGGCCGGGATCGTGGTCGGCGGATTCGCCCTCGAGGGACCCGAAACCGCAGTCCGCGTGAGCACCACCACGGCTGGTGCGATGGTGACATCGGGTCCGTTCGCAGAGAGCGGTGAATTCGTCGGCGGCAGCTACGTCATCGAAGTGGCCGATGTCGACGAGGCAATCGCATGGGCGAAGAAGAGCCCTGGCGCCGCACTCGGACACATCGAGATACGGCCGATCGCCGACTACTGATGGTCTCCGACGTCGAACCTTCGGCAGTCGCCCGGCTCCTCCACTCGATCGGTGCCGAGGACCGCGGGCGGCTGCTGGCGGCACTGGCAGGCAGATTCCACGATCTCGACCTTGCCGAGGACGTACTCCAAGAGGCCATGGTTCGAGCCCTGGAGACGTGGACCCTGCGAGGTGTGCCGAAGAACCCGCAGGCGTGGCTGATGACGACTGCGAGGAACCGGGCACTTGACATCATCCGCTCCGATGCGGCGAAGGCACGCCACCTCGCCGGACTGAGGATCGAGTCTGAGCTCAGCCGCGGCGATCATTCGGATCACTCTGACCGCCTCGGCGAGGAGCTGAGCACGGCAGACATCGGAGATGAACGCCTGAGTCTGTTCTTCACCTGCTCACACCCGACGCTGCACGAACGGGAGAGGATCGCCCTCATCCTGCGCTTCCTGGCCGGTCTGAGCACGGCCGAGGTCGCCGCAGCGTTCCTCGTGGACACGACGACCATGCAGCAGCGCATCGTCCGAGCCAAGAGGCGGATCACCACGACGGGGATTCCCTTCGGCACACCTACGCCGGAGCAGCTGCATGAACGTCTTCCCGGGGTCCTGCGCGTCGTCTATCTCATCTTCACCCAGGGTTTCACACCGACCAGCGGTGCCTCCCACAACAGAACCGATCTGCAGGAGGAGGCTATCGCGCTGACGCGACTGCTCGTCGGACTGCTGCCGACGAAGACCGAAGCCAGAGGGCTGCTGTCGCTGCTGCTGCTCACCCGAGCACGAGCACCGGCACGAACCGATGCCGACGGCGCACCCGTGCCCCTGACCGAGCAGGACCGCAGCCTCTGGGATTCGAGGCTCATCGCCGAAGGATTAGGGCTGGCGCTGACTGCGGCAGGAGAAACCGAGGCCGGTCCGTATACCGTGCAGGCTGCGATCGCGGCACTGCATGCCGAAGCCGCCACCTACTCGGAGACGGATTGGGAGCAGATCCTCGTCCTCTACAGCATTCTCTCGAGAATGGAGCCGAGCCCCGTTGTGGCACTCAACCGGGCCGTGGCGATCGGGAAGGCGAAGGGCCCGAAAGCGGGGCTGAGCGCACTCGAGGAACTGGCGACGGATCCGAGGCTGTCAGGCTACCGGCCCTTCCACATCGCACGGGCCATCACTCTCAGTGAGTCACAGATGCCCGACCACGCCGAGGCGGCCTTCAGGGAGGCTCTGGACTGCCCCGGCAATGATGCCGAGTCCGAGTACATCGAGGACCAGATCAGGGACCTGCTGTCCTGACCTCGGCCTCAGGCGGCGAAGCGGATGATCGGCTCTCCCGACCTCACCGAGACGCCGGTGTCGACGAGCACCTCGGAGACGGTTCCGGAATGGCCGGCCTTGAGCGGCTGCTCCATCTTCATCGCCTCGATCACGGCCAGGGTGTCACCGGCTTCGACCGTGTCGCCGGTGCTGACGGCCACCGACACGATCGTGCCCTGCATGGGCGCGTTGAGCGAGTTCGAATCGTCGGCCAACTGCGCACCCTTGCGGCTGAGGCTGCGCTTGCGGCGCGGCACGCTCGGGCTGGGAACATGCCCGAGGTCGGAGATGACGTCCTTCGGGACTGAAACGGTCATCCGCCGGCCGTCGACCTCGACGACAACACTGAAACTGTCGGTTGCTGTGCTCATCTGATCTCCTGGTTGCGGGTCGGCGAGTGGATTGACGAATGCGGTCTCGAGCCATGTTGTCCAGACCTCGAAGTCCTGGGCGAAGGCCTTCTCAGCGACGAGGACGCGGTGGAGTGGAAGCAGTGTCGATACGCCCTCGATGCGGTACTCGTCCAAGGCCCGACGGGCGCGGGCCAGAGCCTGGTCCCTGTCGCCGCCGGTGACGATGAGCTTGGCCAGCATCGGATCGAAGTCGGTGCCGACGACGCTGCCTTCGCCGATGCCTGAGTCCAAGCGCACGCCCGGCCCAGCGGGCGCGCGGTGGTTCTTCACAGTGCCTGTGGCCGGGAAGTAGGTGGTGGGGTCTTCGGCGTTGATCCGGAACTGGATGGAGTGGCCGCGGACCTGCGGGAACGTCTCCGGCAGGTGCTCTCCCGAGGCGATGCGCAGCTGCCAGGCGACGAGGTCGACGCCCGTGACCTCTTCTGTCACAGTGTGCTCGACTTGGATCCGCGCGTTGGCTTCCATGAAGATGATCGTGCCGTCGGTGCCCAGGAGGAACTCACAGGTGGCCGCACCCACATAACCGACATGGGCGAGGACCCGGATCGAGGCCTCGGTGACGATGCGCTCCTGTTCGGCACTGAGAAAAGGCGCCGGGGCCTCCTCCACGATTTTCTGGTTGCGCCGCTGCAGGGAGCAGTCGCGGGTGGACAGGACCTGCACATCTCCGTGGGCATCGGCAAGACACTGGGTCTCGATGTGGCGCGGACGCACGATCTGCTTCTCGATGAGGCATTCGCCGCGACCGAAGGCGCTGCGGGCTTCACGGGTGGCCGCGGTGTAGGCGCCTTCGAGGTCCTCGGCTGCGGCACAGGCACGGAACCCGCGTCCGCCGCCACCGTGGACGGCTTTGATGACAATGGGATAGCCGATCCGCTGTGCGATCTCGGCAGCTTCTGACAGATCTGCAACGGCACCGTCGGAACCAGGGGCGACGGGAGCAGAGACGGCCTCGGCGACCTCGCGAGCTCCGGACTTGTCTCCGAGGAGCTCGATCGCGGACGGCGGAGGACCGACCCAGGTCAGACCGGCATCGATCACGGCCTGAGCGAACAGTGCATTCTCGGCCAGATAGCCATAGCCGGGGTGGACCGCATCGGCACCTGAGCGTTTGGCCAGGGCGAGGATCTTCTCGATGTCGAGGTAGGTCTCCCCGGGACCGGTGCCGTCGAGAAGCCATGCGTCGTCGGCCAGGTGCACGAAATCGGCGTCGGAATCCGCACGGGTGTAGACGGCGACGGCCCTGACACCCAGGTCGTGTGCCGCGCGGATGATGCGCAGGGCGATCTCACCGCGATTGGCGATGAGGACGCGGCGGACAGCAGCTGTGGGCACACGGGTGTGCAGCGGTGCAGGCGACTGTTCGGGGAGAACTGTGGTCATGGCGCTCCTTTGTATGATCACAGAACAATTTAGAGATCGGCACCAAGCGTTTGTAGCTGAGCGATAAAAACGCCCGCCGAAAACTTCAACGGCTTCGGGCGTGTTCGTCTGCACTCAGCGATCCTACTCGCGTGGTGACCAGAGATCGGGCCAGAACAGGCCCGCGTCGCGGACCACATCACGGACCACGGGGAGACTGAGACCGAGGACGGTGAGATGGTCGCCGACAAGGCGCTCGACGAAGGCCCCGCCGTACCCGTCGATGGTCAAGGCGCCGGCCACGTGGAAGGGCTCCTCTGTGGCGATGTATGCCTCGAGCTCCTCAGGAGTGGGTTCGCCGATGAGCACCGAGGTCGTTGATCGCTGGGAGCGGACGTCGACGAGCTCGAAGTTCGCTGTTGATGTGCTGGGGCGCTTGATGACAGCGATCGTGTGGCCCGTGTGCAGGGCTGTCCACGCTCCAGCGATGTCCGCCCACACCTCGCGGGTGCGCTCGGCCGTGCCGGGCTTGCCGATCGCTCGCCCACCATGTTCGAGCAGCGAGTCCCCGGCGATGATCACAGCGGTATCCGCTGTGGCCAGCGGCGCAGGACAGGAAGCGAGCACTCTGTCGACGACGGCGCGCGCCTTGGCCTCGGACAGCGCCGTGGTGAGATCTGCCACGGAGCCCTCGAAGGTTGACTCGATGGCCGGCTCATCGACCTCGGAGACGATGACGACCGGGTCGATTCCCGCTGCTGTGAGGATCTGTCGGCGGGCAGGGGACTGTGAAGCCAGCACGACAGGGATCATGAGGCTTCCTCGGGTTCGAGGGCAGGACCGACACTGGTCTCAGGCTTCGTCTCGGACCGTGGTGCGGGGGCGGGTCTGCGCGCTGCCTCTCCCTTTTCGGGGATGTCGAGGCTGCGGTCGACTTCGATGGGAGCCTCGATCCGATCGGCGATGGCCGCGAGAACCGTCGAGGACAGCTGGGCATAGCCCAGGGTGCTGGGGAAGCGCCCAGACTTATTGAGCAGTGATTTCCGGGTGGTCCCGCTCAGCGAATTCGTGGCCCGCAGCGGGGTGGCGCGCGCGGCCAGAGCAGCCAGCCACTGCGAGCCGGCGAGCACACGCGAGGTCCGACGCAAGGACGTCTTGAGCGGATCCCGCAGACCTGGAAGACCGCCGAGGTTGGGGCAGACGATGACGAATACTGTGTACCTGCCCTCCCGTTGCAGCCGATTGATCGCTTGGTTGAGCACGGGGATGCCGATGGTGCCGTGAATCGGGTGGATGATGTCGCCGGTGCCGATGGAGATGATCGCAAATCGACGCTCGTCGGTCCACGCTTCGGAAAGCTGACGCGAGAGCCATGCGGAGCGCAGGATCTCATCGACCTGGCGCGGCAGATCCTCGGACAGGGCTGAGGGCCGTGCGGTGGACTGGACCCGCACCGTAGTGCCGAGGATGCGAGCAAGCCCCCGGGCGACGAGATTCGGCGGAGCCAGTGCTGGGTCCTCGACATCGATACCGCAGAGCCAGGAGTCCCCGATGATCGCCAGGGCGGCGGAGTCCTCATCATCATAGTTGCGTGGGGGAGCGACCGCCTCGGCGAAGGTGGAATACGAACGGCGAGTGTCATCGTCGAACGCTCTGCGCAGTGCGCCGGCCTGATGGCGGAGGAGGCCGACGGCCGACGCGCCGACGCCCACGGCGGTGCCGGTCATGGTCGCCAAGGTGTACAGCATGCGTTTTCCCACGAAACTCCCTCCCTTAACCGTCATCATTGCACTTCCCCGAGCCTCCCAACAACTATTGTGGAGTTATGTCAGACGAAGAGAAGAAGCAATCCCCGAACCGGTTCCGTGGGGCCTGGGACGCGTTCCGCAGGGGCCGTGACGACGGTCGTTCCAAGCCCTCACCACAGGCATCGCCAGGCGAGGATGTCAGCGCCGAGGCGATCGCGCACAGCCGTATCGAAGCTGAGGCGGTGCCATATGTGTCTCCAGGCTTGAAGCTCGCCGCAGCGTGGTCGTGGCGTTCGCTCCTTGTGCTCGCCGGGGTCGGCGTCGCGTTCTGGTTGCTCGCGAAGATCTCGAGCGTCGTTCTGCCGGTGCTCATCGCCCTCCTGCTCACAGCACTCCTGGCGCCGTTCACCAACTGGATGGTGCAGAAGGGCCTGCCCAGGGTTGTCGCCGCGCTCACCGCCTTCCTCGGGTTCATCGTCGTCGTTTCGGGACTCTTGACCTTGGTCGGCCAGCAGATCTACTCGGGTATGCCGGACCTCGTCGACCAGGTCATCACCGGGTTCTCCGGGATCAGCGACTGGTTGGCCACCAGGCCCTTCGGTCTGGATGCGTCGACGGTCTCCGGTTATATCGACGACTCGATCGATACGGCGACGAACTTCTTCCAGAACAACAGCTCCCAGCTCCTCGGCGGCGCCCTGCAGGCAACGTCGTCGGTCGGCACGTTCCTCACCGGCGCCGCGGTGTGCCTGTTCGCGACGTTCTTCTTCCTCTATGACGGCCAGAAGATCTTCCGCTGGGTGATGCGTCTGCTGCCGCTGCCGGCTCAGCCCACCGCCACCGGAGCCTCGGAGCGTGGCTGGACCACCCTCGTCCAGTACGTGCGGGTGCAGGTCCTCGTGGCCGGTGTCGACGCCATCGGCATCGGCATCGGTGCCGCGTTCCTCGGGATCCCGTTGGTCATTCCGCTGACAGTGCTCGTATTCCTGGCCTCGTTCGTCCCCGTCGTCGGTGCGATCGCCTCGGGTGTCGTGGCTATCATCGTCGCCCTGGTCTCCAGCGGCCCGGTCAGTGCCATTATCATGCTGGCCGTGGTCATCGCCGTGCAGCAGATCGAAAGTCAGATCTTGCAGCCCTTCCTCATGGGCAAGGCCGTTTCAGTCCACCCGCTGGCAGTCATCCTCGCGGTGACCGGCGGTGGCTTCCTGTTCGGCATCGTCGGCGCGCTGTTCGCGGTCCCTATGGTCGCCGTCCTCAACACGGTGGTGACCTACATCGTCCGAGCCAAGAATCCGAATGGCCCCTCCGACGGTGAAGGGGATGAGGCCTCAGCCGTGCTGCAGAGGGCGAAGGGCAAGCTCGACACCACCATTCACGAGGCTGCGGTCGAGACGACCGAGGATGACTCGACGAAGGGCGGAGGCCGAACCGAATGAGTGGGCCCGTGTGGGCAGGGTGGCAGTGTGAATAACGCAGCAGCACAGTGAATCGAGAAGTGGGGGGGGGGGGGGGGGGGCGCCCCCCCCGGGGGGGGGGGGGGCCCCCCCGGGGGGGGCGGTCGAGGAAAAACAGATATAGGAAAGTAGAGGTGGTCCTGGAG
>JAKDSA010000061.1 GCA_030457025.1 Brevibacterium sp. | reverse complement strand
AGATCTTCTTCTCCGATGCGTTCGTGCCGAGTCACAACCGCCTCGGCGAGGAGGGTCAGGGTTTCTATGGGCTGATGCGCACCTTCGACATCTCCCGTGTGGTCCTCGGCGCGGCAGCGCTGGGCACCGCCAGAGCCGCCTACGAATACGCCCGCGACTATGCGCGTGATCGTACTCAGTTCGGCAAAACGATCATCGAACACCAATCCGTGGCCTTCCGGCTCGCGGACATGTCAGCACGCATCGATGCCGCCTGGCTGCAGGTCCTCAACGCCGCCCGGATGATCGATGCCGGTGACGCGGTGCCGCGGGAGAAGGTCACCGCCTCAGCGGCGATGGCGAAGCTCAATGCCTCGGAGACGGCGATGTTCTGCACCTGGGCCGGAATCCAGACCCTGGGCGGATGGGGCTATTCGCGAGAGCACCCGGTCGAGCAGTGGATGCGAGACGCGAAACTCGAGGAGATCGAGGAGGGCACCTCCGACATCATGCGGCTGCTCATCTCAAGAAATCTGCCCTGACACGATATTTTCCGAGGTCACAGGGCGTCATCTGGAATAGTCCTCACGGTTGCCGTGTTGTTCGAGATGAGACCCTGCTATAGGGTCGAAATGAAGCCGTCGACTTTGGCGGACATCAATTCTCTTCAGGAGGAATTTCATGGCTGAGCAGTACGTCCTTCCGGAACTGCCCTACGACTACTCCGCACTTGAGCCGCACATCTCGGCTCGCATCATGGAGCTGCACCACGACAAGCACCACGCAACCTACGTCAAGGGTGCCAACACTGCAGTTGAGCAGCTGGCCGAAGCCCGCGAAAGCGGAAACCTCGCCAACGTGCCGAAGCTGACCCGCGACCTCGCGTTCAACCTCGGCGGACACGTCAACCACTCGATCTTCTGGAACAACATGTCTCCAGACGGTGGCGACAAGCCCGTCGGCGAACTCGCAGCAGCCATCGATGACCAGTTCGGCTCCTTCGACAAGTTCCGTGAGCACTTCACCACGGCAGCCACCACGATCCAGGGCTCCGGCTGGGCCGTGCTCGTCTACGATCAGCTGGGTGGAAACCTCTTCATCGAACAGCTCAAGGACCAGCAGTCGGACATCCAGCTCGGCGGAACCCCGGTGCTCCAGCTCGACATGTGGGAGCACGCCTTCTACCTCGACTACCAGAACGTCAAGCCTGACTACGTCAAGGCCTGGTGGAACATCGTGAACTGGGCAGATGCAGGCGCACGCTTCGATCGTGCCGTGACACAGACCAAGGGACTCCTGCTCGGCTGATAGCCCGCAGACCCCACAACGGCGGCTCCGACCCATAGCGGCGGGGCCGCCGTTGTCGTGTCCGAAGGTCGAGAGGGCAGAATTCTTGCTCGCACACCTGAGCAACCTTGCGGGCGCTGCGCAACCCCTCTAAAGGTTGCTGAGCGCCCGGAAGGGGTGAAAGTCGGATCGTCAAGGCTGTCTCCAGCCCGCGCTACGCTTGAAGCATGACCGCCTCTCTCAGACGCTGGCACCGCGATGACGCGGTAGCCCTCGTCGACATATATGCCCGGGCAGACCCGGACCTTCTCAACAACCTCCCTGACGATCGCTCACTGGCAGGTGCGCAGGCATGGCTGGACTGGGTCAGAGGCGCAGAAGAAGAGCTGTCGGCGGTGGCCCTTGCCATCGTGCACGGTGATCAGACACCGCTCGGCAATGTCATGGCAACAGCCATCGATCGACGGCATTCGACTGCCTGGATCTCCTACTGGCTCGACTCATCGGCCCGTGGGCAGGGCCTGGCTGCAGCAGGTCTGCGCAGCCTCGTCGACCACCTCCACGATGAGCTTGGTATCTATCGCCTCGAACTGGGCTACCGCGTGAACAACCCAGGATCGGCTGCGGTCGCTCAGAGTGCCGGATTCATCGTCGAAGGACGGCAGCGTGAACGGCTGCTCTACGACGGTGCCCGGTTCGACACGGAAGAATGTGCTCGACTGGCTGGCGATCCACGACCTCAGCGGCGCAGGCTGCCGATCCGTGCGTGAGGGACCACATCACCGGATGACGGTGGCCACATCACCTGATGACGGTGGCAGGACCGGGAGTCGTTAGACTGGCCTGCGGAGATCGTCGAGCAAGGAGTTACGAATTATGAATGCGATTCGAGTCGCCGTCATCGGAGCACAGGGCCGCATGGGCGCCCAAGCCGTCGACGCCATCACGGAGGCCGAGGGCCTCGAACTCGTTGCGACCCTGGGCAGCAGCGACTCCCTGGAGAGCCTGCTGGAGAAGAATCTCGACGTCGCGGTCGAACTCACGGTTCCCGCCTCGACCGAAGACAATGTGCGCTTCCTGGTTGAGCACGACATCGACACCGTCGTGGGCACGACGGGCTGGGACGCTGACAAGCTGTCCGGCCTCGAGAAGCTGCTCACCGAGCATGCCGACACCGCCGTGCTCATTGCCCCGAACTTCTCGATCGGTGCGGTCCTGGCGATGCGCTTCGCTGA
The DNA here is from genome assembly GCA_030457025.1 of Brevibacterium sp. Classification (GTDB taxonomy): domain Bacteria; phylum Actinomycetota; class Actinomycetes; order Actinomycetales; family Brevibacteriaceae; genus Brevibacterium. Next base: position 14,474 of record JAKDSA010000061.1, on the reverse strand, counting down.
GCTGGCCGCACCGTACTTCGACTCCGCCGAGGTGGTCGAGATCCACCATCCCCGCAAGCTCGATGCACCGTCCGGCACCGCAAACCACACTGCGCAGCGCATCGCGGCCGCTCGGAACGACGCGGGCCTGCCCCCGGTTCCCGACGCCACCGAACTCGATCCCAACGGAGCCCGTGGTGCTGTCGTCGACGGCATCCACGTCCACGCCATCCGCCAGCAGGGCATGACCGCCTCGGAGGAGATCCACTTCGGTTCCAGCGGTGAGGCCCTGACGATCCGCACGGACTCACTTTCCACCTCGGCGTTCATGCCGGGAATCATCACCGCTGTGCGGTCGATCTCCGAGTACACCGGCCTGGTGCACGGCCTCGAGAACATGCTCGACCTCTGATGTCGAAAGGCAAGATCGGGGCGATCGTCGTCTCCGTCGTCCTCGTCTTCTACTTCGTCCTCATGGGACAGCGGGCGTGGATTCTGGTCCGAGAGCCTGACCTCGTGCCCCGCCTGATGGGCATCGCCCTCTTCGTCCTTCCCCTCATCGGGGCCTGGACTCTGGGGGTGGAGCTCATGTTCGGCGCACGGTCCGAGAAGTTGGCGCGCATCCTCGAATCGGAGGGCGGACTGCCCGTCGACGACCTCCCGCGAACTCCCGGTGGGAGGATCATCCGGGAAGCCGCCGATGAGGCCTTCGGACAATACAAAGCAGAGGCCGAGGCCGCCCCAGAGGACTGGCGTTCATGGTTCCGCCTGTCCTGCGCCTACGACGCATGCGGAGATCGCAAACGTGCCAGAGCCACGATGCGCAAGGCGATCAGTCTGTATCGGGAGGGCGCGAAGCAGAAATCCTAGTCGTCGCGGTACCCGTTTCCGCGGCGGTGCCCGAGTCTGCGGAGACGGGCTCCGGAACAGGCGAGGCCGACCGGATGACGGCTGCGATTCCAGCCTCGAGCGGGCCGTGCGCACCGATCGCTGACTTCCACACCAACGCGAAGACGATGAATACGAGGGCATGCAGACCGAACTCGACGGTCTGCGGCGACATCGCCTCGCCGCCGAGCATCGGATTGGCTTCGATCCAGGGGCGAGTGATCTCGAGCAGAACGACGTGGGCGGAGTACACGCTCAAGGGCATCGAGCCGGGAGCCGTCAGCGGCGCCAGCACCCACGTCCTTCGCCCCAGGAGCAGCGCCAGTGACTGACAGACGACGATGGTCAGCAACGCTGTCCCGGCCGTGGAGAGCAGATCGAAGGGCGTACCCGAATGCGGGCCCGCGATCGCCAGCCACCACCACGAAGTCGTCGGTGTCACCCCGTAGCTGCCGGTGAACAGCGCCGCGCTGAGATCGGTCCCGTACAGCTCGGACACCCGCACCAGGGCAGCACCGCCACCGGCGACGTTGAGGAGGATCCAGGAAACTCCCTGGCCCACGAAGAACAGCCCGAGTCCGGTCATGAAGAGGGACATGAGGTGCTTGCCGATGTCGACCTTCGCGACCGCCATCCCCAGCAGGATGTAGGACAGCCACTGCAGAATCGGGTAATAGCCCGTCAGCACCAGATCGTGGAGCATGGTCAGCGGAGTCGCCAGATCGAACCATGACATCGGGGAGTACACCGGCTCCAGCCCGAACTCACTTCGAATCAGCATCGAGATCACAGGGCTGAGAACCATCCACACCACGGCGATGACGAAGAGGGCACGGGCGCGCAGGCGCAGGAACAGCAGCGCAATGGCGAACATGACCCCGTAGTTGACGAGGATGACCGCCAGAAGCGACGACACCGAGCCCAGACACAGACCGATGAGAATGATCGCACCCGCGCGGATGAGCACACTGGGAACGGCAGCCCGCAGACGACCGGAGGCAACCATCCGCGACCGCGTCGAGAGCACCAGCGAGCAGCCGGCGAGGACCGCGAACAGCGCCGAGGCCCGTCCCGCGAACACGGCGGCCCAAGTCGGGAAGCCCGCAGGGTCGGAAAGCGCGAAGATATGCGTGACCATCATCGCGAACAGGGCGATCCCGCGTGCGGCATCGAGCCCGATGAGACGGCCGGCCGGGCTCAGACGTTCCAGAACCGTGCCACCAGATGTCGTCGCCGAGGTGGGGGAGCGGTGAGTGCTCATACATCGATTCTCACATGACCGGCACCGGCCCTGTGTCTGGGACCAACCGGCGGGCTTGCCCCGTCAGTAAACCGGCGGGACTTTCCCTGTTAATAATATGGTGATATGAATTATGGGTCAGGCTTCACCCGCATGCATCAAGGATGATCATGTCTTCACTGTTCCCCCACCTCTTCGAACCCATCACGCTGGGCGCTCGAACCATTCGCAATCGCATCGTGTCCTCGGGCCACGACACCGTCCTCGACGAGAACGGGATGATCGGCGAGGACCTCGTCGCCTATCACGAAGCCCGAGCCCAGGGCGGCTGCGGGCTCATCGTCCTCCAGGTCTCCGGCGTCCACGAGACCGCCCGCTACACCAACCATGTGCTCATGGCCACCGACGATTCCTCGGTCCCCGGCTATCGCGCCGTCGCCGAGGCGGTCCACCGTCACGGGGCCACCATCTTCGCCCAGCTCTTCCACCCCGGCCGTGAGGTCATGGACGGCGAGCGCGGGATGGCACCGCGGGCCGTGGCACCCAGCGATGAACCGCAGGAGAGGTTCAAGGTCGTCCCCGAGGCGCTGAGCACCACCGTGATCAAGGAGATCATCGCCGGGTACGCGAGCGCCGCGAAGCGCATCGCCGACTCCGGCATCGACGGTGTCGAGATCGTGGCCAGCCACGGCTACCTGCCCATCCAGTTCTTCAATCCGAGGGTGAACACGCGCACCGACGAATACGGAGGCAGCCAGGCCAACCGTCGGCGCTTCCTCACCGAGGTCGTCGCCGGAATCCGGGAAGCGGTCGGTCCCGATGTCGTGGTGGGACTGCGGATCTCGGGGGAGGAGAAGACCGAGGACGGCTTGGTCGCCACCGAGATCCTCGACCTCATCGAGGACCTCGAGGCGATGACGATCCTCGACTACTTCTCGATCACGGCAGGAGACTCCTCGACTCTGCAGGGTGCGGTGCACATCGTGCCCTCGATGCAGATCGACCCGGCTTATGCCGCGACCCTGTCCGAACAGGTCAAGAAGATCACCGACAAACCGGTCATGGTCGCCGGACGAATCAACCAGCCACATGAGGCGGAGAAGGCCATCGCCGAGGGTCGCACCGACATGGCGATCATGACCCGGGCGATGATCTGCGACCCGGCAATCGCCAGCAAAGCACAGCGGGATGCCGTGGACGAGATCCGAGCCTGCATCGGCTGCAACCAGGCCTGCATCGGACACTTCCAGATGGGCGTGCCCATCTCCTGCATCCAATACCCCGAATCGGGCAGAGAGCTGACCTTTCTGCCCCGGCCCACGGTGAGAACCAGACGTCGTGTCCTCGTCATCGGTGGCGGACCCGCCGGGCTCAAAGCGGCAGCGGTGGCAGCCGAAGCCGGTGATGAGGTCGTGCTCTGCGAACGCGAGCCCCACCTCGGCGGGGCCGTGCTGCTGGCTCAGGAGCTGCCCTACCGATCCGAATTCGGGGGAGCGGCGACGAACCTGTCCGCCGAGGCGAGACGAGCCGGCGTCGACATCCGCACCTCGACGCCGGTGACCCAGGGAATCCTCAACGAGGTGGCACCCGAGCATGTGATCGTTGCGACCGGTGCGAAGCAGCGCATGCCGCACCTTGAGGTCGACGACGAAGCTGTTGTCATCGGCGCCCGCGACTATCTCAGGGCCCGGCCGACCCTGCCTGCAGGACGCGTGCTCGTCAGTGATTGGAAGGGTGACTGGATCGGCCTGGGCATCGCGTTGCGCTTGGCCGAAGCCCGCGTGCCTGTGACCTTGGCGACGGCGGCGAACTTCGCCGGAGCCGCGATCCAGCAGTACACACGCACGCTGCTCATGTCCCAGGCTCTGCGGGCCGGAGTCGATTTCGTCAACGACGCCCGCCTTGTCGGAATCGATGCGACGACCGGCTACCTGCAGTCGACGCTGTGCGAGATCATCCACGAGGTTGAAGGGGTGGCGGCCACGATCGTCTCCGGTGCCCCGCAATCCGTGGTCCCGGATCTTGATTTCGGGAGTGCGAGCGTGCGGACGATCGGGGATGCCGTAGCCCCGCGGACCGTAGAGGAAGCCGTCTTCGAAGGACTCGAAGCTGCGAGCAATTTGTCGACAGTCTCGTGAGCGGCGTGAGCACCGTGATGGCTGCAGCGTGAGCCCGCGTCCCCAGTTCTCCCCGGCCGAAGTCGCGGCCCGGCGCAGCGCCATCCTTGAAGCCTCCCTTGACCAGATCGCTGCGCAGGGGCCCGAGGCTGTGCGCATGAAGGACATCGCCGAAGCGGCAGGACTGTCTGTGGGAACCCTGCAGTATTATTTCGGATCCCGCGAGTCGCTGCTCGTCCACGCGTTCTCGACTCACAGCAGTGCGACCGTCGACGCCATCGCAGGTCTCACACGGGAGCAGGGGACAGCCTGGGAGAGGCTGCGATCGAGCCTGCGGGCGGTGCCGAGGATCGGTGACCTTCGACGCCGTTCACAGGTGTGGCTCGAACTGATCGCCGCTTCGACCCGCAACGACTATCTGCGCGACTCGGCCGACACCGTCTTCGACTCCTGGCGTGCCCACTTCCGGGACCTCATCGAAGTCGGCGTCGACGATGGGAGCTTTCGGCTGCAATCCGATGTGGATCTCATCGTCGACATTCTCATCGCAGCGATCGACGGCTTCGACCTCGCGGTGGCTGCCGGTCGCAACGACTCCACGCCCGAGAGGATCGCAGACTCTCTTGAACTCACCGCTGGGAGTCTGCTGGGTGTCGATGACAGAGCCACGAACAGAGCCACGAACAGCGCCACCGACAGTGCAGTCGCCGGCCCAACGCTCACACCCCCGTCCGTGTGATCTGCCTCTCGTGACTACAACACCGCCGATCACCCCTGGTGAACGCCTCGCAAGCGGCTGGTGAGCGGCCTGCGGAGACGGGTGGCAGGGGGTGATAAGAAAATGCACCGATGGCGCGCGCACGGCCACTGCCGCAGACGTGGACTGTGCGCGGTATCCTTTTCGTATGGCGATTCTCGGTGACAACGCAGCAGCCGCTGCAATTGATGCGTTCGGTACTGTCGGCACGGCGATGGTGACGCCGTTCAAGAACGACGGAACCATCGATTATCCTGCCGTGGAGAAGGTTGCGAGCCACCTCGTCGACCTGGGTAACAATATGCTCGTCGTGTCCGGAACCACCGGCGAATCACCGACGACGACCGATGATGAGAAGATCGAGCTGCTCAAGGTCGTCCGCGGCGTCGTCGGGCACCGGGTGAAGATCATCGCCGGCACCGGCAACAACGTCACCTCGCACACCATCGATCTGTCCAAGCGCTCGGCGGCAGCCGGTGCCGACGGCATCCTCATCGTCACTCCCTACTACTCGAAGCCGACCCAGCCGGCCATCGCCGCCCATATGCGCGCGGCCGCTGACTCCACTGATCTGCCCGTCATGCTCTACGACATTCCGGGACGCGCTGGCGTGCCCATCCGGACGGAGACGCTCCTCGGGCTGGCCGATCATCCCAACATCCTCGCGGTCAAGGACGCCAAGGGCGACCTCTTCGCCTCGGCGCAGGTGATGAACCGCAGCTCCCTCGTCTACTACTCGGGCGAGGACGCGCTCAACCTTCCGCTGCTGGCTCTCGGCGCCCTGGGCGTCGTCTCAGTTGCCGGCCATGTCTGCACACCGCGGTTCGCGGACATGGTTGCCGCTGTGGCGAACAACGACCTCACCGCCGCTCGCGCGATCGCCCTCGAAACCGGGGACATGGTCGACGCGCTCATGAATCACATGCCGGGAGTCATCTCGGCCAAGGCCGCATTGCAGGCCCAAGGAATACTCGACAACCGCGGTACGCGAATGCCGCTGCTCCCAGCAGATGAGGAGCAGATGGCACTCGTCGCCGCCCAATTGACCAGGAGTGGTTACCTCAGTGAATAATGCATTGACTCAAGAGCTCAAGCTTCCGCCGAAGATGGACCGAGAAGCGGTTCGCATCGTCGCGCTCGGCGGCCTCGGCGAAGTCGGACGCAACATGACCGTGTTCGAGTACCACGGCAAGCTGCTCATCGTCGACTGCGGCGTCCTCTTCCCCGAAGAGGACCAGCCCGGCGTCGACCTGATCCTTCCCGACTTCGCCTACCTCGACGATCGTCTCGATGACATCGTCGGCCTCGTGCTGACCCACGGGCACGAGGACCACATCGGGGCCGTGCCCTATCTGCTGCGCCGCAAGGCCGATATCCCGATCCTCGGCTCGAAGCTGACGATCGCGCTCATCGAAGCCAAGCTCAAGGAACACCGGATCAAACCGATCACTCGCGTGGTCAAGGAAGATGACGTCGACCAGCTCGGTCCCTTCGACCTCGAGTTCGTCGCCGTCAACCACTCGATTCCCGATGCCCTCGCGGTCTTCATCCGCACCGGTGCCGGCAATATCCTCCACACCGGCGACTTCAAGATGGACCAGCTCCCGCTCGATGGCCGGATCACGGACCTGCGGGCCTTCGCCCGTCTCGGCGAGGAAGGCGTCGACCTGTTCATGACGGACTCGACGAACGCCGAGGTGCCCGGGTTCACCGCACTGGAGAAGGACATCGGACCGGTTCTCGAGAACCTCTTCGGCCACGCCGAGCGCCGCATCATCGTCGCCTCGTTCTCCTCGCATATCCACCGTGTCCAGCAGGTGCTCAACGCCGCCGACGCACATGGCCGCAAGGTCGCCCTCGTCGGCCGGTCGATGGTGCGCAACATGAAGATCGCCGAGGACCTCGGGTACCTTGAGGTGCCGCGCGGCGCTCTCATCGACATCAAAGAGGTCGACAAGCTGCCCGACGACCAGGTCGTGCTCATGTGCACCGGTTCGCAGGGTGAGCCGATGGCGGCCCTGTCCCGCATGGCCAACCGCAGCCACCGCGTCGAGGTGGGCGACGGCGACACCGTCATCCTCGCCTCCTCGCTCATCCCCGGCAACGAGAACTCCGTGTTCAAGGTCATCAACGGGCTGATGAAGCTGGGCGCCAACGTCATCTCCAAGGCAGACGCGAAGATCCACGTCTCCGGACACGCCTCCGGCGGCGAGCTGCTCTACTGCTACAACATCGTCAAGCCCCGCGGCGTCATGCCCGTCCACGGCGAATGGCGACACATGCTCGCCAACGCCAGGCACGCCGAGGCGACGGGAGTGAACCCGGACAACATCGTCCTCGCCGACGACGGCTGGGTCGTCGACCTCAAGGACGGCCACGCCGAGGTCGTCGGTGCAGTGGACTGCAACTTCGTCTTCGTCGACGGCTCCTCTGTCGGTGAGATCACCGAGGCGGACCTCAAGGACCGCCTCGTGCTCTCCGGCGAAGGATTCGTCACGATCTTCATGGCCATCAACAGCCAGTCGAAGTCCCTCATCGCCGGGCCCGAGATCCACGCCCGCGGTGTAGCCGAGTCCGATTCCGTCTTCGACTCGATCATGCCCAAGGTCACGAAGGCTGTCGAGGATGCGCTCAAGGACGGCAACAGCGACCAGTACCAGCTGCAGCAGGTCGTGCGCCGCACTGTGGGGCGCTGGGCGTCGTCGAAGCTGCGTCGCAAGCCGATGATCGTCCCCATGGTCGTCATCGTCTGAGTTCCGTATCGCTGCGACGGCCGGGACGCTCCCTGTGATGGGGTGCCCGGCCGTTGTCGTCTCGCGTCTGCCCCACGCAGCCACGCAGCCTGCTGCGCAGGCCCGCCGTCACCTTCAGAGCTCTGCACGCGCTGTGGATGTCCTTTCGTGCGGCGCCCTGCTCGCGCTGTGGGCCATGCTGGGTCCGGCGTCGCTGAGCCGTCCGCCGGTGCCCGGCGCAGCGACGGGGTCAGGCCCGGGCGGCGCGTTCGGGTGTGCCGTCGCCGCCGCTGCTGACCAGGGGTTTGCCCGGCGATCTTCGTGCCAGGACCACGGCGACGAGCAGGCCCACGAGCACTGCCCCGAAGACGACGGTCCCGGCGTTGAACCCGAGTCCGTTGATCCCGATGAACGCCAGAGTCCCGGCAGTGAGCGAATAGATGAGCATCGGAATCGAGGTGCGGCGGATGAGTTCGCCCTCCCGGCCCACGAGACCCACGGTCGCCGAGGCGGCCACCACGTTGTGCACGGCCACCATGTTCCCTGCCGCCCCGCCCACGGCCTGAGCCGCGACCACCGTTTCCGGGCTCGAGGCACCGATGGCCGCTCCGGTGGAGAACTGGAACTGCGAGAACATGACGTTCGAGACCGTGTTGGAGCCGGCGACGAAGGCGCCGAGGGCGCCGACGAACGGAGCCAGCAGCGGCCAGGCGTCACCGACGGTGCTGGCGGCCGCCTCGGCGAGGGTGACCGGCATCGAATCGAGTCCGGCGTTGTTGTAGTCCGCGCCGGAGTTGATGAACACGCGCACCAGCGGCAGCGAACACAGCAACGCGACCGCTGCACTGGCGATCTGCGAACCGGCCAGCTTCCACGATCCGCCGATCTGCTGGCTGGTCATCCGGTGGATGAGATACGTGAGTGCGCAGGCGAGGACGAAGATGGCTCCGGGGGAGTAGAGCAGATCGAGGTTCTGATTGATCGGCGTGCCGAAGATGCCCTCGACCTTGATCACCGCGGGACCGGTGAGGAACTCCTTGACGGCAGGAATGTTGCGCGTCAGCAGCAGGATGACGACGACGATGAGGTAAGGCGACCAGGCCCGCACCAATGACATCTTCTTCGTCAGCTGGGCCTTCTCCTTCGCAGGATCGACCGTGCCCATCCAATGGGCGGGCCAGTTCTCCCGCGGGGCGAAGTCCCAGGTCTTCTTCGGCATGAGGAACCCGAGTCTGCTCGTTGTGACGACGATGGCCAGACCGATGAGACCGCCGAGGAGGGCAGGGAACTCGGGGCCGAGCAGATTGGCCACGATGAGGTAGGGCACGACCATGGCCAGTGCCGAGAAGATGGCGAAGGGGGCCACGGCCAGGCCATCGGCGAAACGGCGGTTCGCTCCGAAGAAGCCGGTCATCAGGCAGGCCAGCAACAGAGGGATGAGGATTCCGCAGACAGCGTGGATGAGAGCGACCTGTGTGGCGGTGTGGGCGATGAACTCCGACTGAGTGAGCCCGAGCTGGCCGGCGCGTTGGGCGACGTCGGCGGACATGCTTCCGTCCTCCTGGGCCAGGCCCTCACCGATGCCGACGAGCATCGGAGTGCCGACGGCGCCGAAGCTCACTGGGGTCGATTGGATGATGAGCCCAGCCAGGACCGCGGCGATGGCGGGGAAGCCGAGGGCGAGCAGGAGCGGTGCGACGACGGCAGCCGGGGTGCCGAAACCGGCAGCGCCTTCGATGAAGGATCCGAAGAGCCAGGCGATGATGATGACCTGGATGCGCCGGTCGGGCGAGATCGAGATGAAGCCGGCCCGAATGGTCTCGATGGCACCCGAACGGGTGATCGTGGCCAAGAGCAGCAATGCACCGAAGACGATCCAGAGCAGGCCGACGGCAACGAGGACGCCCTGGACGACGGAGGCTCCGATCGTCACCCAGTCGATCTGCCAGGCGAAGTTGGCGACGAGTGCGGCCGCCACCAAACCGATCGGCATTGCGTACTTTGCGGGCCAGCGAAAGCCGATGAGCAGGATTCCGGCCAGAAGGATGGGCGTGAGCGCAAGCAGCGCCGCAACGGCGAGGTTGTCCATCGTGATTCCGATCCGCGGCGTCATTGCCGCTTGGTCGTGGAGCGCGAGTCCCGTGCCTGCCACCAGGGTGGACTGTCACCGACTCGACTCCGCAAACGAAGTACCTGAGTTCATCGTGCCTGGCGGCTCTCGCATCGTCAAGAGAATATGCTGTCTCAGCTCGAGGGAAGCGTTTGACGAGATGTGCATCACCTCCTATTCTTTTCGTTGTGTGAACAATAAATTTCACGATGTGAAAGTTTCGCAGGCTAAACCCCGTTGCCAGCGATCAGCGATGCACTAGTGAAAGTGCCGAACAAGGAGAACCACCGATGACTGCTCATATCGAGAATCTGGACATTCCAGCAGGCATGGAGATCACCGGCGAACTGCCGGACGGGGCAGAGAAGGTGCTCACCCCGAAAGCCCTCGAACTCATCGTCGAGCTGAACCGGAAGTTCAACGGGACCCGTCTCGAACGTTTGGAGGCCCGCAAGGAGCGTCAGGCGCAGATCGCGGCCGGTGCCGACCTCGACTTCCTCCCCGAGACCGCCGAGATCCGCAATGATCCCAGCTGGCAGGTCGCACCGCCGGCTCCCGGCCTCGAGGACCGGCGCGTGGAGATGACCGGGCCGACGTACAAGAAGATGACGATCAACGCCCTGAACTCCGGGGCCAAGGTGTGGCTGGCCGACCAGGAGGACGCGAACACCCCGCAGTGGGACTCGGTCATCGGCGGACAGCTCAACCTGCTCGACTCGCTCAACCGTGAGATCGACTTCACCTCGCCCGAGGGCAAGTCCTACACTCTGGCCCCCGAGGAGGAGCTGCCGACCATCGTCGTCCGCCCCCGCGGCTGGCACATGCCCGAGAAGCACATCCTCGTCGACGGTGAGGAGACCTCGGGGTCCCTCGTGGACTTCGCGCTCTACTTCGCCACCGCCGGGCAGATCCAGATCGAGAAGGGCAAGGGCCCGTACTTCTACCTGCCGAAGATGGAATCCCACCTCGAGGCACGCCTGTGGAACCAGGTCTTCGACCACGCCGAAGACTCCTTCGGCTTGGACCGCGGAACCATCCGCGCCACCGTGCTCATCGAGACCTACCCGGCGGCCTTCGAGATGGAGGAGATCCTCTACGAACTGCGCGAGCACTCGGCGGGCCTGAACGCAGGCCGCTGGGACTACATCTTCTCCGTGATCAAGAACTTCCGCGCCCGCGGCTCCGACTACCTGCTGCCCGACCGTTCGGATGTCACGATGACGGTGCCGTTCATGCGCGCCTACACCGAACTGCTCGTGCACACCTGCCACAAGCGCGGCGCACACGCGATCGGCGGCATGTCCGCCTTCGTCCCGTCCAAGGACCCGGACGAGAACGAGGCCGCATTCGACAAGGTGCGCGAGGACAAGTCCCGCGAGGCCAGCAAGGGCTTCGACGGCTCCTGGGTCGCCCACCCCGGCATGGTCGCCCTGTGCAAGGAGGTCTTCACCGAGACACTGGGTGAGAACGCCAACCAGATCGAGAACACGCGCGAGGACGTCTCGGTGTCCGCCGTCGAGCTCCTCGACGTCAAGTCGACCCCGGGGTCGATGACGGAGAAGGGCCTGCGGACCAACGTCTCCGTCGGCATCCAGTATCTGCGGGCCTGGCTCGAAGGCAACGGGGCCGTGGCCATCAACGGTCTCATGGAAGACGCCGCGACCGCTGAGATCTCACGGTCCCAGGTCTGGCAGTGGATGGACGCCGGAGTCGAACTCGACACCGGAGTCACCGTCACTGCGGACCTCGTGCGCCAGGTCGTGGCCGAAGAGGTCGCGAAGCTGCCCGGTGAGGAATCGGACTGGAAGGATGCCACCGACACATTCCTGTCCGTGGCCGTTGCCGAGGACTACGTCGACTTCCTCACGCTGCCGGCGTATGCCCGCATGCCCTGAGTCGGCCCGGTTCAGGAATCTCAGCACGTAAGAACACCGCCGATAATGTGTCGAAGAGCACATGATCGGCGGTGTTCTTCGTTAAGCTCGACTTCATCAGCGCAATGGAGGCGGAAGTGGACATGAGCAGAATCGAATCGATTCTCGAACGGATCGAACCGCATTTGTCACCGAAGGCGATCGTCACGGACGAGAACGAGCGCAAAACCTACGAGTGCGATGGTCTGGCCGTGCACCGGACCGTCCCAGCCCTGGTCGTCCGAGTCACTTCCACCGCCGAGGTGGCCCTGATCGTGCGTGCCTGCCATGAGTTCGATGTCCCCTTCGTTGCCCGCGGTTCGGGCACCGGGCTCTCCGGTGGAGCCCAACCGCATGCAGAAGGCGTCCTCATCGTCATGTCGACGATGCGAGACATCCTCGACATCGATCCTCTGGCCCAGCGCGCCGTCGTGCAGCCCGGAGTCATCAACCTCAATCTCTCCAACGAGGCCAACCCACACGGCTACTACTTCGCGCCGGACCCTTCGAGCCAGAGCGTGTGCTCCATCGGCGGCAACGTCGCTGAGAACTCCGGTGGTGCTCACTGCCTCAAATACGGGTTCACCACCAACCACGTCACGGGAGTCACCCTCGTCACCGCCCAAGGCGAGATCGTCGAGATCGGGGGAGACGCTCCCGAGTACCCGGGCTATGACCTCCTCGGCGTGCTCTGCGGGTCCGAAGGGACCTTGGGCATCGTCACCGAGGTGACCGTGCGGCTGACCCGGCTTCCCGAAGCCGTGGAGACGCTGCTCATCGGATTCGAATCGACCGATGCGGCAGGGGAGGCAGTCAGTGACATCATCTCCGCCGGGATCATGCCCGCCGCCATCGAAATGATGGACGCGCTGGCGATCGAGGCCGCGGAAAAGGCTGTGGCGTGCAACTACCCCGAGGGTGCTGGTGCTGTCCTCGTCGTCGAACTCGACGGACCGGCCGTCGACGTCGAACTCGAGCGGGAGACGGTCATCGCCCGCGCCGAGGACCACGGAGCCGGCGAGATCAGGGTCGCCGTCGACGATGTCGAACGCGGTCTGATCTGGAAGGGCCGGAAGTCGGCGTTCGCGGCCGTCGGCCGCATCAGCCCCGATTACATCGTCCAGGACGGAGTGATCCCACGTTCGCGGCTGGGACCGGTCCTCGCCTCGATCTCGACGATCGCGCAGGAATGCGGTGTGCGCGTGGCCAACGTCTTCCACGCCGGAGACGGCAATCTGCATCCCCTCGTCCTCTTCGACGGCAGTGTCGACGGCCAGACCGAACTGGCCGAGACCGCCTCCGGGCGGATCCTCGACCTGTGCCTGAGCGAAGGCGGTTCGATCACCGGTGAACACGGAGTCGGATCCGACAAGGCCAAATTCATGCCGCGCATGTTCACGAACGAGGATCTCGACACCATGCAGATCCTGCGCTGCGCATTCGACCCCGGCCATCTGTCCAACCCGGGGAAAGTCTTCCCGACACCACGGCTGTGCGGGGAACCACCTCGGCGAACATCGGGGGAACACCCGTTGCAGGCGGCAGGAAAGGCGGAGCTGTTTTGACCGAAGGACTTCCCAGGCTCGCCCGGCCCGAAAGCGTCGAGGAACTCTCCGAGCTCGTGACCCGCGCACACCGCGACTTCCGCACTGTCGCGGTCTACGGCGGAGGGACCGCCCTCGATGATCATCCGCCGGGACGCACACCGGGCCTCCTGATCGACATGGGAGGACTCGGCCAGGTCATCGAACACTCTCCCGGCGACCTCATCCTCGTCGCCGGGGCCGGCGCCACGATCTCCGAGCTGAACAGAGTCGCCGAGACCGGAGACCAGGAGCTCCTCCCAGACTTTCCCGCCGACCGCACGGACTCGGGTTCGACGCTGGGCGGCGCCATCGCCACGCGGGCCGTAGGGCCACGGCGCATCGGACGCCTGCCCGTGCGCGAAGTCGTCCTCGGCGTCACCGTCGTCCTCGCCGACGGCACGATCGCGAAGGCCGGAGGCAAGGTCGTGAAGAATGTGGCCGGCTACGACCTGGCCAAGCTCATGACCGGGTCGTGGGGGACGCTGGGGATCATCGCCAGCGCCGCAGTCCGGCTGTACCCGCAATCGCAGGCCCAGGGGTTCGTCGAGATCCCGGGCGCCGATTCCGCCCTCGGGGTGCTCGGTTCCCAGGTGGCTCCGGCCGCAGTGGAGATCGACCGTTCACCGGGTGGGCAGGCGTCGACCGTGGTCATGGTCGAAGGACTCCCGGAGTCGGTCGAATCCCGAACCCGCACCATCGTCGATACCTTCCCGGGAGCACGGCACAGCGTCCGACCCAGCTGGTGGTCGCGACGAGCCCAGGCACCGGTGACCATTCGGGCCTCGGTGTCACCCGCGCTGGTCCCGAAGCTGGTCGCCGAGATCGCCCGCCTCGAGGACACCATCGGCTACCCGATCCAACTGCGCGGATCCGCGATGGGGGTCTTCGACCTCGGCGTCGGCGGCCTCGACACCGATCCCACCATCGCGACCCGGGTCGTACTCGAGCATCTGCGCACTTGGGGGCAGAAGCAGCTGAGCGCGACCGTTCTGTGTGCCCCCGCCTCGGTGTGGGGCGACGTCGATGCCTGGGGTGAGATCCCCGGGTTCGGAATCATGCGCACCATCAAAGACCAGTTCGATCCGGATGGTCTGCTTTCACCCGGACGTGGAATAGGAGGACTGTGATGTCATGCGATTGCGGTGGCGCAGG
>JAKDSA010000060.1 GCA_030457025.1 Brevibacterium sp. | reverse complement strand
GCCTCTACATCCACCCGGACGAATGCGTCGACTGCGGTGCCTGCGAACCCGTCTGCCCGGTGGAGGCGATCTTCTACGAAGATGACACTCCAGAGGAGTGGGAAGAGTACTACAAGGCCAACGTCGAGTTCTTCGACGAGATCGGCTCACCCGGCGGCGCTGCGAAGCTGGGCAATACCGGGCTGGACCACCCGATCATCAAAGCCCTGCCCCTGCAGCAGCACGACTGAGCCATGTCTGACCGCTTCGGCCTCAACCTCCCCGACTACCCATGGGACCGCCTCACCGAGTTTCGGAACCGTGCCGCCGGGCACCCCGACGGTGCCTGCGACCTGTCGATCGGGACGCCGGTCGACCCCACTCCGCCGGTGATTCAGGCCGCACTGGCAGCCGCCGGAGACGCCCACGGCTACCCGACCACGGCGGGCACCGATGAGCTGCGGGAATCCATCGCCTGGTGGTATCAGAACTGGCACGGCGTCACGCTCGATCCCGCCTCCGAGGTGCTGCCCACCATCGGCTCGAAGGAAATGGTCGCGTGGCTGCCCACCCTGCTGGGTCTGGGCCGGGCAGGACTGGCCGTAGCCTGCCCGTCGGCGGCCTACCCGACCTACGAAATGGGCGCGACCATCGCCGGCGTCGACTGCCGCCGCATCGATGCGGCCGAAGTCGCCGCGGGCGCCTCGCTGGAGGGGATCGGTCTGCTGTGGATCAACACGCCGGGCAATCCCACCGGTGAGGTCCTCGACACCGAGACCCTCGCCGAGGTCGTCCGTCGTGCCCGCAACGCTGGAGTCGTGCTCGCCTCCGACGAATGCTATGGCCTGCTCAACTGGGAATCCGAGTCTCCTGCTCCGAGCATCCTCAACGCCACAGGTGAGGACCACCACGGCGTGCTCAGCGTGTACTCGATGTCGAAGCAGTCGAACCTCGCCGGGTACCGTGCGGCATTCGTCGCAGGTGACCGGGAGCTCATCGGAGATCTCATCAAATCGCGCAAACATGCCGGCATGATCGTGCCGTTCCCTGTCCAGGCCGCCATGACCGCTGGGCTGCGAGACACTGCTCACGTTTTCGAACAGAAGGAGCGGTACAGGGCTCGTCGAGAACTGCTGCGCAGTGGACTCGAAGCCTGCGGATTCCGCATCGACCACTCGAACGCGGGTCTCTATCTGTGGTCGAGCGCCGACGTCAGCTGCTGGGAATCGCTGTCGAAACTGGCAGACATCGGCATCATCGCCGGTCCCGGCGAATTCTATGGTGAGGCCGCCACGAACCATGTGCGCATCGCTCTGACGGCAAGCGACGAGCGTATCGGCGCGGCTTCGCAGCGGCTGCACCGAGCGGCCGGCTGAACTGTTCGGCGGCCCACGCAGAATCTGCCCGCGAGAGCTCGGGATTCTGAGTCGGGGAGGCTCTGTGCGGCCGATTCGGGCCGGTAGCTGACCCGTCTGCGTGCGCAGCTGTGATTTTCTGATTCCTGCAGTTATCGGTAGTCTTTGAGGGAATTGTGCAAGACACCTCAGGAAGTTCTTGAGGTGGGTCGAGGCTGAGGAGAACATATGCCATCGGATGCGAGTCTGCAGGTCGGGGATGCGAAGCTGACACTGCCGGAGGTGGCTTCGTCCGCGGGCAACAACGGATATCGCATCAGCTCCCTGTTGAAGGACACCGGTGCCGTGACCTACGACCCCGGATTCGCCAACACGGCATCAAGCTCCTCTGCCATCACCTACATCGACGGTGACGCAGGTGTCCTGCAGTATCGCGGCTATCCGATCGAGCAGCTCGCCGAGCATTCCAACTTCGTCGAAGTCAGCTACCTCCTCATCCACGGTGAACTTCCGACTCAGGAGCAGTTCGACGCATTCGATGGTCGACTGCGTGGACACACCATCGTTCACGAAGACCTGCGTCGCTTCTTCCGAGCCTTTCCCTATGACGCGCATCCGATGCCCATGGTGGCAGCTGCGGTCGCCGCATTGTCGACTTTCTACCAAGATGACCTCGATGTCTTTGACGAAGGCCAGGTTGATACCTCAACATTCCGACTGCTCGCGAAGATGCCGACGATCGCCGCTCTGGCCCACCGGAAGAACATGGGCCTGCCGGTCATCCACCCGGACAACTCCCTGAGCCTGGTGGAGAACTTCCTGCGCGTGAACTTCGGTGTTCCCGCAGAGGACTACGAACCGGACCCATTGGCCGTCAGGGCCATGGATCAGCTCTTCATCCTCCACGCCGACCATGAGCAGAACTGCTCGACGTCAACAGTTCGCCTCGTCGGGTCATCGCAGGCCAACCTGTTCCAGTCCATCTCCGCCGGCGTCAACGCTCTCGCCGGGCCGCTGCACGGCGGCGCGAACTCCGCTGTGCTCGAGATGCTGCAGGAGATCTCGGCCTCCGATGACGGTCCCGAGAAGTTCATGGAACGCGTGAAGAACAAGGAAGACGGCGTTCGTCTCATGGGCTTCGGTCACCGGGTGTACAAGAACTACGATCCGCGGGCGAAGATCATCAAGAAGACCGCCGACGAGGTCCTGGCCCGCTCCGGCGGCGACCCGCTGCTCGACGTGGCCCAGAAGCTCGAGGAGATCGCTCTGGCCGACGACTACTTCGTCGAGCGCAAGCTCTACCCGAACGTGGACTTCTACACCGGCCTGATCTATAAGGCACTCGGGTTCCCGACGAACATGTTCACGGTCCTCTTCGCCGTCGGTCGCCTGCCGGGTTGGATCGCGCAGTGGCGCGAGATGATCAACGACCCGGAGACCAAGATCGGCCGTCCGCGCCAGATCTACACGGGTGCGTACTCCCGCGACTACAAGGACATCGACAACCGCTGATCGCAGCGGGGGTTCATGTCCTCCGGATACAGACACTCCAAATACAGATACGTCCTGCACTCAGCACCGTCGGATCCCGTTGCAAAGCGGTGATCCGCAGCCGAACGCAGGACGTATCTGTGTCTGTCCACGGTCCGTCCTCGGCAGTGTGGCACCCGAGACGCAGCTGGGGCGCGCCCACCATGGTGGACGCGCCCCAGTCGGTGGCACAGCAGCCGCTGCCGCCGTGGCAGCGCAGGTCTCAGTGACTCAGTGCAGGTCGGGGTTGAGCTCGATGCCCTTGGACGAGCGTGAGATCGCCTCGACGGCACCGGTGACGGAGTTGCGGCGGAACAGGATGTTGTTCTGACCACTGAGTTCGGACGCCTTCGCGACCTTTTCGTCCTCACCGGGAACGGTGACGCGGGTGCCGGCGGTGATGTAGAGGCCGGCCTCGACGATGCAGTCGTCGCCGATGGAGATGCCCACGCCCGAGTTCGCACCCAGCAGGCTGCCGCTGCCGATGGAGATGCGGTGGGTGCCGCCGCCGGAGAGAGTGCCCATGATCGAGGCACCGCCGCCGATGTCCGAACCGTCGCCGACGACGACGCCCTGGGAGATGCGTCCCTCGACCATCGCCGAGCCCAGCGTGCCGGCATTGAAGTTGACGAAGCCTTCGTGCATGACGGTTGTGCCCGAGGCGAGGTGCGCGCCGAGACGGACTCGGTCGGCATCGGCGATGCGCACCCCGGAGGGAATGACGAAATCAGTCATGCGCGGGAACTTGTCGAGTCCGTAGACGGCTACGGGGCCTGCGGCCAGCAGCTTCGTGCGGGTGGCCTCGAAGTCCTCCGGCGAGCAGGCGCCGGCAGAGGTCCACACGATGTTCGCGAGGTGACCGAAGATCCCGTCGAGGTTGACGTCATTGGGAGCGACGACCCGATGGGACAGCGCGTGCAGACGCAGGTAGGCATCGGCCGCCGAAGCGGGACCGACGTCGAGGTCGATCGTCGTCGTCACGACCTCGGTATGGGTGCCTCTGGCCTCGTCTGTCCCGACGAGATCGTCGAGGCCGTCCTTGTGGTAGAGGGAGCTAGCGGCCGCCTCGGCGGCGTCCGGAGTGTCTCCGGTGCTCAGGGTGGGGTACCAAGCGGTGAGGACGGAGTCGTTGTGCAGGGTGGCCAGGCCACGTGCGGAAACTATGCGTTCTGTCATGCCCCTAAGACTAGTCGGTGGCGGCAGTACTAGGCTAAGCGGTATGACTGCCGATCCATCTGCTGAGACCGAATCCGTATTCACCCCCTCCGGTGACCTGGCCGATTACCTGTCCGATGCCCTGGACGACCCCGCTGAGCTGACCGGGCGCCTGTGTGCCATCGAATCGGTCTCCGGCAATGAAGCAACGATCACCGATGCCGTCGTCGAGGTGCTGGACCACATCAGCGCCGGTCCCGGCCCCGAGCTGGAGATCCTGCGAGACGGGGACACGATCGTGGCCCGCACCCAGCTGGGCCGGGCCGAACGCATCGTCGTCGCCGGCCACCTGGACACGGTTCCCGTGGAGGACAACCTGCCGCCTCGGCGCACCCGACTTCAGGGTGCCGACTACACCGACGACGAGGTCATCTGGGGGAGGGGAGCCTGCGATATGAAGGCTGGGGTCGCGATGGCGCTGGTCACCGCGGCGGCCCTGCGCGAACCGGACCGTGACGTCAGCTGGGTCTTCTACGACCACGAGGAGGTCGACGCCTCACTCAATGGGCTCGGCCGAGTCTCCCGCAGCCATCCCGACTGGCTCAGCGGTGATTTCGCGATCCTCGGTGAACCTTCGAACGCCTCCGTTGAAGGTGGTTGCAACGGCACCATCAGGGTCAACGTGTCGACGACCGGCGTCCGCGCCCATTCTGCGCGCGCGTTCATGGGTGTCAACGCGATCCATGCCGCAGCGGAGGTGCTGGGTCGTCTCGCCGAGCACGAAACCGGAACTGTGAGCGTCGAGGGACTCGACTACCGGGAGTCCCTGTCGGCTGTGTCGATCTCCGGGGGAGTCGCCGGCAACGTCGTGCCCGACGCGTGCACGGTGGCCGTGAACTACCGCTTCGCCCCAAGCAAGTCCGCGGCCGAGGCAGAGGGCTTCCTGCGCGAGCTGTTCGCAGGCTTCGACGTCGTCGTCACTGACGCTGCGGAGGGCGCCAAGCCCGGCCTCGATCGCGCCATCGCCCAGGAGTTCATCGAAACTCTGGGGCTCTCGCCGGCCCCGAAGCTGGGGTGGACCGATGTCTCGCGGTTCAGCGCCCTGGGAGTTCCCGCCGTGAACTTCGGGCCCGGCAACCCCCTGTACGCCCACAAATCGGATGAGCACGTCGCCGTCGCAGAGGTCGAAGACGCCAGCCGGACGCTGCGCGACTACCTCGAAGGACGTTGAGACCCATGGCAGAACACGATTCGTCCACAGACGATCCGTCCCCCGAGGCCCCGGACTTCTACAGCACGGGCCCGCTGCGTCTGCACGGCGATCAGGTGCCGGTGACGACCGCTGACCAGAGTCTGTTGGATTCTCGCGGCCCCTCCGACTGGGTCCACGAAGACCCGTGGCGGGTGCTGCGGATCCAAGCCGAATTCGTCGAGGGTTTTGACTCCCTGGCGAAGATCGGCCCGGCCGTGGCGATCTTCGGCTCCGCCCGCCTGCGCCCGGACACGCAGGAATATCAGGATGCTCGAGAGATCTCGCGGCGCATCGCAGCCAGGGGCGACGCGATCATCACAGGCGGTGGACCCGGCATCATGGAAGCCGGCAATCTGGGTGCCAGCGAGGCCGGGGGAGTCTCGATCGGCCTCGGCATCGAGCTGCCCTTCGAATCAGGGCTCAACGACCATGTCGAACTCGGCGTGAATTTCCGTTACTTCTTCGTTCGCAAGACGATGTTCCTCAAATACTCCCGGGGCTTCGTCGTCATGCCCGGCGGCTTCGGCACCCTCGACGAACTCTTCGAAGCCTTCACCATGGTCCAGACCGGCAAGGTCACCTCTTTCCCGATTGTGCTCTTCGGATCCGCCTACTGGCAGGGCCTCATCGACTGGCTGTGGACGACTCTGGTGGCGTCCGGCACGATCAGCGACCGGGACATGAACCTGTTCACCCTCACCGACGACATCGATGAGGTCGTCGACATCGTCGGCACCGCCATCGACGGAGGCAGGCAGTGAGGGACGCAGCGGAACCCAGCCCCCACCTCGGCGGCTTCGAGCTGGCGTGGGCCCGGGCGGGGAATCCTGCCATCATGGCCGTGATCAACCGGACCGCCGACTCCTTCTACGAATCCGCGGGCACTGCCGAGGAAGCCATCGCTGCCGTCGAAACCGCAGCGAAGCAGGGCGCGCACATCGTCGACATCGGGGGAGTGCGGGCCGGGCGCGGCCGGGAGATCTCCATCGCCGAGGAGATCGACCGTGTCTGTCCCGTCATCGAAGCCGTCGCTCATTCTCACCCCAACCTGCTCATCAGCGTCGACACCTGGCGTCACCAGGTTGCTGAGGCAGCGTGCGCGGCCGGTGCAGGCCTGCTCAACGACACCTGGGCCGGGGCCGATCCGGATCTGGCTCGCGTTGCGGCCGACAATGACGTCGGCATCGTCTGCTCACACACAGGCGGCCTGGCTCCGCGCACCGACGCCCACCGCAACCGCTACGGCCTGACCGCCGGTGAGGTCGTCGACCGGACCCTGGCCGGAGTGATCGGGTTGGCCGAGGCCGCGCAGGGGGCTGGTGTGGCGGCCGAGAAGATCATCATCGATCCGACACCCGATTTCGGGAAGAACACGTACCAGTCGCTGCGGCTGCTGCGGGAGCTGGAGACCTTCACCCACACCGACTACCGGGTGCTGCTGGCGATCTCCCGCAAGGACTTCGTCGGCGAGGCCATCGGCGACGTCCCACCGGCGCAGCGCCTGCACGGGACGATCGCGGCCACCGCGCTGGCAGTGGCCAAAGGAGCCGCGATGATTCGCACCCATGACGTGAGCGCCACTGCCGACGCCATCGATGTGACCTTGGCCATCACCGGAGACGCGATTCCCAAACACACCGTGCGCGGCCTCCGCTGAGCAGGCGAACCCACTGTGAGAAAATGACGTTATGCCATTGTGGATTGTGATCGGAGTGGCCGCCGCGATCTTCGTGCTCGTGATCGTGCTGGCGGCAACATTCAACGTCTTCTCCGCCGAATCCGCAGAGGAGACCGACGCGCCTTGGGAGCCCCTGCCCCACGACTTCACCGCCGAGGACCTCGAGGGGCTGTCGTTTCGTCCTGCCCTGCGGGGATACCGCATGGAAGACGTCGACGACGTGGTCACAGCTCTGCGCACCCGCATCCACGAGTTGGAAGCCGCACGCGGGCAGCAATGAGCAGAGCCCACGACCTCCCCGGAATCACCCTCGCTCCCGAAGTCTTCAACTCCTCCCGTCTGTCCCGATTCAGCACACTGTTCCTCACCCTGCCCGTGTGGGTGCAGGCCGTGGCCGTCTACTTCGTCTCACGAGTCGTGAGCATCTCGATCTTCGCCGCCGTCCTCAAACGTCAGGATCCGGCGAACTGGTCCTCGAGTCCGGTCACGACCACCCTCAACGATTTCCTCAACTTCTGGGACGGCGGCTGGTACTCCCGCGTCGCTGAGGAGGGGTACCCGCGCAGTCTGCCGGTCGACCAGACGGGAGCGGTCACGGAGAACCAGTGGGCGTTCTATCCGCTGCATCCCGAGGTGGTCGACTACATCTCGTCTATGACGGGGCAGAGCTACGAGGTGATCTCTCCGATCTTCTCGACGATCGCGGCCGGGTTTGCCTCCATCGTCATCCTCGTGCTGTTCCGCAGATACGTGGATCCGGGTCAGGCCCTGACGGGTCTGGCTCTCGTCATGTTCTTCCCACCGGCGGCCATCTTCTCAACCGGGTATGCGGAATCCCTGGCGCTCCTGCTGCAGGCCACGGCGCTGCTGCTCATCGTCGAACGCCGTTATCTGAGCGCGATCCCCGTCGTTTTCCTGATGGATCTGTCTCGGCCCATCGGCGTGGCATTCTCCTTCTTCATGCTTCTGCACCTCATCGACCGCTTCGTCCGTCGCAGGAACGACCCGTATCCCCTCGCCGAGGTGGTCCGGTCCTGGGCCTTGGGCGTGCTCTCCTGTGTCGCAGCGTTGGTCCATCCCGTCCACGCGTGGTTGGCGACGGGGTCGTTGACCGCCTACACGGACACCGAGGCGGCCTGGCACACGGGCGAATCGACATACCTCGTGCAGTGGCTGGCCCAGGCCAACAGCCTCATCGGTCCGCTGGGCCCGGCGCTGCTATTCATCGTCATCGCAGGAATGCTGGCACTGATCTTCTCCCCGGCGGGGGCCAGGATGGGCCGCACCCTGCAGTACTTCTGCCTGGGCTACGGGGTCTACCTGCTCATCTTCTTCACCCCGCAGACATCGACCCTGCGACTGTTGCTGCCCCTGTTCCCGATTGCGCTGACCTTGTCCCTGGTGCGCTCTCGCGGGTACAGGGCGGCTGTGCTGTGCGCGTTCATCGTGCTCCAGATCGTGTGGGTCGCCTACCTGTGGCATTTCACTCCACCGGCGGATCTGCCGCCTTAGATGTCAGAATTCGGTCGGGTTACCCGTCGGTGACCGGATCGTGGAATAATCGGTGTACAACAGTCGGTCCATCGATCGTGAACCGTCTTTGCGAAATCAACGGAAGGAACAGCCCACATGGCAGCCCAGAAACCCCGCACCGGCGACGGACCTCTGGAAGTGACCAAAGAAGGTCGAGGCATGGTGATGCGGCTTCCAGTCGAGGGCGGAGGCCGTCTGGTGATCGAACTCAGCAGAGACGAGGCCACAGATCTGCATGACACCCTGGCCGAGACCTTGGGCCTCTGAGCCGCGCAGGACACTTCCCCGGCTGAGCGAACTGCCCAGCGGAACGAACAGCAGAGACTCCGCAGAGTCTCTGCTGTCTTCATATGCAAGGCCCGAGAGGCCATTCAGCGCAGGGACTTCTGCAACATCAGCAGGCCCTGACCGACCGGCAGCAGGACGCGCTCGAGGCGTTCCTGTCCGGCCAGGCGGTTGAGCAGTCCACGCGCCGCCTGTGTCCGCGGCGAACGATCGACGGGATCGGCCACGCCGCCTTTGAGCAGGGTCTGGTGGATGACGAGGAGTCCGTGAGTGTCGAGCAGACGCAGTGCAGGTTCGACCATGCGTTCGAGGTTCGTCGGCTCCGAATCGACGAAGACCATGTCATAGGCACCCGGCGCCAGCCGCTGCAGGACATCTTCGGCGCGTCCGCTCATCAGGCGCAGACGGCTGCGTCGGATTCCTGCCATGTCGGTGAGATCACGCGCGGCGCTCTGAGCTGTGGAGTTCGTATCGATCGAGGTCAGGATCCCTGCATTGGGCATTCCCCGCAGCAGCGCCAATGTCGATGTGCCCGCACCCGTGCCGACTTCGACCGCCGCGACCGGGCTGAGCAGACGCGCCAGGAGGGTCAGCGTCGCCGCGGTCGTCTGCGACACCGGGGCCAAGCCGTTCTCGTGTGAGAGAGCCCGCGCGGCGTCCAGGAGCGGGTCGGGCCCGTTGTACTGTTCGGAGAAGGTGAGATCAACGGCATTCTCGCGTGACAATCGACCCTCGCTTTCGGCTGACATTGGATTTCAAGTCTAACTGCTCCCGGGGTCGATTCCGTGGGTTTGCCACAGCTGCTGAAGATCTTCGATGTCGACAAAGGCCGACCTGCTGGCCTTCTCATGCGAGTGCGGAGTGGCTTCGTCGCCCCAGTGCTCGCGAGCTGTGGGAAGCAGCGCCTCAGGCAGCATGCCGGCGGCATTGACGACCCTCCACCAGGTGACGTTCGAGCCGAATTCCTTCATCACTCGTCCGACATATCGCGGTGAGCAGGAGGCGACCAGTCCGACGGTGCCGTAGTTGACCACGCGGCCCTCGGGCACCAGTTCGACGATGCGCAGCACGCGTTCCACGACCACCTCGTCCATCTGCTCGATCCTTCCTGTGCTGACCTTGAGTCGAGCATACTGCGGTGCACGGTAGACTTGTTCTCATGTTGGGTATCAACGGCACCGAGATGTTGATCCTGGTGGTAGTCGCACTGGTCGTCATCGGGCCCAAACGCCTACCCGAGTACGCGCAGAAGCTGCGTGAACTCGTGCGACAGATGCGTCGCATGGCTGAGGGCGCAAAGGACAGTGTGCGTCGCGACTTCGGCGACGACTTCAACGACGTCGACTGGCAGAAGCTGGATCCACGTCAGTACGATCCGCGCAGAATCGTGCGCGAGGCCCTCGTCGAAGAGGATTCGGCCATCCGCGAGTCCAAGCTTCAGGGGCAGTCGACGACTGCCAGCGACAAGCCCGCTCAGGCGATCGACGCAGCCGCCCAAGGCTCCGCAGACGGTGTGGAGGATTCCGGGTCTGCTGATTCTCGATCGAGGCCCCAGTCACCGATCGAACGCTTCCAGGCTCAGTCCGTGATGCGCGATCGCTCCGCCACCGCGCCCTTCGACTCCGAAGCGACCTGAACCCAGCGGACTGAGGCGACCGGTCAGTTCTTTTCCACCGCGGGATGTTCCGGGTTCGAGCACAGTTCCTCGCCGTAGCCGCGGCAGAAGTAGGAGCCGCCCTTTTCGAATCCGATCCCCGCGAACAGCCGGCTGACGGTGACCGGGTGGAGTCCTTTGTCCTTCACGGTGCTGAAGACCCCGGGTGCGGCATCCACCGTCGTGGAATGGATCGAGTGCATGAGGACGATCGACCCCGGACCGACATCGGCTCTGACCGCGGAGACGGTCCGATGAGCGTCCTTGTGCTTCCAATCGCCGGTGTCGACGTCCCAGATGATGGCCGGTCGCCCGAGAGCCGACGCAGCCGATCTGTCGAGTGCTCCGAAGGGCGGGCGCACCAGCTCAGGAGCCTTCGAGACCGCTGCTGTGAGCGCCCTGTCGGTCCTCTTGACCTCGGTCTTGACCGTGGCGTTGCTCGTATTGTCGAGCCGTGGATGAGAGAACGTGTGGTTGGCGACCTCGTGCCCGGCGTCCGAGATCCGCTTCGTCGTGGCTGGGTCTGCGGCCACCCGGCTGCCGACGAGGAAATAGGTCAGGCGGACCTGTGCCGTGGCCGCCTCCTTGAGCAGGCGGTTCTCGACCGCAGGCTTCCCGGGGCCGTCATCATAGGTCAGCGCCACGCAGGGCAGCAGGGTGCACGAGAAGTCAGGGTCGCGTTCATCCGCACCCGTGGGCAGGTCCAGCGGGGTCCGAAGTGAGTCGACGACGCGTGTGCCCAGGGGAGTCAGATCGGTGGAGGTCAGCGGTTCGCCGCCGATGGTCAGGCTTCCGGACTCGTCAGCCGTCACCTCGGCGGGGTCGATCGTCGAGGAGAACATGTCCTGGACATGAACCGTCGTGTCGTGGGCCAAGTCTGTGAGCACCGCCCAGGTCTTGTCTGTGGGCGAATGCACTGTCAATGAGGACACGAGGAAGTCTCCACCGGCCGCGATGAGGCGATTGCTGACCTCCACCTCCGTGGACGCGGTGTGATGGTGACCGTCGTCGGCGTCCGTCGCCGAGGCGGCCGTGGCCGGCACGAATGCCGTGGACTCCCAGCGGTGGACCGGTGCTGTCGCTACGGGGGAGTAAGCCCGGTGGCCATGGAAGCCACCTGCCGATCTGATGGTCCGCAGAAGAGCCTTCTCGGTGGCAGAGTTCAGGGAGTCCGCACCGGGCAGGCCGAAGACATGGATGTTCGTCTTCGGATCGCGCGTGACGTCGACCATCGCGTAGCTGCGGATACTCTGCGTCAACGCGTCGAGGTTCGCCTCTGCCGTCGCGGCGCTGTCCCTGTTCCGCCCGGGATCGGGGCTCTGCCAGCCGGTGCGAGTGGGGTTGTTCCGGGTGGGTCCGGACACGACGCATCCGGCAATGAGGGTCAGGACCGCGCAGGCTGCGAGAAGTGCGAAGATGCCTCGCAGCCGGGTGCGGTGGACGATCAAGGGAATCAGACCGGGCTGAGGCCCAGAGATCTGCCGGACAGACCGCGCGAGCGATGGCCCAGTGCCGAGGCCAAGGAGGCGAATTCGCGTGCGGCCGGGGAGTCGGGCGCTCCCAGGACCACAGGGGTCCCGGAGTCCGAGCCTTCGCGGACCTGTGTATCGAGCGGCACTTGGGCGAGCAGTTCGACCTGGGTGCCGACCGTCTCGGACAGATTCGCGGCCACCTGCGCACCGCCTCCGGAGCCGAAGACCTCCATTCGGGTGCCATCGGGCATTTCCATCCACGACATGTTCTCAATGACTCCGGCCAGCCGCTGGTCGGTCTGTGTGGCGATGGAGCCGGCGCGTTCGGCAACCTGCGCAGCCGCCTGCTGGGGTGTCGTGATGACGAGGAGCTCGGACCCTGGGAGCAGCTGTGCCACGGAGATCGCGATGTCACCGGTGCCTGGAGGCAGATCCAGGAGGAGGACGTCGAGGTCGCCCCAGAAGACATCGGTGAGGAACTGCTGGAGGGCGCGGTGGAGCATCGGTCCGCGCCACACGACGGCCTGGTTGGTGGGCACGAACATGCCGATGCTCATGACCTTCACGTCGTGGGCGACCTGGGGGATGATCATGTCATCGACGCGGGTCGGTTTGCCGGAGAGGCCGAGCATGGACGGGATCGAGAAACCGTAGATGTCGGCGTCGACGACACCCACTCGCAACCCGCTCTGAGCCAGGGAGACGGCGAGGTTCGCGGTGATCGATGATTTGCCCACACCGCCTTTGCCCGAGGCGACGGCGTAGATCTTCGTCAGGGAATCGGGCTTGTTGAATGGGACCTCACGGCTCGTGCCGGGACCCTGGAGCTTCTCGCGCATCGCTGTGCGCTGCTCGGGCGTCATGGTGCCGAGTATCACGGACACCTCGGTGACGCCGTCGACCTTCGACACGGCAGCGGTGGTGTCCTTGGTGATCGTGTCTTTGAGGGGACAGCCGGAGATGGTGAGAAGAACGGTGACGGTGACCTTCCCGCCGTCGATGCTGATGTCGTCGACCATGTCGAGCTCGACGATGCTGCGGCGGATCTCCGGGTCGATGACGCCTGTCAGAGCTTCCCGAACAGTGTCCTCCGATGGCCCATTCATGTTCACGTCCTTTCTCGTCCCGATCAGTCGTCTCGGGGTCTCCAGCCTACCTGTTCGTCCTCGGACCGGTCACTTCGGCCAGGGTCAGTGACGGGTTCCTTCGCGTCCTCGTCGAGTTCCTTGAGCAGGTCCTTGAGTTCGGAGCGGATGAAGTCGCGGGTCGCCACCTCACGCATGGCGATGCGCAGTGCTGCGACCTCGCGGGCCAGGTATTCGGTGTCGGCGAGGTTGCGCTCTGCGCGCTGCCGGTCGTGTTCGAACTCCACGCGGTCGCGGTCGGTGCTGCGGTTCTCCGCCAGCAGGATCAGCGGCGCGGCATAGGAGGCCTGCAGCGACAGGATCAGTGTCAGGAGCGTGAAGTTCAATGACCGAGGGTCGAACTGCCAGGATTCGGGAAGAAGAGTGTTCCAGATCAGCCAGACCGCACAGAACACAGTCATTCCGACAAGGAAGGCGGGAGTGCCCATGAACCGGGCAAAGCCCTCGGCCCCCCGGCCGAAGGTCTCCGGGGACATCGCGATGTTGGGGAGTCTGCGTCTGCTTGAACGGGGAACGTCGAAATCGTCGGCAGCCAAAGCTATCCCCTCCTGTGATCATCGCGACCGGTGACGCGCCAGTCATCGGGCAGCAGCTCGTCGAGGACGTCATCGACGGTGACCACGCCGATGAGGTGGTCGTTCTCGTCGGTGATCGGCACCGACACCAGATTGTACGCCGCCAGCAGTTTGGTGACCTCGCCCAGCGGTGACTCCGGTGGCAGCGGTTCGACCTCCGTATCCAACATGATGCCCACGGCTTCGTGGGGAGGATGGCGCAGCATCTCCTGAATGTGGACGATGCCCAGATACTTCCCCGTTGGGGTCTCGATCGGCTGTCGGCAGACGAAGACCGCTGCCGCCAGCGCGGCGGGAAGGTCCTCCCTGCGGACTTGAGCCAGCGCCTCGGCGACGCTGGTCTCCGGGGTCAGGATGACGGGCTCCGTGGTCATCAGCCCACCAGCGGTGTCGTCATCGTAGGACAGCAGAGTGCGCACATCCTCGGCGTCATCGGGTTCCATGAGGGTCAGGAACCGTTCTGCCTGCTCATCGCTGAGCGCGCCGAGGAGGTCGGCCGCGTCATCGGGCTCCATCTCTTCGAGCACGGTGACCGCACGTTGAGTGTCGAGGGCCGAGAGCAGCTCGACCTGCGTCTCATCGGGCAGCTCCTCGATGACGTCGGCCAACCGCTCATCATCGAGTGCCCGGGCGACCTGGAGACGGCGTTCGGGCTTCATCTCGAACAGGACGTCAGCCAGATCGGCCGGCTTCGTGTCCTGGTAGGCGGCGATGAGCTGTGTCGCCTCCTGATCGACGTCGGAGTCGGCCGGGTGCTCGGTGTCGGTCCATGAGATCTGCATCGTCTCACCGCGCCGACGGAAGGCGGAGAACGCGCTGCGTTCCTGGACTCTGCGCACGAAGAGGCGAGTGACCTCCCAGTCTTTGTTCACCTGCTGTTCGATGCCGACGTCCTCGATCTGGATGGGGGAGTCGTCGTCCCGCAGGCGCAGACGGCGGTCGAGGAGGTCGTTGATGACCAGCGTCTCCGAGCGCCGCTGTTGGAAGCGGCGCATGTTCACCAGCCCGGTCGTGATGACCTGACCGGAGTCGATGGAGGTCACCCTCCCCATCGGCACGAACACCCGTCGTCGGCCCGGAACTTCGACGACGAGGCCGATGACACGGGGGAACTGCCGCATGGTTGCGCGGTAGACGATGACGGCGTCTCTCACGCGGCCGACCTGGTCCCCGAGAGGGTCGAAGACGGGGACGGCGATGAGGCGCGCGACGAAGACTCTTTTCGGTGGACCACTCATGATCTCAAGCCTACGGGGTGATGGCCGAGGTGTGCGTCAAGTGCCTCTGATGCGCCGGCGTCGAGCGCTGAAGCACCGGACGTCGACACCCGCCATCGGCACCTCATCTGCCGTTCATCAAGCAGTCTTGCCGCAGTAACACAGGATTCTCTCAGCCTCCCTAGGGTCTTTTCTCGGCAGATCTTCCGACTACCGAAATACAAGGAGACCAATATGTTCGAAAGACGACTTCGTCCGAGCGCGGTGGCGGGGCTGAGCGCCTGTGCCACTCTCGCCGTGATGGCGCCGCTCGTGGGGGCAAGCACCGCTTTGGCCGCCGACGCTCCTGCCGAACTCTACGAAGGGCACGTGCAGGTGGACCGTGGCCAGGCGGATGACCCGCAGACTCTGCACGGGCAGGTGTTCGACGACGTCAACGAGAACTCGAAGCTCGACGGGGACGAGACCGGCATCCCCGGTGTCGCCGTGACCAATGGCATCGACGTCGTGCAGACCGACGGTCAGGGCAACTACGACCTGCCCGTTCGTGACAATATGACGGTCTCCATCACTCAGCCCTCCGGCTGGCAGGTGCCCGTCGACTCGGACAACTTCGCCCAGTTCAGCTACAACCACCTGCCGGAAGGGTCCCCTGGCGACTTCAGGTACGGCGGAATCAAACCCACGGGTGAGACTCCGCAGGCCGTGAACTTCCCGATGATCGAGTCCGAAGCAACGGCCTCGGCGAAACAGGACTGCGCGATCGCCTCCGACACGCAGGCCTACGACACAACCGAAATGGGCTATGCCCGCGACGGTGCGGTCGGCGACCTGGCCGACCGCAACGACTACAAGGGCTGCGGGGTCCTCCTCCTCGGCGACAACGTCGGCGATGACCTCAGCCTCAACGACGAACTCCGCGACATCTACTCCCACATGAATGGACCTGTCAGGGCGGCCCCCGGCAACCACGACCAGGACTACGACTCGCCGGACGACGCCCACGCCCTCGACACCTTCCGTGACCAGTTCGGTCCCGGCCACTTCTCCTACGAT
The DNA here is from genome assembly GCA_030457025.1 of Brevibacterium sp. GTDB lineage: Bacteria > Actinomycetota > Actinomycetes > Actinomycetales > Brevibacteriaceae > Brevibacterium. The sequence continues at coordinate 1,315 of JAKDSA010000060.1, read as the reverse complement.
GTCGGCAAGACCCACTTCGTCGTCCTCGACAGCATCGAGTACTCGGGCAACCAATCGACGAAGAAATACAAGGAGAAGATCGGCAAGGACCAGCTCGAGTGGTTGGCCAACGACCTGGCGAACGTGCCGAAGAATGCGCATGTCGTCATCGCCACGCACGCGCCGATCGTCGACCACCAGCAAGTCATCGTCGATGATGCGACCGATCTCTACGACGTCATCGCCGACTACCCGAACGCGGTGACCATCGGTGGACACACGCACACGCAGGAGAACCTCATCGCCGGCGAACAGCGCCAGGAATGGGCAAACGAAGGCATCGACGCACTCCCCAATACCCAGATCGTTGCGGGTGCGGTCTCCGGAGACTGGTATTCGGGCGGACTCAACGCAGACGGTCTGCCCTACGCCTTCACCCGCGACGGATCTGAGCCCGGCGTGCTCACCCTCTCCTTCGACGGCGCTGCTCGCAGCGAACGCTACACGGTGCGAAACGAATCCGATGATCACCAGCTGCTGCTGGGCGTGAACTCACCCGAATGGCGCGAATGGGCGCAGGAAGCACAGGACTGGCAGGACGCCGACAAGGCGGGTACCGAACCTGAGGCCATCTCCGAGCGCGTCGTCACCCGTGATGACCTCAAGCAGGGTGAGACCTGGCTGACCTCGAGCTTCCTGGCAGGCACCTCGGACGCCCGGGTCGAGATGAGCTTCGACGGCAAGGCGAACGTCCGTGCCGAGCACACTCAGCCCGGCAAGGGAGAGCCGCTGGCCAAGGGATGGGAGTACACCGACCCCAACACGGCTTCGCAGAATCTGCGCACATCGGGCAGCGTCGGGCAGACGAGTTCGCATCTGTGGCGCGCTGAGATCCCAGCAGATCTCGATCTCGGTACGCACAGTGCCGAAGTCACCGGCACTGACCGCTACGGTCGCCAGTACACGGAGACCATCCGCTTCACCGTCGTCGAGGACGAGGCCGCTGCGGCCCAGACCTCGAAGAAGCAGCTGGTCAAGGACGGCTTCGACACTCAGCAGGAGACGAAGGTCGACGAAGACGACCGTCAGGGCCTCGACTCCGACGAGGCCCGCAAGGCCGACTCGAAGTGATCGACGTCCATGGTCTGACCTGCTGAAGCGGGTTCGAACCAACGGGGCGGGGGGGGGGGGGGGGGGGGGGGGGGGGGGCGCCCCCCCCCCGCCCCGCCCCCCCCCCCCCCCCCCCCCCCGGGGGGGCCCCCGGGGGGGGGGGGGGGGGGGCCCCCCCCCCCCCGGCCCGGCAACCTAGGGGGGGCGGAGGGCGGGGAGGGGGGCG
>JAKDSA010000059.1 GCA_030457025.1 Brevibacterium sp. | reverse complement strand
CGGTGGTCAGGCCGGTGGTCCCTCGTGCTTACGCTTCCGAGACAACAGCAAACCGGCGAGTTCGTCAACCCTGAGTCGCCCGCCGAGGACCGCGCACACTGCTTCCGTGATCGGCAGATCAACCTCGTAGGTGCGTCCGAGCGCGAGAATGGCAGCAGCCGACTTCACTCCCTCCGCAGTCTGGGCAGTGTGGGCGATGACGTCCTCGAGACTCATTCCCTCGCCGAGGTGGCGCCCGAATGTCCTGTTCCGCGACAGTGGGGAAGCGCAGGTGGCGACGAGGTCGCCGAGCCCAGCCAGCCCGGAGAGGGTGTGCGGCTGGGCACCCATGACAGCGGCCAGACGAGAGGTCTCTGCCAGCCCGCGGGTGATGATCGAAGCCTTGGAATTGTCGCCGAGCTTCTGCCCGTCGGCGATGCCGACTGCCAATGCGATGACGTTCTTGACCGCACCGCCCATCTCGACGCCGACGACGTCGGTATTGGTATAGGGCCGGAAGTACCCGTTCGCGCTGATCTCAGCGACCACCTCGGCGGTGTCGATGCTCTCCGAGGCCACGACGGTGGCAGTGGGCTGTCGGTCGGCGATCTCACGGGCCAGATTCGGGCCGGAGACGACCGCGATCTGGGCCGAATCCACCTCGGCGACCTCGGCGATGACCTCGGACATGCGCTTGCCCGTGTCGACCTCGATGCCCTTCATCAGGCTCACGAGGGTCACCCCCGGGCGCAGGTGCGACTTCCATCGGCCGAGGTTCTCCCGCAGGGACTGTGCGGGAACGGCCAAGACGATGACCTCGGCGTCGGTGACAGCAGCGATGTCGTCATCGGTGGCGCTCAGCAGTCCGGGCAGGACCCGCTCGCCCAAGTACCGTTCGTTCGTGCGCGAGGTGGTGATCTCCTCTGCCACCTCCGACCGGCGGGCCCAGAGGGTGACGGGGAAACCGGCATCGGCGACGACGGCAGCATAGGTCGTCCCCCACGATCCGGCGCCCAGCACCGCGGTCTTCTCGACGCTCATTCGCCTACCTCCTCGTTGTGGAATCTCTCCGGCGGCTCGCGGTCCGAGAGCTCGCCGACCATCGCTGCGATGGTATTCGTCAGACGGTGGGTCAGCACCGTCATGGATCGCTTCTGCTCGCGGTGGGGCCACAGATCCTGATAGTCGATGGGTTCACCGAAGCGGACCACCGAGGTGTGCCGCAGCGGCCGGAACTTCGGCACTTTCGACCCCTGCGGGAAGATCTCCTGGAGTCCCCAATGCGCGACGGGGATGATCGGTGCTCCGGTCTCGAGCGCGAGTCTGGCGGTGCCGGATTTGAAATGCTGCGGCCACAGCTCTTTGTCCTTCGTCAGCGTCCCTTCCGGGTAGATGACGACGCATTCGCCCTTGGCCAGGGCCTCCTTCGCGTATTCGAGGGAATCGCCGGCCTGTGTTGAGGACCGCAGAACCGGAATCTGGCCCAGCCCGCGGAGAACGGCGCCGAGTGCGCCCGAGAACAGACTCGATTTGGCCAGGAAGTGCGGCAAGTGCCCATTGCGCCACAATGCGAGGCCGACGAGGATCGGATCGAGGTGGCTGGCATGGTAGGCGGCCACAATGGCACCGGTGCCCTGTACCGCCGGCATCCGCGGGGTCCGCGGGGGCAGGATCTCGGCGTTGTCGACCTTGATCTTCGAGGTCAGTCGGTAGAGCCCGTAGGCGGCCGAGGCCACGACGAATGCGACTCTGCGCTGGGATCTCACCGCGGAGGGTTCGAAGGAGACCAGCACGTCCTCGTCGCTCATGCGGCCACCTCGGCACCGAGCCCGATGAGCTTGTCGAGGAAGTTCTCGTATCCGCGGTTGATGAGTTCGATGCCGTGGACCTCGCTGGTGCCGCGTGCGGCCAGCGCAGCGATGAGGTGGCTGAACCCACCGCGCAGATCGGGCACATCGATGCGTGTTCCGGTGAGCTCGGTGGGCCCGGAGACCACAGCCGAGTGCTGGTAGTTGCGGCGTCCGAAGCGGCAGGGTGTGCCGCCCAGGCATTCGCGGTAGAGCTGGATCTGGGCACCCATCTCACCGAGTGCGTCGGTGAAGCCGAAGCGGTTCTCGTACACGGTCTCGTGGATGATCGACAGCCCCTCGGCCTGGGTCATGGCCACGACCAACGGCTGCTGCCAGTCAGTCATGAAGCCCGGATGCACATCGGTCTCCAGCGCGAAGGAGGTGAGCTTTCCGCCGGGATGGCGGAAGCGGATCCCGGTCTCCTCGACCTCGAACTCGCCGCCGATGCGTCGGAAGACGTTGAGGAAGGTGATGAGCTCGGGCTGGGAGGCGCCTTCGACGAAGATGTCTCCCCCAGTCGCCAGCGCTGCCGAGGCCCAGGAGGCGGTCTCATTGCGGTCGGGCAGGGCTCGGTGGATGAAGCCGCGCAGGGTGTCCACGCCTTCGATGCGCACCACACGGTCGGTGTCGACGGTGATGATGGCGCCCATCTTCTGCAGCAGGGCGATGAGGTCCATGATCTCGGGCTCGATGGCCGCATTGCGCAGCTCCGTCACGCCCTCGGCGCGGACGGCGGTCAGCAGGACCTGTTCGGTGGCGCCGACGGAGGGGAAGGGCAGTTCGACCTTCGTGCCCTGCAGGCGGCCCCGAGTGGTGAGCATGATGCCGCCGGAGGTCTTATCGACCTCGGCCCCGAACTGCCGCAGCACATCGAGATGGAAGTTGATGGGACGGTCGCCGATGTGGCAGCCGCCCAGGTCCGGGATGAATGCCTGCCCCAAGCTGTGCAGGAGGGGCCCGCAGAAGAGGATCGGGATTCGCGATGATCCGGCGTGCGCATCGATGTCAACGATCGAACCCTGCGCCATGTCGGAGGGGTCCAGGTGAAGTTCACCGTCGGGCAGCGCCCCGTCGGGGCCGGGTGTGACCCGAACACCGTGGAGTTCGAGCAGACCGGTGACGATCTCGACGTCTCTGATCTGCGGCACCCCTCGCAGAACGGAGGGCGTCTCCCCCAGCAATGAGGCGACCATGGCCTTCGGCACCAGGTTCTTGGCACCTCTGACCTGGACAGTTCCACCTAGCGGATTGCCGCCGCGAACTTCGAGCATGTTCCTCCCTGCGTCACACTTGCACCCTGTGGGATCCGGACTCACCTCAGACTAGTCCGGACTCGTCCAAGACTAGCGCAGACGACGCGTAGGTCCCTTATGGGAAGGCCCTCAGAAGACCTGCGCTCGTGACGGCTCGGGCCTCCGCTGAGGGAGGAATCAGACCTTCGCCGGCAGGGTCTTGGGTTTGAACGCTGCGCGCTTGGACTCGAAGTCGGAGATCTCGGACTCCTTCGCCAGTGTCAGGCTGATGTCGTCATGCCCCTCGAGGAGGCGCCAGCGTGTGTAGTCATCGATCTGGAAGGACACGGTGACCGAATCGCAGGTCACGGTCTTCTCAGTCAGGTCCACGGTGATCGGGGTGCCCGGGTGGTTCTCCAGGATCTTCCAGATCAGTTCGATGTCGTTCTGCTCCAGCTGAGCGGCCAACAGGCCCTCTTTGCCGGCGTTGCCCCGGAAGATGTCGCCGAAGCGCGAGGAGAGGACGACACGGAAACCGTAGTCCTTCAGCGCCCACACCGCGTGTTCACGTGATGAGCCGGTGCCGAAGTCGGGTCCGGCCACGAGGACGGAGCCGGCCGAAAAATCGGGGTCGTTGAGGACGAAGTCGTCGTTCGTCCGCCACCGGGAGAACAGGGCGTCTTCGAATCCGGTGCGGGTGACCCGTTTGAGGAACTTCGCCGGGATGATCTGGTCGGTGTCGATGTTGGCTCGACGCAGCGGAACGCCGATGCCGGTATGTGTGCTGAAAGCTTCCATCAGTCGTCACTCCTTAAGCGTTCGCCGAGGTGGGGGTGGGTGTCAGTGTCAAGGTGGGCTTCTCGTCCGTCCAGGCCACCGGTTCGGCGTCGCGGGGCAGGTCCTTGACATCACCGGGTGAGGACAGGGTTCCGCGCACTGCGGTGGCTGCGGCCACGAGTGGGGACACGAGGTGGGTGCGTCCGCCTTTGCCCTGTCGGCCTTCGAAGTTGCGGTTCGAGGTCGAGGCGCAGCGCTCACCGTCGGCCAGCTGGTCCGGGTTCATGCCCAAACACATCGAGCAGCCGGCGAAGCGCCACTCTCCTCCGAAGTCCTTGAAGATCTTATCGAGGCCCTCATCCTCGGCCTGCAGACGGACCTTCGCGGAGCCGGGAACGACCATGAAGCGGATGTTCTCGGCCTTCTTCCGGCCACGGACCACCTCGGCGGCGGCCCGCAGGTCCTCGACGCGTGAGTTCGTGCACGAGCCCAGGAACACGGTGTCGACTTCGATCTCACGCAGCGGTGTGCCCGGTGTCAGGCCCATGTAGGCCAGAGCGTTGGCGGCCGAAGCCTTGTCGTTCTCGTCGGCGAAGTCATCGGGAGACGGCACGGAGGCTGACAGCGGCAGGCCCTGCCCGGGGTTGGTTCCCCAGGTCACGAAGGGTTCGATGTCCTTGGCTTCGAGGACGACTTCGTGGTCGAAGGTGGCGTCCTCGTCGGTGTACAGGGTCTTCCAGTATTCGATCGCCGCGTCCCAGTCCTCGCCTTCGGGAGCGTGCGGACGGCCCTTGACATAGTCGAAGGTCGTTTCGTCCGGGGCGACCATGCCGGCGCGAGCTCCGGCCTCGATCGACATGTTGCAGATGGTCATGCGCGCTTCCATCGACAGCGCCCGGATCGCCGAGCCGCGATACTCGAGCACGTAGCCCTGACCGCCGCCGGTGCCGATCTTCGCGATGATCGCAAGGATGATGTCTTTGGCGCTCGAGCCTTCGGGCAGTTCGCCGTCGACGGTGATCGACATCGTCTTGAATGCCTTGAGGCTCAGCGTCTGGGTGGCGAGCACGTGTTCGACCTCGGAGGTGCCGATGCCCAGCGCCAGCGCCCCGAAGGCCCCGTGCGTCGAGGTATGGGAGTCGCCGCAGACGACAGTGGTGCCCGGCTGGGTCAGGCCCAGCTGAGGGCCCACGACGTGGACGATTCCCTGATCGGCATCGCCGAGGCTGTGCAGGCGGACCCCGAATTCCTCGGTGTTCTGCCGCAGCGTCTCGATCTGCTTGGCGGAGGTGGGCTCTGCGATGGGCTTATCGATGTCCCACGTCGGAGTGTTGTGATCCTCCGTGGCGATTGTCAGGTCGGGGCGGCGCACAGGGCGTCCGGCGAGTCGGAGACCGTCGAATGCCTGCGGACTGGTGACCTCGTGGACGAGGTGGAGGTCGACATAGATGAGGTCGGGCGCACCGTCTTCGCCCAGGGATACGACGTGGTCGGCCCAGACCTTCTCGGCCAAAGTGCGTGGCATGGTTCCTCCCGCTGGTACAGGGGCTGCCTGTACGTGCTGACTGCTGTGACGGCCCGTGTTCGGGCGTGGGTGACATTCGATACGGTCACTCGGCGAGTGCGCGACGTGCGCTCAACGAGTGCGTGTGCTCAACGAGTGCGTACAGGCAACTTACTCGCCCGTATCGCATTCCGAACTTGCATCTCGCCCACTGAGACGCGCACAATAGTGTCTATGACAAGCAATGGTAGCGGCGTCGGAGTCATCGACAAGGCCGCAATGGTTCTCTCCGCCCTTGAGGCCGGACCCGCATCACTGGCCGAGCTGGTCTCCCTGACCGGACTCGCCCGACCCACTGCCCACCGCCTGGCCGTTGCGCTCGAATTCCATCGCATCGTCGGACGTGATCTGCAGGGTCGCTTCGTCCTCGGCCCACGCCTGGCCGAACTCTCCTCGGCCGCCGGCGAAGACCGCCTGCTCGCCACGGCCGGCCCCGTCCTCGCCCAGCTGCGCGACCAGACCGGCGAGTCCGCTCAGCTGTTCCGCCGCCAGGGCGATCTGCGCCTGTGCGTTGCCGCCGCCGAACGCCCCGTCGGTCTGCGCGATTCGGTGCCGATCGGTGCCACACTGAGCATGCGCGCCGGCTCCGCGGCCCAGGTCCTCCTGGCCTGGGAGGAGCCCGACCGCCTACACACGGGACTGCGCGGTGCCCGCTTCTCCGCGACCATGCTCTCCGGAGTCCGTCGCCGAGGCTGGGCACAGTCGATCGCTGAACGCGAACGAGGCGTCGCCTCCGTTTCGGCTCCCGTGCGCGGGCCGAGCAATCGCGTCGTGGCCGCCGTGTCCATCTCCGGCCCCGTGGATCGCCTGACACGTCAGCCCGGACGTCTGCACGCAAAGTCCATCATCGATGCGGCCCGCACGCTGTCCGAAGCTCTCATCAGGGGCTGAGGACGATTCCATGATCGCCGCGCAGAGACGAAACGTGATCATCGAGACGATCCAGCGCGACGGCGCGGTCTCCATCTCCTCACTTTCCCAACTGCTGAGCACCTCGGCGGTGACGATTCGCCGTGATCTCGACCAGCTGGCCGATGAAGGTCGCCTGACTCGCACCCACGGCGGTGCAGTCCCTTTCTCCAGCGCGCGCGAGTCGACATACGCGGAGAAGCTCGAGCAGGCCCTGGCCGAGAAGTCCGCGATCGCGCGGGCCGCGGCCAAGCACGTGCACAACGGGGATGTCGTGGCCTTGGGCCCCGGAACCACCACCGAACTGCTGGCCAAGGAACTGAGCGGGCATTCAGGCATCCGCATCGTCACCACCTCCCTCCTCGTCGCCGAGGCTATGGTCTCCTCCCCCGACATCGAGGTCATCGTCGTCGGCGGTCTCCTCCGGCACTCGATCCGAGCCTTCGTCGGCGGCGGCACGGTCTCTCAGCTGACCGGCCTGAGGGCGGACACTGTCTTCCTCTCCGGCAATGGCCTGGCCGCGGACTTCGGGCTGTCGACCCCCGCATTCCCCGTCGCTGACACCGACCGGGCAATGGCGGCTGGGGCAGGGACGGTCACCGCACTCGTCGATCATACGAAGGTCGGCCTGCGCTCCTCGGTGCTCACGGTTCCCACCGAGGACATCGACCACCTCATCACGGACTCCGGCAGCGAAGGCAGTGAACTTCAGGCCCTGCGCACCGCCGGAGTCGACGTCGAGGTCACCACCACCTCGGCGGTCTAGCCGAGGACCTGCACCGGGCGTGTCGCCTGGCGAAAGACCCGCAGCGCGCAAGTCGCCTCCCATAACTGGACCGAGACCACGGCTCAGCGGCGAGCGATCATAAACAATCAAAACTTTTCAGGTTCGATCACTAGCGATCAGAGGAACTGTCCTCTAGAGTGTCCGTTTGAGGTGGCTTTCATCACAAGGAGCCATTCACCGAAGACGTTGGAGGAACCTTGGAAGACATCCGTCTGGACGCCCAGTGGATCGACTATCTGCTGATCGCGATCTACTTCGCATTCGTCCTCGGAATCGGCTGGTTCGCCAAGCGCGGCATCTCCTCGAGCATCCAATTCCTCCTCTCCGGGCGCAGCCTTCCGGCGTGGGTGACGGCCTTGGCGTTCGTCTCGGCGAACCTCGGTGCCGTGGAGATCATGGGCATGTCGGCCACCGGCGCACAGTACGGCATGCCGACGATGCACTATTTCTGGATCGGCGCCGTCCCCGCGATGCTCTTCCTCGGCGTCGTCATGATGCCGTTCTACTACGGCTCGAAGGTCAGATCCGTTCCGGAGTTCATGCGCAGGCGCTTCGGCACCGGCGCCCACCTCGTCAATGCGCTGTCCTTCGCCGTTGCGCAGATCCTCATCGCCGGCGTCAACCTCTTCCTCCTCGGCACGATCGTCAATCGCCTCCTCGGCTGGCCGCTGTGGATCGCCCTCGTCGTCGCCGCCGCCATCGTCCTGTCCTACATCACGCTCGGCGGGCTGACCGCTGCGATCTACAACGAGGTGCTCCAGTTCTTCGTCATCGTCGCCGCACTGCTGCCGCTGACGATCATCGGCCTCAATCGCGTCGGCGGCTGGGACGGCCTTGTGGACAAGGTCAGCAATGACGGCATGCTCGGTGCCGAGCAGTTGAACAGCTGGCCGGGTGAACAGCTCTCCGGGTTCGACAACCCCGTGCTCTCGGTAGTCGGAATCGTCTTCGGCCTCGGCTTCGTCCTCTCCTTCGGCTACTGGACGACGAACTTCGTCGAGGTCCAACGTGCTATGGCTTCGAAGAGCATCAACGCCGCGCGACTGACTCCGATCCTCGGCGCCTTCCCGAAGATGTTCATCCCCTTCATCGTCATCATCCCCGGAATGATCTCCGCAGTGCTCGTGACTCAGCTGACGCAGTTCAAGCAGATCGCGAGCAGTGTCGGCGAGGCGACCGCCGAGGCCCACACCGGCGTGACCTACAACGATGCGCTCCTGCTGCTCATGCGCGAGGTCCTGCCCAACGGGCTCCTCGGCGTCGCGATCGCCGGCCTGCTCGCCGCATTCATGGCCGGAATGGCTGCCAACATCTCCGCCTTCAACACCGTCTTCAGCTACGACCTGTGGCAGCAGTACGTGGTCAAGGACCGCGATGACGCCTACTACCTCAAAGTCGGCCGCTACGCCACAGTCGGCGCCTGCATCGTCGCGATCTTCACCGCCCTCATCGCCGGCAACTTCGCCAACCTCATGGACTACCTGCAGACTCTGTTCGGCTTCTTCAACGCGCCCCTGTTCGCCACATTCATCCTCGGCATGTTCTGGAAGCGCATGAGCGCCACTGCCGGCTGGGTCGGCCTGGTCGGCGGCACCCTCTCGGCCGTCGCCGTCTTCGTTCTCAGTGAGACCGGCGTGTTCGACCTGCCGGGTCAGGGCGCGGCGTTCCTCGCGGCCAGCGCTGCCTTCGTCGTCGACATCGTCCTCTCAGTGATCGTCACCTTCAGGACAGCGCCGAAACCCGCCCATGAACTGCGAGGACTCGTCTATTCGGAGACGCCGAAGACCGACTTCGAGGACCTGAACGAGCCGAAGCCCCCGATCTGGAAACGCCCGGTACCAGTGGCAGGGGTTGCACTGGTCCTCGTCATCATCCTCAACGTCGCCTTCGGGTGAAGGAGCAAGTGAGAGCTATGAGCAGAGCCAACGAACTGACCAAGACCGCAGGTGCATTCGACATCCGCAATTTCATCGGCGTGCTGCTGGGGATCTTCGGGGTCATCCTCACCATCGCCGGCATCGTCGGCTACACCCCCGACGAAGCGGAGCGGACCGGCGGAATCGATGCCAACCTCTGGACCGGAATCGGCCTGATCCTCGCCGCGATCGTCTTCCTCGTCTGGGCCAGGCTGCGCCCGATCCGCATCATCGACGACGGGACGACCGAAGACACCGACGGAATCGACGATACCCGCGCCTAGCGTGGCCGCGGTCTCCTCGACGACCAGGCGCTGCCCGGTCGGTCGATTCCGTCGGCGCCCGGTCAGTCGATTCTGCCGGCGCCCGTGCCCGCCCTGACGGCGAAGATATCGGGCGCGCGATGTCCGTGCTCGGCGAACGCGGCGAGGACGGCCTTGCCGACCTCATCGACGAGGGCAGCGTCGACGAGCGCGATCGCAGATCCACCGAAGCCCCCACCGATCATCCGCGCTCCGATCGCTCCGGCCGACATGGCCGCAGCCACAGCGGTGTCGAGTTCGGTGCACGAGACCTCGAAGTCATCGGTGAGGGAGTCGTGGGAGGCAAGCAGGAGTTCGCCGATCCCGCGGATGCTGCGGCCCTCGCCGCCGTGCCCCTCCAAGAGCTCGACAGTGGCCCGGACCCGGGCGTTCTCGTTGAAGACGTGCCGCACTCGCTTCTTCTGCTCCTCGGTCAGGGGGCCGAGGTCGACGGTCTCGTCCAGCTCGCGCAGACTCTCGACTCCGAGAGCTCCGGCGGCCTCCTCACAGGTACGCCGCCGGTCCCCGTACCCGCTTTCGCTGTGTGAGTGGGAGACACGGGTATCGATGACGAGCAGCCGCAGCTCTTCGGCGTCAAGGTCGAAGGGTATCTGTCGCGTTGCGAGATCTCGGCAGTCGAGGAAGAGGGCGTATCCGGCCTCGGCCATGACAGAGGCGGCCTGATCGACGATTCCGGTGGGAGCGCCGACGAAGTCGTTCTCCGCGCGCTGGGTCAGCAGCACCTTCTCCCGGTCGTCGAGGCCCAGACCGCAGACCCCATCGAGAGCGATGAGCACCGCCACCTCGAGCGCATGGGAGGAGGAGAGTCCAGCCCCTACGGGCACTGTCGATTCGATGTAGAGGTCGATGCCGCCGACAGCCGTGCCCGTCGTCTTGGCGATCTCATCGCCGACGCCCGCCGGATGGCTGAGCCAACCTCGCAGAGCTCCGGGGACGAGTTCCTCGGCCGTGAACTGACCAGCGAGTCGCTCGCCCCACTCGTCTCGATGGTCGGAAACGATCCGAATGCTCTCCTCGCGCCGAGGCGGTGTCGCGGTTCCACCGTCATCGGCGCTCCAGCGGCCCTGCGGACGCCGGCCGATGGCCACGTGAACAGCCCTGTCGATGGCGATGGGCAGGACGAGCCCCATGTTGTAGTCAGTGTGTTCGCCGATGAGATTGACGCGTCCGGGAGCACGAAAGCAGTCGAGCGGCGGATAGCCGAAGACCGCTTCGAACTCACGGCGCAGACTCGGACCCGTCGGAGGCGTGGCCGCATTCATCGGCGACCGTCTTCGTGCGCAGGCGTCGCCGCACGCAGCCGTTCCGCGGTCTCCTCGGCGGAGACGTCGCCGACGAAGGCACCCATGGCCGCTTCGGACCCAGCGAGGAACTTCAGCTTGTTCTCGGCACGTCTCGGGCTCGTGATCTCCAGATGCATCCACTCTGCCGATCGGTCCTCACAGTTGACCGGTGCCTGATGCCACGCTGCGATGTATGGAGTGGGAGTCGAATAGAGGCCATCGATCCTTCGCAGCACCTCGGGGTAGATGTGGGCGAGATCGTCGCGTTCGGCCTCGTCGAGGTCGTCGATTCCCAACACTTGCCGATGCGGGACGATGTGGACTTCGATCGGCCAGCGCGCGGCGTAAGGCACGAAGGCAGAGAAGTGTGCGGACTCGAGGACCATCCGCTCGCCCGAGCACCGCTCGAAGGCGAGGACGTCGCCCATCAACGGCCTGCCAGTCTCGCGTTGATGCTGCGCGGCTCGGGCCGAGGTGATCACGGTGTGTGGAGTCACGAACGGATAAGCATAGATCTGGCCGTGTGGGTGGTTCATCGTCACGCCGATCTCCTCACCCCGATTTTCGAACACGAAGACCTGTTCGATCCCCTCTCGTGCGGCGAGCTCGCTCGTCCGGTTCGCCCAGGCGTCGATGACCGTGCGTGCTCGCGCCGGGCCGAGGCCGGCGAACGATCCGTTGTGCTCGGAAGAGAAGACGACGACCTCACAGCGCCCATGGGCCGGGGCGGTCAGGGCGGACTCGGAGGCCGCCTCGGCGAAGTTCTGACTCGGATCGGCAGCCACCGCACCGAGTGCAGGTCCCAGCGAAGGGAACCGATTCTCGAAGACCACGACTTCGTAGCCGGCGACAGGGATCTCGGTGGGTCGCCCCGGTGCCGAGGGGCAGAGGGGACATTCGGCGGCTATGGGAAGGTGCGTCCGCGACTGGCGATGCGTGGCCACGGCAACCCACTCGCCGGTGAGCAGGTCGAAGCGCAGCTGTCCGCCGGTGGGACGCGGCTCTGCGGGGCGGTGGTCCTCGGCAAGGGGCGCCGCCGGCGAATCGGCATCCTGGAAGAACAAGATCTCTCTGCCGTCGGCAAGCTTGTTCCTCAGGATCCGTGTGCTCACCGGGTGCCCGCGATCTCAACGGCTCGACGGCGGAACTGAGAAAAACAACGCTGCCCCATCAGACCTCCCAAAACTGATCATTTTCGATCATAATGCTAACATCAGATCGATGCCGAACACAGTTCTGCCGTAGAATTCTGGAACAACAGAATGTTCGCACACCAATTGCGCAGGAGTCGCATGACCGACCTCATCGAGCTCACCCTGGGCGACGACAGCGCGGTCGTGTCCACGCGCGGTGCGGCTCTGCGTCAGTACACCGTCGGCGACCGCCCTGTCGTCGTTGGGCTGTCTGCCTTCGACGGCGCTGTGTTGGCACCGTGGCCGAACCGGATCGCCGATGGGCGCTACGACTTCAACGGCCGCCGCCACCAACTGCCCATCACCGAAGTCTCGCGCAGCACCGCCCTGCATGGCCTCGTCGCCGAGACTCACTGGGCGGTGACCGAACGCGATGACGCCTCGGTGACCTTGAGCACCGAGATCACCGACTCGCCTGGATACCCCTTCACCCTGTCCCTCGAAGTGACATATTCCCTCATGACCCATGACGACGAAGGAGAAGCCGTGGACAGGAGTGAGCTGCGGGTCCAGACCCTGGCACGCAACATTGGGCAGGACCCGGCCCCCTTCGGCTTCGGCTTTCACCCCTGGGTCCATCCAGGTGCCGAACGAGTCGATGAGGCACAGCTGCTCATTCCGGCACAGACCTGGTTCGAGACCGATGACAGACTCATCCCCCAGGCGACCAGACCCTTTGACACAGGATCGTTCATCCCCGCCGATCACGGGCCCAACGAGGCCTCCTGCCTGCTCTGCAAGGATTTCCGCGCACTGCGCACTCTTGGCTCTGCAGTGCTCGATGATGCCTTCGGAACCCCGCAGCGCGGTGACGATGGGTGGTCGCGGTTGCGGCTGCGGGGTGCCGACGACAGGACGGTCGTCATCGGAATGGATGAAGGCTTCCGGGCCTGGCAGATCTGCACCGGCGATGAGCTCGACGAGGACCACCGGCGCGAAGCGATCGCCATCGAACCGATGACGTGTCCACCCAACGCCTTCGCCACTGGCTCGGACCACGATGTCATCGCCCCACACGGTGAACTCAGTGTGGAATGGAGCATCGCCCTGCGGTGAAAGTTCTGGGCGCAGAGACATCTCGCCCTGATAAGTTGCAATTATCGGATTCAACTCGCGCGAAGGAAGATCATGTCGACACCACAGAACCCGTACTCCGGTTCGGATGCAGAGAATTCGGCTGCAGAGAACAGTCCGAACATCCCCAACGACCAGGTCGGCCCGGATGATCAGGCCAGCCCGAACACCAGCCAGGCCGGCCCCGAATTCGCCCAGCAGCAGGACCCAACTGTCGGCCAACAGCCCGATGACACATCGCCAGCTGCCGGATCCGCACAATACGGCCAAGGCTCACAGTTCAGCCCGGCCGAGGCATACAACGACCAGCAGAACCAGTTCGGTCAGCAGGAGCACCACGGCCAGCCCAGTCAGCAGGATCTGTACAACCAACAGAACCAGTTCGGTCAAGGCGGTCAGTACAGCCAAAACGATCCGTACAGCCAAGGCGATCCGTACAACCAGGGCGGCCCCTACAATCAAGGCGGTCAGTACAACCCTCAGGATCAGTACGAGCACCCTGCCCAGCAGAGTCAGTACGGGCACCCTGTCCAGCAGGGCCAGTACTCTCAGGGCTCCGACTATGCCGGGTACAGCCAGGGCAACTACGCCGCTTCCCAGCACGCCCCGGCAGGCAATTTCCAACAGCCGGCACCGCAGCAGAACGCCGGCGGCAACAGCGGCTTCTTCAAGTCGCTCTTCGATTTCCGCTTCAACAATTTCATCGCCGTACGGTGGGCAGGATTCATCTACATCATCGCCATTGTCGTGGCTGCACTGTCCTGGCTGGGATCCATCATCGGTGGAATTATCACAGGTGCGGCCGCCGGAAGCGCATCCGCCTACTTCGGCGAAGCGCCGAGCTTCAGCCCGTGGCCGCTGCTGCTGGCGATCATCTTCGGGTGGATCATCCCAGCGCTCTGGGTGATCTTCGTCCGGCTGGCCCTCGAGCTCCTCGTGGCCAACGTCAAGACTGCGGAGAACACGAAGAAGATCGCAGATTCGCTCGGACGCTGAGCGCCGCGTACAGCACGGCTCGTGCGGAATGAGGCTTCAGTATTCGCTCTGAGTTTCAGGGCTCGGCTTTGAAGTCGAGCCCTGAGACTCAAAGCGAGCTGGTTCGAAAAACGCCTGTGAATTAGAGCGAGCCCCGCACCGATTCCTCGACGCGGGGCTCAACCGTACCCCCGAGCAGGTTCGAACTGCCGTTTCCGCCTTGAGAGGGCAGCGTCCTAGGCCACTAGACGACGGGGGCCAATAAACAGCTCAGAGTCATACTCCCGATGCTGTTCGCTGGGGTACCAGGACTTGAACCTAGACTAAATGTACCAGAAACACTCGTGCTGCCAATTACACCATACCCCAATGTTTTTCAGGCTCATCCTCTGCAGGATTTCCCTGAGCAACGAGATATAACTCTACACAAGCCCCCTGCCCCCCGACAAATTCTGGGGGCGTTTTCCTGTGTGACCTTCTTAACATCGACTCTTGGCTGCCGCTGTCACTCTCGGCGACTGCTGTCCCCCTTGGCTGCCGCTGTCACTCTCGCGCCAGAGCGATGAGGCGATCGAGCACCCGATAGCCGTCGGCTCGCAGTCCGTTGTGCTCGTACTCGTTCGTCACCCACGGCTTCACGCCGTCGAGCAGCTCCGCTGTGGCCAGCGAGTATTCCGGAGGCACGTAGGCGTCCTCGAAGTACACCGCAGCCGCACCGCGCACGGTTGAGGCCCGCAGCGCCTGCGCATCATAGAGGCGGGGCCATTCGTGCTGCGCCACGAGCTGCGCCACCTCGGCGAAGGGTGCCAGCTCCGGGTCCTCGACGAGTGACTCGGGCCCGGCATGCTCTCCGGCCAAGAGAGTCGGATCCGCCTGAACATCGGCTGGCATGGCCCGCCGGGCGGCCCAGTCGGTGACCGCGCCGTCGGCCCAGCAGGATTCGTGGACCACAGCGTAGAGGGGGTTTCGTCCCGAGAACGGCAGTGCTGCGGCCAGGTCATGACGGAATGCCGCCGAGGCGGGGTCGAGGTCCAGCAGATAGTGCAGTTTCTCGGGCCCGTCGGAGGCTCCGAGGAAGTGCCCGAGGAGTCGGAGGCGTTCCGTCGTGGCGCGCGCCCCACCGGGCAGCGCTATCCCGCCGTCGGCCTCGGCGAGGTCGACGAGGCGGGCGAGCTTGTCTCGGTCACCGGGAAATGCACGGTAGAACTGCTCCGACTTGCGCTTCATGGTCTGCCACGTCGTGGAGTACACGGTGGCGGGGGCGGTGCCGATGGCGGGCAGGCCACCGGTGAAGTAGACCTCGTGCAGCGATTCGGAGTGCGCGGACACGTAGCGCAGGGCGGTGAACCCGCCGAAGGACTGGCCCAGCAGCGACCAGGTGTCGATGCCGAGAACCTGGCGCAGGATCTCAGCGTCCTCGACGATCGAATCGGCACGGTAGCGGCCCAGTGCCTCGGCAATATCTGCCGGGGCATCACCGACCCCTTCGAGACCGGTGATGTGTCCGTCCACCGAGCCGATAGGGCTCGATTTCCCGGTTCCGCGCTGATCGAGCATGACGACCTGGAAGTCCTCGAGGGCTCGTGTCAGCCAGGTGGACTGGCCGACGGGGGTGGTGGGGCGGGGTGCTTCGACACCGGGTCCGCCCTGCAGGAACACCAGATACGGCTGAGTGCTGTCCGCCTCGGTGGCGGTGATCCGTGCGAAGATCTCGATATTCTTCGGACCTGTTGGGTGCGCCTCAGCTGGTGCGGCCAACGAGGCGGCAGCCGACTTCGCTGCTCCCTGACCGAAGTGGTCGAACGGGACTTCGAAGGTGACATCCCTCAGGTGCAGTCCCCCGCGCGTCCAGGTCTTCTGGTGCAATGCGCTCACAGCTGGGCCGCCAGCGCCCGCAGACGGGTCAGCGACGAGTCCTTGCCGAGGATCTCCAACGACTCGAACAGAGGCGGGGAGACCTTGCGTCCGGACACGGCCACACGCAGTGGACCGAAGGCCAGCCGCGGCTTGATCTCCATCTCGGTGACCAGTTTGACCTGCAGCGTTTCGTGCAACGTGTCCGTCGCCCAGTCCTCGACCCCTTCGAGGACCTCGATCGAGGCGGCCAGCACCTCAGGAGCGGAATCCTTCAGGGTCTTCAGCCCGTCCTCGGCCATGGTCAGCTCGGCATCAGGAGTGAAGAGGAAGGCGAGCAGATCGGGAGCCTCGCCGAGGAGGTTCATCCTCGTCTGCACCAGCGGTGCAGCCTGATCGAGGGTCGCCAGCTGAGCACCCGAAGGCTGCTGAGGAAGCACCTCGGCGGCCTGGAGATAGGGCACCAGACGGTCACGGAAGTCGGTGACGTCGAGGAGTCGGATGTGGTCGGCGTTGATCGACGTCGCCTTCTTCACGTCGAAGCGGGCGGGGTTGGGCAGGACATCGTGGATGTCGAAGGCCTCGACGAATTCCTTGACGCTGAAGACATCTCGGTCGGGCCCGATGGACCAGCCGAGCAGGGCCAGGTAGTTGATGATGCCTTCAGGGATGAACCCGTTGTCGCGGTGGAGGAACAGGTTGGATTCCGGATCGCGCTTGGACAGTTTCTTGTTGCCATCGCCCATCACGTAGGGCAGGTGACCGAATTCGGGTGTCGCGGCCGCGACACCGATGTCCTTGAGCGCTTCGTAGAGCACGACCTGACGCGGGGTCGAGGACAGCAGATCCTCGCCGCGCAGCACATGCGTGATGCCCATGAGGGCGTCGTCGACGGGGTTGACCAGGGTGTACAGCGGCTGGCCGTTCGCGCGGACGACGACGTAGTCCGGGATGGTGCCGGCGCGGAAGGTGATCTCTCCGCGCACAAGGTCGGTGAAGGTGACGTCCTCGGAGGGCATGCGCACACGCCAGACGGGTTCGCGCCCCTCGGCCCTGAAGCCGACGATCTGCTCGGGGGTGAGGTCACGATCGTAGCCGTCGTAGCCGAGCTTGGGGTCGCGGCCGGCAGCCTTGTGCCGGGCCTCGACCTCTTCGTTGGTCGAGTAGGACTCGTAGATGTGGCCGGCGGCCTTGAGCTTCTCGATGACGTCGGCGTAGATGTCGCCGCGCTGAGACTGGCGGTAGGGGCCATCGGGTCCACCCACGTCGATGCCCTCATCCCAGTCGAGACCGAGCCACTTCATGGCCTCGACGACCTGACCGAAGCTCTCCTCGGTGTCACGAGCGGCGTCGGTGTCTTCGATGCGGAAGACGAATTTTCCGCCGGTGTGCTTCGCATACGCCCAGTTGAACAGGGCGGTGCGGATCATGCCGACGTGCGGGGTGCCGGTGGGTGATGGGCAGAAACGAACTTTGACGCTCACTGTGTTCCTTCGGTCTTGAGTTGTGTGGCGGTGCTGCGCGGTGGAGGCGTGGTGACGGC
>JAKDSA010000191.1 GCA_030457025.1 Brevibacterium sp. | reverse complement strand
CCCTGTGACCGGAACGCGCCCGGCCCCTGCGGGCGGAATGTGTCCGGTCGCATTCCTGGTTCTACGGCCGGTCAAAAACCGGGTAGTATACAGATTGATCGTGTATTGCCACTTCAAGGAGCATAATGAAACGGCACAACCGCGCGGCACTCGCAGTTGCCGCACTCGCTCTCGTCATTCCCGTCAGCGGATGTGCAAGCCTGTTGTCACCGCACCAGACCGCTGAGTACAGCTACAACGCCGGTGACGGTGCATGGGGATCGGTCGGAGACGTCGAGGTCCGCGGTCTGATGCTCATCACAGATGAGTCCGGCAAGGGTCCTGCCCAGTTGTTCTTCACCCTCATCAACAAGGGCGACTCGTCCGCCTCGGTGTCCTTGGACGTCGGCGGGAAGAAGACGACGGAGTCGGTCAAGGCCGGCGAGACCTTCGTGCAGGATCCGGAGAGCCCGTCCACGGACTCGTCGGAGCCCATCATCGTCGACGGCCTCAAGGCGAAGCCCGGTGACCTGGCCGAGGTCAACGTCAAGGTCGGCGGTGACGAGAAGACGATCAAGGCCCAGGTCCTGTCGGGAGCTCTGCCGTACTACGAAGGGTACGTTCCCACCGAGAAGCCGTCGGAGTCGCCCAGCGATGACGCATCGCAGTCGAGTGACGGCGCATCGCAGTCAGGCGAGCAGAGCGAGTCAACTGCCGGCGTCAACGGCTGACCACAGCCCCGCGAGAGCCACATACACGCGAAGGAGCCGCCCACAGTGCGTGGGCGGCTCCTTCGCGTGTGTGATCAGGCTTCGAACTTGTAGCCGAGCCCGCGCACGGTGGTCAGCAGGCGCGGCTCCGACGGGTTCTGTTCGACCTTGGCGCGCAGACGCTTGACGTGGACGTCGAGGGTCTTCGTATCCCCCACATAGTCCTCGCCCCAGATCCGATCGATGAGCTGGCCACGCGTCATCACGCGACCGGAGTTGCGGATGAGGATCTCAAGCAGCTCGAACTCCTTCAGCGGCATCGACAGCTCTTCGCCGCGGACGCTGACGACGTGCCGTTCGACGTCGATGCGGACTCCCCCGGCTTCAAGCACCGACTCATCGTCGAAGACTTCGGACTCGACGTTGCGTCGCAGCACCGCTCGCACGCGGGCCAGCAGCTCACGCGAGGAATAGGGCTTGGTCACGTAGTCGTCAGCGCCGAGTTCGAGGCCGACCACCTTGTCGATCTCCGAGTCCTTGGCGGTGAGCATGATGATCGGCACGCTGGACTTCGCGCGCAGCTCTCGGCACACCTCGGTGCCCGGGACCCCGGGCAGCATGAGATCGAGCAGCACCAGGTCGGCACCATTGCGGTCGAAGTCGGCAAGAGCCTTCAGACCATCATCGGCAACAGTCACCTCGTACCCTTCCTTGCCGAGCAGGTATGACAGCGGGTCCGAGAACGAGTCCTCGTCCTCGACAAGCAGAATTCGAGTCACGTCTTGAGCTTCCTTTGTTCGCTTTCGGTATTCAGAACCTGGGTTGTCTCATTCTCCACGGCGCTGACACCCTCGTCATCGTCTTGTTCGCCCGAATCAGCGGCGCCGGATTCA
>JAKDSA010000058.1 GCA_030457025.1 Brevibacterium sp. | reverse complement strand
GAGGCGGCGGAATTGAGCGACATGGTCGCCATGGCCCGAGTGACCTGCGTGGCCGTCGTGGCCGGAGTGGTCTCCGTGGCCCGAGTGTGCGGCGTGGTCATCATGCCCCGGGTGCACGTTGCGCAGTTCACGGTCAGCGTGACTGCGATGAGCATCGTGGTTCATATGCTCGTCGACGTCGGAGTAACCGGTGTGATTCTCATGCTCGTGCTGTGCTCCCATACCGTCACCGTATACCCCTTGAGGGTATATAACAACGGGCTTCGACCCGGCCCCGTCACGGAGAACCGGAGGGCATTGCGACAGTCGGATGTACAGCGACCTCTGCAATTGCGGGCGGCCACGGCCAACGGTCGGTCAACGGTGGTCGAAGAACGAGCTTGGGGCGACCACCGGTTACCGACCGTTGGCGGATCGATGAGCCGCGAATGTCGATTCACCGGCGGGGCCCACCAGCCACTCCGGGCCAACGAGCCGCCTCATCTCGCGAGCTGTACATTGCATAGTTACGCAATTATGGGCAATACTTGCTCATGCTGTTCAACTTCGTATGCGGCGCACAGACAGTCGCATGTCTTCAAACCGGCTCACCGCGAGTCGGACCGGATCAACCCCCGGCTCGCTGACTGAGTCGGCCTCACTGCGGAGGATCTTATGGATCTGCAACTCATTCTGGCGCTCATCGCCGGGATCGCGACGATCGTCGTCATCGTCTTGGCGACCCGCCTCGACGCCTTCATCGCACTTCTGGCGGCATCGGTCGTCACCGGCATCGTCGCCGGCCAGGACCTGCTCTCGATCGTCGACGCCATCACCACCGGCTTCGGCAACACGCTCGCCAGCATCGGCATCGTCATCGGCCTGGGTGTGGGGATCGGCAAGATCCTCGAAGTCTCCGGCGCAGCGGACTCACTGGCCCGCGCCTTCCTGCGTGCCTTCGGCGACGGGCGCGAGGCCTGGGCCATGGGCACCGTCGGCTCTCTCGTGTCCATCCCGGTCTTCTGCGACTCCGGCTACGTGATCATGAACCCGCTGGCCCGCTCGATCGCCCGCGTCAAGCGCGGTGGCTATGTCACCCTCGCACTGGCGCTGGGCTGCGGCATGACTCTGACCCACCACATGGTGCCGCCGACCCCGGGGCCACTGGCTGCCACGGGCATCCTCGGCGCCGACATCGGCTCGGTCATCCTCACCGGTGTCATCTTCACGGTCCTTCTCCTGCCGGTCGTCGTCATCTACGCCCGTTGGATCGGCCCGAAGCTCGAACCCGTCCTCAACGCTGCCGTCAAGCACGACGTGTACGGCTCGGTCACGGCCGCCTCGGCGGGAGGACATGCCGTCGAGGGCGGAGGCGACCGAACTGAACACGGCAACGTTGCCACAATGACCGGTGAAGATGCGGATGCCGCAACCACTGCAAGCAAATCAGACGACTCGACGAACACAGCCACCTCCGCCGCAGGCGGCAGCACCGAAGCCGGCAACAACGAAACAGGTGCGACGAAGAATCCGGGAGCCTTCCTCGGGTTCCTCCCGCTCATCGTTCCGCTGCTGCTCATTGTCGGGAACACCGTGTCGACGGCGATCGACAAGAGCGCTCAGGGCGAACTCTCCGGCGATACCTACGAGCCCTCGGCCTGGGTCGCACCGCTGGCGTTCCTCGGCAACCCCGTCATCGCACTCATGATCGGCCTCATCCTCGCCGTCTACACCCTGCTGCCCCGCATGACCCCACGCAACAAGGTGCAGAACTGGCTGGCCGACGGCGCAGCCTCCGCGGGACTCATCCTCCTCATCACCGGTGCCGGTGGCGCCTTCGGCATGGTGCTGACCGAATCGGGAGTCGGCGACGCCCTGGCCGAAGCGATCGCTTCGATCAGCCTGCCCGCGTTCCTCGTCCCCTTCGTCATCGCTTCCCTCGTGCGCATCGCGCAGGGATCGGGCACGGTCGCAATGATCACCGCCGCTTCGGTCACCGCCCCACTCATCGCCCCACTGGGTCTGAGCCCGCTGGTAGCCGTGATGGCCTGCACCGCCGGATCGATGGTCTTCTCCTACTTCAACGACTCGTACTTCTGGGTCGTCACCCGCTTCACCGGCCTCGACGGCATGAATGCCATCAAGGGCTGGTCGGGCATCACCACCGCCGTGTGGGCAGGTTCCATTCCGCTGCTGTTCGTGCTCGACTTGATCGTATGAGCCAGGACAGCCCACGGATCCTCATCGTCGCCGACGACCTCACCGGCGGCAACGCCTGCGGAGCCCTCTTCGCCGAGGCGGGGCTACGGACCATCACCGTGACCGGGACGAGCCAGTCCGCGAAGGTCAACCTCGATGACCTCCTCGACGACTACGACGCCGTCGTACTCAATGCCGACTCCCGGCACCAGCCACCGGAAAAGGCCGCTGAGCTCACCGAATCGCTCATCGGCATCACCAGCGACATCGATCTCGTTGCCTGCCGCATCGACACGACCCTGCGAGGCAATGTCGGACCCACCGCCGAGGCTGCTCTGCGTGCCCGCCGGAACCTGACCTCCGGTACGGGGCCGGGTCGAGTGATGGGACTGTGCATTCCCGCCTTCCCCGCCTCCGGACGGGTCACCGTCGGCGGTCGACAGCTGCTCAACGGCCGGCTGCTCGAAGACACCGAGCTGCGCAATGACGTCCGCTCCCCCATGCGAACCTCCGTGGTCGCCGACATCGTGCAGGAGAACACCGATCTGCAGTGCCACACGGTCGAACTCTCGACAGTGCTTGCCGGCCACGATGCGATCCGCTCCGACGTCATCGCTGCGGTCGCTGCAGGCGCGGATGTCATCGTCGCCGATGCGCTCAACAACGAGCACATCGACCTCGTCGCCCGGGCGGTCGTCGACATCGGCCGGGAGGAGACGATCGACTGGGTGTGCATCGACCCGGGGCCGGGCAGCCTCGCACTGGCCCGGGCGCTCCTGCCGCCTCGAAAGACCGGAGCGATCTTCGGGGTCTCCGGATCGGCGACCGAGATCACTCGCACCCAGCTGGCGAAACTCAACGAGGACCCCACGATCACTGTGGTGCGGGCGGCACTCGATGCCGACGATCTGCCCGATGTGCGGGCCACAATCGAGCGGGTCCGCACCGCCGCCTCGGCGCGGGCTGGCGAGTCACAGGCCGATGCGGTGAGAGCCGTCATCGTCGCCACCGTCGTCGATGACGCCGATCTGCTCGAGCTCACCGACGAACAGTCCGAGTCCATCCCCCGCAGGCTCGCCCAGATCACCGCCGAGGTGATGGCCTCGACCGCTGTCACCGGCCTCTACACCACCGGCGGGGACGTCACCGCTGCGGTGCTGGCAGAACTGGGAGCACTCGGCATGGAGATCGACCGTGAGATCGTTCCCCTGGCCGTGGGCGGACGCATCGTCGGCGGGACCGCCTCCGGACTGCCGATCGTGACGAAGGGCGGACTCATCGGCGACGCCGGCACCGGAGTCCTCTGCCTCGACCATCTCATCCAGGCCGCCGGAAAGAAGAGCGCATGAGGTCTCGAATCTCTGCGCACACGCGCATCACTCGATCCGAGAACCCAACATTGAGGAGAACGACATGACCGCACCCGTACTTGCCATGACCGTGGGCGACCCGGTGGGCATCGGCCCCGAGATCACCGCCTCGGTGCTCGCCGAATTCTCCGGCCGGAACGACCAGCACGGTGTCGCCGTGGCCGATCTGGCCGTGATGAGGCGGGCCGTGGAGGTCCTCGGCCTCGATGTCGAACTGCGAGCGATCACCGACTGGTCGGTCCCTTCGGCCGGCCAGGGCGTCATCGACGTCTTCGACATCGGCGTACTCGGAGACGACCTGTCTGATTGGGGCGTTGTCGACGCTCGCGCAGGTCAAGCTGCCGTGACCGCCATCGAGGTGGCCACGAAGGCAGCGATGAATCGTGAGATCGCCGGCATCGTCACCGGCCCCATCAACAAGGAGGCCGTGTGGAAATCCGGCTCCAAACATCTGGGCCACACGGAGATGCTCGGCGAACTCACCGGCGTGACCAAGCAGGACACGATGTTCGTCGTCGAGAACACGAAAGTGCCTGAGCACAAGCTCCAGGTCTTCTTCGCCACCCGCCACATGTCGCTGCGCAAGGCCATCGACGCCCTCACCGTCGACACCCAGGTCGACTCGATCGAACGTGCCCACCGTGCCCTGCAGCTCTACGGTGTCGCCTCGCCGAGGTTGGCCGTCGCCGCGCTCAACCCGCACGGCGGCGAGAACGGGGCCTTCGGAGACGAGGAGATCGAGATCCTGCGCCCCGCCGTCGATCGCGTGGTCGACTCGGGGCTCGAGGTGACCGGTCCGATTCCCGCGGACTCGGTCTTCCACCAGGGTCTGACTGGTCGATACGACGGGATCCTCTCCCAGTACCACGATCAGGGTCACATCGCCTCGAAGACCTTCGACTTCGACGGCACGATCTCCGTGACCGTCGGGCTGCCGATCCTGCGAACCTCAGTCGACCACGGCACGGCCTTCGACATCGCAGGTCAGGGCATCGCCGATGCGGGCACGATGCGCTCGGCCTACACCGCGGCGATCGGCTACGCTCCGTTCGTCGACGGCATCCGCGCGGAGTACCTGCCGAAGTAGGATTCTGTCAGCCGACCAACCGACAACCCGAGCAGGCGGCCAATCGACCTGTCGGCCCCAGCATGGGCTCAGCAGAGAAACGGAGCGACACATGGCGATTCGCACGGGCACGCAGAAGCGCCGTGCCGACATCCAGGCGCTGCTGACGACCGGGTCGTGGACCATCGCGCGTCTGGCCTCGGAGCTGGAGACCTCGGAGTCGACGATCCGACGGGATCTGCGTGAGATGTCGGAGACCGGTGAGATCATCCGCACCATCGGTGGTGCCGCGGCGAGCGGCTACGTCGAACCGCCGCTGGGACAGCGGATGGAAGCCAACGCCGAGGCCAAGGATGAGATCGCCGCGGCCGCGATGGACTACCTCGGCGATCAGAGTGTGCGCACGGTCTTCCTCGACGCGGGTTCCACCGCGGTCCGGGTCGCCCAACGCATCCGCGAGCGCGGCGATCTCACCGTCTACACACGCGGGCTCGAGGTCGCTCTGGCCCTCGCCCACCCGGCAGGACCCGAAGTGGTCATGGTCGGGGGCCGGGTCTCGGCCAAGTCACACGGGACGACAGGGGCCTTGAGCGATCATGCCTTGAGCCGCATCCACGTCGACCTGGCGCTGCTGGGTGCTGACGCGGTGGATGCGGAGAGAGGCTTGGGCGAGCCCACCTTGGACGAGGCTCGCACCAAGGAGCTCATCTCCGAACGCGCTCGGACAGTGGTCGTCCTCGCCGACAGTTCCAAGACCGGCCGCGAGGTCGCCGCCTGGGCCCCGCTGCCCGAAGGCTGGATCTGGCTCGACGAGCACGGAGCACAGCCTCAGAGCTGAGACCGACTGCCTCAGGCCACCTTCTGCTCCTTCGCCATCTGCCTCACGTAGATCGGAGCAGCGAACAGCGACGGAAGCATGACGAAGGCCACCGGCACAGCGGTGATGACGATCGCCGACTGCAGTGCGTCGACACCGCCATCGCCCAAGCTGATGAGCACGGCAGCCGTGACACCGATGAGCACCGCCCAAATCGCCCGCAGCTTCGGTGAGGGCACTCCGCTTGTCATGCACGACTGCGACATCGCAAACGACATCGAGTCCGTGGTCGTGGCCACGAAGGTCATCGTCAGAATGAGGAAACCGATGCCGATGACCGTCGACAACGGCAGATTGTCGCTGATGGCCATGACCGCGGCCGGCAGTCCCCCATCCATCAGCGGGCCGGAGATGGATCCGGCCGACTGCCGTTCGAGGTAGATGCCTGTGCCGCCGAGCACGGTGAACCACATGGTCGTGGCAATGGGAGGGAGGATCGTGGTGCTGATGAGCAGGTCCCTCACGGTGCGCCCCTTCGAGATGCGGGCGATGAAGATCGCCATCAGCGGTGCATAGCCGAGGAACCACCCGAAGAAGAACACCGTCCAGCCCGAGAGCCATTCCGTGTCGCCGCGATAGAGCGTCATGCTGAAGAAGTCAGTCATATACAGACCGAAGCCGCTGAAGTAGCTCTTGGCGACGAACCAGGCTGAGCCGAGCACGAGGACCGCAGCCATGAGCGCAAGTGCCATCCAGACATTGGCGCTGCTGAGGAATCGGACCCCGCGACTGACGCCGGAGAAGACACTGACGCCGGCGACTGCAGTGAGCACGGCGATCACGAGCAGCTGAACCGGATAGGTGTCGGGGATGCCGAACAGAGAATTCAGCCCGTAGGTGACCTGCATTCCTAAGAATCCGACAGGGCCGATCGTGCCTGCGGCCACCGAGATGACGCACACCACGTCGACGACGGCGGCAAGCGGACCGGTTGCGGCGCGCTTGCCCAGCACCGGGTAGAGGAGACTGCGCGGACGCAGGGGCATGCCCTTCTCTGCGGCACGCATCATGACGATGGCACCCAGTGATCCCAGAATCGCCCAGGCGAGGAAGCCCCAGTCGATGAAACTAGTGGCCAGAGCGGCGGCCACAGCGTCGAACCCGCTGTGGCCGTCATTGGTGAAGTACGGCGGCGCTGTGGCGTAGTGATACATCGGTTCGGCCGCTGCCCAGAACACTCCCCCGGCCGCCAGCAGCGTCGTCATGATCATCGCGATCCAGCTGAAGCGGCCGAAATCCGGACGTTCCTGGTTGCCCAATCGTGCCTTGGCCCATGGGGTGAAGATGAGGACGAGAGCGATGAGGAACGTCGCCAGCAGAAGGATCTGCCAATACATGCCGAAGATGTTCGCGCATATGGAGAAGGCGGTGCCGACCCACGACGACACCGTGTCCGGAATGATGAGCGCCACAACGACGAACGCGGCGAGGATCCCGACGCTGGCCCCTGCCACGGGGAAATCGATGCGGCTGCGCGGACTCGTTTCGGTGCTCATATCGGAGGCTTGATCTGCCGTCGTCGGTGGTGAGTCCTGCCGCGTTGATCGTGGTTGCTCGGTTGTCTCGTCCATGTGTCTGCTGCCTTTCGGGCTCCACTGCATCCCTTGCCCGAGGTGGGGCCGCATGCTGCCATCGATCGTTGTGTCAGAATTCGCAGCGGTCCAGTCTAGGGCCTGAGAATCCCGGGCGGGGCCTGTCAGGCGCTCCAGACGCCGTGATATCGCTCTCGCCCGGGGCACCCGCCGGAAGTCTGTCGGCAGCTGAGGGATTGACGGACACGGGTGATTCGCCCGGCGGGCCGTGTTCGCATCCGGACCTGTTCCTGCGCCCGGTCCCGTGCGACAATGCATTCAACCGCACGGACATGTCGTCCTTCATCAGGAGGCCCACGATGGCCAAACACGACCTCAGGGAATACCGGGACAAGCGACGGAGCTCGAACACCTCCGAGCCCATGGGTGATGCGTCTGCTTCCGAACCGTCGGGCGATGCGTCGACAACCGGGAAGAGAGGCAAGGCCGAAGAGCCGGTCTTCGTCATCCAACGCCACGAGGCGACGAATCTGCACTTCGACTTCCGACTCGAGATCGACGGAGTCCTGGTCTCCTGGGCCGTCCCGAAAGGCCCCTCGCTCGATCCCTCGACGAAGCGCCTGGCCCATCGGACCGAAGATCATCCCCTCGACTACGCGGACTTCGAAGGTCGCATCGGCGAGGGCTACGGTGCCGGAACGGTGATCGTCTGGGACACCGGAACCTTTGCCAACGCCACTGAGATCGACGGTGACAGCGTGAGCGCATCACAGGGCCTCGACGACGGCCACCTCGTTGTCGACCTGCATGGTGAGAAGCTCAGCGGCGCGTTCGCGCTGACGCAGACGAAGTTGAATGGAGATCCGGCCAACTGGCTGCTCGTCAAGGTCGATGACTCCGGTGCCGACCGACGCCGCAAACCCACGTCGACACAGAACGAATCCGTGCTCAGCGGCAGAGGCAACGACGACATCTGAATGCCGACCTCGGTGCTGACAGCGGCCCAGCGGCGAGCGCTCAGAGCTTGGCCAGCGTCTCCATCGCCTGATCGATGCCCTGTCGGTGGCGGGCGATGCCGGCCCACGGATCGTCGCGTTGGGCCAGTCGATTGCGCACCGAGGTCATCGTGTAGTCCCGGGGATCTGTCGACGACAGTTCGTCCCAGGTGATCGGTGCGGCGACCGGAGCTCCGGGACGCGACCTCACAGCATAAGGCGGTACGGCCGTCTGGGCGTAGGCATTGCGTGCGATGTCGATGAGCACCCGGTTCCCGCGCTTGTTCTTCCTCGCCTCGATCGTCAGCAGCTCCGGATCCCGATCGACGAGCGCCCTTGCGCAGTTCCGCGCGAAGTCGCGCACCTCGTCGAAGTCGTGATCGACGATCAGCGGAACCTGCACATGATATCCGCGGGAGCCGGTGGTCTTGACGAATGCCCTCAGGCCCAGCTCCTCCATCAGCTCGCCCACCATCACCGTCGCCTTTCGCACCGCGTCGATTCCCGGAGCCGAGGGATCGAGATCGACGATGAGCTGATCCGGATGGTCGAGATCCGCCGAGGTGGCCAACCAGGTATGCGGTGTGATGCTGGCCTGGTCGGCGAGGTAGACCAGACTCTGGGCATTGTTGATCATCACCTGGTCCTGGTCACCGTCCTGCGTTGCGACCCTCACTGCTTCGACGAAGTCGGGGAAATGATCGGGGTACTTCTTCTCATAGAACGACTCGGCGGCGATTCCGTCGGGAAACCGCTGCATCGAAATGGGGCGGTCTCGGGTGTGGGGCAGCATCACCTCGGCGACGTCCGAGTAGTACTTCGCCAGGTCCACCTTGGTGATCGGCCCTCCGTCGTCGGGGCCGAACATCTCTTTGTCGGCCTTGTCGATCGAGACTCCTGCGACTTCCGCTGACGAACTCATCATGCCTCCTTGACGACGTCTTCCGCCCGTTTGTCGTTTCTCAGTCCGAGGTATCTGGGGTGGCGGAGCTGATTCTCCGCCGTCCATTCGGTGAAGGCCACCTCGGCGACGTGTTCCGGTTCGACCCAGTGCCCCTCGCGGGGTATGCGGCCTTTGGTGCACGCGGAGTCCGGGATCTCGATTGCCCTGAGCATCTCATGCAGTTCGCCGAGGTCGTCCTCGCTGAACCCGGTCCCCACCTTTCCCGCGTACACGAGATCCTTCGTGTCCTCCGAATAGTCGTAGTAGCCGAGCATGAGCGCGCCCAGTCCGACCCTCTGACCCTGCGGCTCGGTGAATCCGACGATGACGAGCTCCTGGCCCGCCTCGCATTTGAACTTCAGCCAGTCCTTCGTCCGGTCGGAGGGATAAGTCGAATCGCGCCGTTTGGCGATGAGGCCCTCCCATCCTCTGCTGCAGATTTCGCGGAACCAGTCCTCATCGCCCCGATTGCGATGCGGCGTCCAGCGCAGCGGATCGGTCCAGTCGACGAGGTCGAAGAGCTTCTTCTTCCGTTCGACCAGCGGCCTGTCCCTGAGATCTTCGCCCTCAAGCTCGAGGAGGTCGAAGACGTAGAAGCAGACCGCAATTCCCGAGTTCTCGATGTCGGTGGGATCAGTGAGATTGATCCGAGGCTGCAGTCGGGAGAAGCTGGTCGCAGCCCCGTCGAACGCCACGATCTCACCGTCGATGACATAGGATCCACCTGCCTGCTGTGTGAGGGCGGTGACGATCTCAGGGAACGTCGTGGAATCGTCTCGACCGTTGCGGGAGTACAGGTGCGGTGTCCTTCCTCCCTCGCGAACCGCCAGGCAGCGCTGTCCGTCGAGCTTGCGCTCGTAGACCCACTCCTCGTCCCAGAATCGCTCGTGGCGAAGTGTCGCCAGGGCTGGTCTCGGTGCCTCGGACATGCTCACTCCTCCTCGGACTCGATAGTGCTTGTGCCGAACTCGATGGTGGTTGCGGCCGATTGCGGTGTGGTCCGTCTGCGGTCGGGGCCGCTCAGACCACCGTGAGGACGAGTTTGCCTGCAGTCCGGTTGATCTGCAGCTGCTCGTGGGCCGCGGCCGCATCGGCCAAGGGGAAGGTATTCGCGATCGTCGCGCTCAGCTGTCCGGATTCGACAAGCTCGGCGATGGCGAGCATCCCGGCGTGGTCGGCCTCGACGAGGATGTTCTCGATGCGCATTCCCTGCGCAGCCGCCCGCTCCGCCATTCCCTCCATCGGAATCGGAATCGTCGAGACCAGGATGCCGCCGGACTTCATGGTCTGCAGCGAGCGCGGCTGATACTCCCCTCCGATCGTGTCGAGGACGATGTCGATGTCATGGGCGGTCTCGGCGAAGTCGACCTCGCGGTAGTCGATCATCTCGTCGGCACCCAGGCCACGGACGAAGTCGTGCTTCGGGGCACTCGCGGTGCCGATCACGTGGGCGCCGCGGGCCTTTGCGATCTGCACGGCCAGATGGCCCACTCCCCCGGCTGCGGCATGGATGAGGACGCGGTCACCCTCACCCACCTCGGCGGTGTCGACGAGAGCCTGCCACGCGGTCAGTGCTGCAAGGGGAATCGCTGCGGCCTGCACATGGTCGATGTCCTTCGGCTTCGGGACGAAGGCACGGGTCGGTGCGAGAGCGTACTCGGCATGGGCGCCCACCCCGAATGGGTAGGGAAGCATGCCGAAGACCTCATCGCCGGGTTCGAACAGGGTGACGCCGACGCCCACCTGCTCGACGACGCCAGATACATCCCAGCCGAGCACGAATGGAGGTGCCGGCAGAAATGCGCGATGGCCTCGGTGCTTCCAATCCGTCGGGTTCATTCCGGCAGCATGGACGCGGACGAGGATCTGCGACGGACCGGGCTTCGGGATGGGCAGCTGTACCTCGTGGAGGACCTCGGGACCTCCGAGCTCGTCCTGGCTGATGGCTCGCATGGTTGGCTGGGAAGAAGTGTCTGATGTCGATTCGCTCATGGCCCCATCCTCGTGGTTTTCGCTCGCGGACACCAGGGGGTCTGAGGACGCGAGCCGGAGAACTTGACCGCGGACCCTACGCCTCGCTCGGCAACGCGACCGAGTGGTTCGACTACGGCCTCTATGCCGGTCTCGGACCAGGGCCACGTTGATCGCACAGCAGCCTGATTTCAAGGATTCCACCGCCGAGGCGGATTCCGCGACGTCGACCGGGCTGGTGAACCTATTCCCCCTTGAGCTCGAGCAGCACCTTGCCCCGCACGCTGCGGGAGTCCAGTTCACCGATGGCCTTCGCCGCTTCGTCGAGTGGGTGCGTGGCATGGATTGCGGGGTTGAGCTTGCCCGCCGCGACATAGTCGGCCACCGCGTCCCATTGTTCGGCGATGTAGTCGGGCCGCTCGCGGGTCGCGGCTCCCCAGGCCACACCGTCGACGGAGATGTTCTTCAGCAGCAGGCGGTTGACCTTGACCGAGGGGATCTCACCGGCGGTGAATCCGAGAACGAGGAGGCGACCAAACGGGGCCAGGACACGGGTCGAGTCCGTGAAACGATCTCCCCCGACGGGGTCGAAGACATAGTCGACGCCGTTCGGGTAGAGCTCCTTGGCTGCATCCTTGAACCCCTCGGCCATGACCACGTGTGTGGCACCGAGATCGCGCACGGTTTCGGCTTTGGCCTCGGTCGACACGACGCCGATGACCTCGAGGCCCATGGCCAGGGCCATCTGCACCGTGGCTGATCCCAGCCCGCCTGCGGCACCGTGGACGAGGATGGACTGCCCCGCCTGCGCCTGCGCCCGGAGGCGCAGCGCGAAGTCAGCGGTGAGCACATTCATCGGCATACCGGCCGCATGGGCCAGGCTGACTTCGTCGGGCACGGGCACCGTCTGCGCGTCGGCGGCGACCATGAATTCGGCGAAAGATCCCTTGCCGGGGA
The DNA here is from genome assembly GCA_030457025.1 of Brevibacterium sp. Taxonomy (GTDB): domain Bacteria; phylum Actinomycetota; class Actinomycetes; order Actinomycetales; family Brevibacteriaceae; genus Brevibacterium. Next base: position 5,567 of record JAKDSA010000058.1, on the reverse strand, counting down.
TCGCGGCGACGCGGTCGCCGGAGGAGAATCGCGAACCGGCACCGGCTTCGACGACAATGCCGGCGGCTTCGGAGCCGAGGACGAACGGCAGCTCGTGCTTGGTCTGGTACATGCCCCGGGTCTGGAGCAGCTCGGGGAACGTGACTCCCGCATAGGCAACCTCGATCAGGACCTCGCCCGAACCTGGACTCGGACGATCCACCTCGGCGATCTCCACATCGTCCGGACCGGTCAACGTGGCAACGCGAATGGCTCTCATGATTTCCTCACTTCTGGTGAAAGGTATGTGGCTGATGGCAACTGACTGCTTGGTGAAAGAGTGTGGGACGACCCATTCATCACTATCACATTCGGCCGTGACGAGCATCACGATTTCAGCTTGACTCTCACGCCCGGTTTGAATACTGTAAACGAAACTGAACGATTGTTCACTCGGGAGGGTCGACGTTGACCACAGCACCTGCAGGATTCGATACCAGAACCATCGGACGATGGATCTCGGACAGATTCGGGGTCACGGACTTCGACGTCGAAGTCATGTCCATCGGACGCTCGAACCTCACCTTCACCATCACCGTCGACGGACTGCCGCGCTGGGTGATCAGGCGCCCTCCGCTCGGGCACTCCGGGGGAAGTGCCCACAACGTCGCACGCGAAGGCCGGATCATGGCCGCGCTGGGCGACAGCACCGTACCGGTGCCCCACATCGTCGAGATCGTCGATGACCCCGAGGTCCTCGATGTGCCCTTCGTGTTCATGGAGCACTGCCCCGGCTTCGCGATCAATGAGCCCGCCGACTGGGCACGCATTCCCGACGGTCCCGGCCCTGACGACAAGCGTTCGTGCGCGTTCGGAATGATCGACACGCTGGCCGCCATCCATCGTGTCGATGTCGACGAGGTGGGGCTGGGGGATCTGCGTCGCCCAGGCGGGCTCATCGAACGGCAGCTGCGTCGCTGGCTGGGCCAGGTCGAGGACATCGCACTGCGCGACATCCCGATCATCCGCGAGGTCCACGATGCCCTCCTCGAAACCATGCCGGATCCGGCCCGAAGCCCCGTCGGCCTGGCCCATGGTGACTACAAACCCAACAACATGATCTTCGCCCCTGAGGGCACGGTCAACGCCGTCGTCGACTGGGAGCTGACCGCCATCGGCGAGGTGCTCACCGATCTGGGCTACTTCGTCGCCATGCTCACCGTGCCCGAGCAGTACACGAGCATCTGGGTCCCCACCCCGGAACTCGGCTTTCCCACCTCCGACGAGCTCATCGACCGCTACCAGGAGGTCAGCGGCCACGAGGTCCACGACGTCGGGTACTACGAAGCCTTTGCCATGTGGAAACTGGCCTGCATCCGCGAGGGCGTCTACACCCGGCTGCTCACAGGCAAGATGGGCGATCTCGACCTCGACCCGGAAACTGCGGGCGCCGGCGTCGAGGACTTGGCCCGGCAAGCCCTGACCATTCTGGAGAAAGCGTGAGCACCGCCGGCGTGAACTCTGCAGCAGGCTCACCCGCGGCGGGGGCACGAATCGTCAACGGCACCCGAGCCATCGTCACCGGCGCGGCCGGCGGCATCGGTGCCGCTCTCGCCGCCGAACTGATCTCCCGCGGCGCCACCGTCGTCCTTGCCGACATCTCCGCCACCGTCGCCGACACCGCCTCAGCACTGAATACCGACACCGCCTCGGGGTTCGAATCCGGTGCCCACGCCTGGGTCGGTGACGTGTCCTCGGTGGCAGGCATCGACGAACTCATCGCCTTCGCCGACGACCGGCTCGGCGGGGTGGACATGTACTTCGCCAACGCCGGCATCATCGGGCCCGGCGAACTGGGCGAGAACGATGCCGACTGGGATGCCATCATCGACGTCAACCTGCGGGCACATATCCGCGCGGCCCAGGCCCTCATCCCCCGCTGGCAGGAAGCCGGTGAAGGACATTTCGTCGCCACCGCCTCGGCGGCGGGCCTGCTCACCCAGATCGGATCGGCAGCCTACAGCGTCACCAAACACGCCTCGGTCGGCTTCGCCGAATGGCTCGCTCTGACCTACCGCGACGACGGCATCCGCGCCTCGGTCATCTGCCCGATGGGAGTGGACACGAACCTGCTGAGCGCAGCGGGGTCCGCGGGGCCTGCCCAGAGCGCAGTCACCGAGGCCGGCACGGTGCTGGCCCCCGACGATGTCGCGTCGATCGCCCTCGATGCGGTCGAAGCGGGAACGTTCCTCATCCTCCCCCACCCCGAGGTGCTCGATATGTATCGCATGAAGGGCAGCGACTACGACCGCTGGCTCAAAGGCATGAGCCGCTATCAGCACCGACTCAACGAAGCGAACCGACTCAACGAGGAGACCACACATGCTGGAAACGACTGACCGCGGCCGTGACTATCAGGAGCGTCTGACGACGTTCATGGAGGGCTTCGTCTATCCGGCGGAGCCCGTCTATGCCCAGCAGATGGCGGCGGCGAACAGCCCGCACACTCAGCCGCAGATCCTCGAAGACCTCAAGGCCGAGGCCAAGAGCCGGGGACTGTGGAACCTCTTCCACCCCGATCCCCAGTGGGGGCCGGGACTGACGAACCTCGAGTACGCTCCCCTGGCCGAGATCACCGGCCACAGCATCGGGATCGCCCCGGAAGCCATCAACTGCAATGCCCCCGACACGGGCAACATGGAGGTCTTCACCCGTTTCGGCACCGACGAGCACAAGGAGAAGTACCTGGGGCCGCTGCTCGACGGCACAATCGCCTCGGCGTTCGCCATGACCGAACCCGCTGTCGCCAGCTCCGATGCGACGAACGTCGAGATGCGTATGGAGCCCACGGATGACGGGTTCGTCCTCAACGGCCGCAAATGGTTCGCCTCGAACGGCATGCACCCCAATTGCCGAGTCCTCATCGTCATGGGCAAGACCTCCCCCGACGCCGAGGTGCACCGACAGCAGTCGATGCTCGTCGTCCCGATCGACGCCCCCGGTGTCACCGTGGTGCGCAACCTGCCCGTCTTCGGCTACCACGATCGGGAGGGCCACGCGGAGATCACCTTCGACAACGTCCGCGTCCCGTCCAAGGACATCCTCAAGGGCGAAGGTGAGGGCTTCGCGATCAGCCAGGCCCGTCTGGGACCGGGGCGCATCCATCACTGCATGCGCGCGATCGGTGCCGCCGAGCGCGCCCTCGAACTCATGGTCAAACGTGCCGATGAACGTGTGACATTCGGTGAGAAGCTGTCGTCTCGGGCGAACATCCAGGAGTGGATCGCCGAGGCCCGGATCGAGATCGATCAGGCCAGGCTGCTGACGCTGCATGCGGCGGACATGATGGACAAGCACGGCAACAAGGTCGCGAAGAACGAGATCGCCGAGATCAAGGTTGTGGCTCCAGCCATGGCACTGAAGATCATCGATCGCGCGATCCAGGTCCACGGCGGTGCCGGTGTCACGGAGGACTTCCCATTGGCCAGCATGTGGGCGCACATGCGCACCCTGCGCCTGGCCGACGGCCCCGATGAGGTGCACAAACGCAGCATTGCGCGCAACGAGATGAAGAAGTACCGCAAGTAGGCGGATCGGCTGTTCGAAACCCTCTTTCAACAATTTCGACACACCATTCAACGATGAAGGAAGTGAAGCGATGAGCACGTGGGCAGATACCCGTCCCTGGTTGAAGACCTGGGGAGATCTCGCGAACAAGCCGTACACCCTGGAGAAGTCCACGACCCTGCAGGATCTGGCGTCGACCGTGGCCACCCACGGCCGCGAAGAGGCCCTCAGCTACTACGGTTTCGGGCTGACCTGGTCCCAGTTCGACCAGTATTCCACTGCGTTCGCGGCCTATCTGGTCGAGCACGGCATCGCTGTCGGCGACCGGGTGGCCATCTATGAGCAGAACACCCCCGCCTTCATGATCGCCACCTACGGCATCTGGAAGGTCGGAGGCGTCGTCGTTCCCCTCAATCCCATGTATCGCGGGGAGCTCGAGCACATCTTCGCCGACGCCGAGGTGAAGGGGCTTGTGGTATCCAAGGCGGCGTTCCTGGGTCGCGTGGCTCCCTATGCCGCGGCATTGCCGGTCGTCGTCCTCAGCGACGACAGGAGTTTCCAGGTCGACGGGCCCGAGGCGATCTTCTCGATGTTCGCTGACCTGCCAGGTGCCCCCGGTGAGAATCCGGGCCCCGACCAGGTGCCGAATCTCCCCGACTTCCAAGCCGTTGTCGAGTCCCGCCTGGACACCGGTTTCACTCCTCTCATTCCCGCTCCCGAGGACGAAGCGATCGTCGTGTACACCTCGGGGACCTCGGGCAAGGCGAAGGGTGCGTCTGGGACTCACGCCTCGGTGTCGAGCAATGCCCGCTACTGTGTCCGGACGCCGACGTTCGAACCCGGCGACGGCTTCCTCACTCTGGCCCCGATCTTCCACATCACCGGGTTCGTCTGCCAGTTCATCGCCGGTGTCAGCGGTGGCGCGCGGCTGATCCTCAACTATCGATTCGATCCGGGCTCCCTTCTCGAACTCTTCCTGCGGAAGAAGCCGACGTATATGGCAGGCCCGGCCACGGTCTACACCGCAATGCTTGCCCATCCCAGCGCGACGGCGGAGCACTTCGCATCGTTCAAGCGGATCATGTCGGGTGGTGCACCCCTGCCCGAGGGCTTGGTGACGAAGTTCGAACAGAAGACCGGCGTCTACATCGGGCAGGGCTACGGTCTGACCGAGACCTGTGCGCAGGTGGCGACCGTCCCACCGGGGCTGAGGGCGCCGGTCGATCCCGACAGCGGCAACCTCTCCTGCGGTCTGCCCCAGCCGGACACCATGATTCGCATCCTCGACGACTTCGGTGAGCCCTTGGGCCCGAACGAGATCGGCGAGGTTGCCGTCTCGGGACCTGAGGTCGTCGCCGAATACATCAACAATGAGAAGGCAACAGCCGAGCAGCTCCCGGATGGGGAGCTGCGCACCGGCGATGTGGGGTACATGAACGAAGACGGCTGGCTGTTCATCGTCGACCGCAAGAAGGACATGATCAACGCCTCCGGCTTCAAGGTCTGGCCGCGGGAGGTCGAGGACGTCCTCTACACCCATCCGGCGATTCAGGAGGCAGCAGTCGTCGGCATCCCCGACGAGTATCGGGGTGAGAACGTTGCCGCGTTCGTGACTCTGCAGTCGGGTCCCGAGGCCGATGCCGTCACCGAGGCCGAGATCGTCGAATTCTGTCGCGAGAAGTTGGCCTCCTATAAGGCTCCGCGGCAGGTGACCATCATCGACGAGCTGCCGAAGACCAGCTCAGGCAAGATCCTGCGGCGCACGATTCGTGCCGATGCCGTGGCTGCTGCCGAGGCAGCGAAGGCCGGGGCGGTCGGCTCTGACTGATCCAGAAGCGTGCGCGCGCTGCCAATGATGTCAGCCGGTCACGGCCGTCGCATCCGCTTGATGCGGCGGCCGTGTCTGTCTGCGCAGGCCGCAGCCGTCGGATCCGGCTGGGTCTGCATGCGCGATGCTCGGTTACGTCAGGCTCACAGACTTCGCTCCGCCGAGGCGAGCGAAGCGGTCGGGTTGGCAGGTG
>JAKDSA010000011.1 GCA_030457025.1 Brevibacterium sp. | reverse complement strand
CGCCGCAGACGTCACCCCGGCGGCTGCAGGGGAATTCGCCGTCGTGGACACCGACGTCGCACAGCTGCTCTACACTTCAGGCACCACCTCGGCGCCCAAGGGAGCGATCATGACGCACCGGGCGCTCGTGCACGAATACATGTCATCGCTGATGAGCCTCGACTTCGCGGCCACGGACCGAGTCGTCCACGCTCTGCCCCTGTATCACTCCGCGCAGATGCATGTCTTCCTGATTCCGCTCTTGGCCATCGGCGCGCACAACATCGTCGTTCCGGCACCGGTCCCCGAGCAGCTCCTGGCGATCTTCGAGGAACGCGAGATCAACTCCTTCTTCGCCGCACCCACAGTGTGGGTCGCCCTGGCCAACAGCCCCGACCTTGACACCCGCAACCTCGAGAGCCTGCGCAAGGCCTATTACGGTGCTTCCATCATGCCCGGGCCGGTGCTGACGAAACTGCGCCAGCGCCTGCCCAAGCTCGGCTTCTACAACTGCTTTGGCCAATCCGAGATGGGCCCCTTGTGCACCGTGCTGCGTCCGGAGGAACACGATGATCATGCGGCCTCGGCCGGGCGCGCGGTCTTCTTCGTCGAGACCCGCGTCGTCGATGCCGACGGCAACGATGTCGGCGTCGGTGAGCAGGGCGAAATCCTCTACCGCTCACCGCAGCTGTGCGAAGGATACTGGAACAGACCAGAGGCGACCGCAGAAGCCTTCGACGACGGCTGGTTCCATTCCGGAGACCTCGTCACCATAGACGAATCCGGTTTCGTGGAGGTCATCGACCGGGTCAAGGACGTCATCAACACCGGCGGAGTTCTGGTGGCCAGCCGGCAGGTCGAGGACGCGATCTTCGAACTTCCTCAGGTCGCCGAGGTGGCGGTGGTCGGTGTTGCCGACGAAAAGTGGATCGAAGCGGTCTCCGCGTTCGTGGTCATCAAGTCCGACCAGGGTGAGCTCACCGAGACCGATGTGCTCGCACATGTCAAGGATCGTCTGGCCGGGTTCAAGGTGCCCAAGCACGTCGAATTCGTGACCAAACTGCCCAAGAACTCGGCAGGCAAGATCCTCAAACGTCAGCTGCGCGAGGTCTGAGCCGCGTCTCCCATCGTCAGGCGAATAGACTGCTCTCGGCAGTGAACGCATGACGAGCAGACACCGCAGCCAGCTGGCCGGCGGATGAGGAGACGAATGGTGGAATCCCACGACGAGGCGACACCTGCTTCCAGTCCCTTCGACGGCCGGTGGGGCTGGAAGCAACACGGGGACGGCACGACGATACGACCCGGCGAAACCGTGTTGCCCGAGGAAAGGCTGAGCTGGCCGCGGACCATCGGGATCGGGGCACAGCATGTGGTCGCGATGTTCGGTGCGACGTTCCTGGTGCCGTTGCTGACCGGCTTCCCGCCGTCGACGACCCTGTTCTTCACCGCCATCGGCACACTGCTCTTCCTGCTCATCACCAAGGGCATGATGCCGTCCTACCTCGGCTCCTCCTTCGGGCTGCTGGCACCCATCGGTGCCGTCACCGGCTTCTCAGCCACCTCGGGTGAGGACCTCGACTCCCATGCCATGGCACTTGCCCAGGGCGGGATCATCTCCGTCGGCGTCACCCTCGCGCTGGTGGGCATCGTCGTCCACTTCGCCGGCGTGCGGTGGATCGAGGTCACCATGCCACCGGTCGTCACCGGTGCCATCGTCGCTCTCATCGGGCTCAACCTGGCACCGGCGGCCTGGGACTGGGTGAAGGAAGCTCCTCTGACCGCAGTGATCACGATCGCCACGATTCTGGTCACAAGCGTGCTGTTTCGGGGGATGCTCGGACGCCTCTCCATCCTCCTCGGCGTCCTCGTCGGCTACGGGGCTGCATGGGTGCAGGGCCAGATCGACTTCACCACTGTCGGTCAAGCCGAGTGGGTGGGACTGCCTGCATTCCACGCCCCGGCTTTCGACCTGGGCTATCTGGGGCTTTTCCTCCCCGTCGTCTTCGTCCTCATCGCCGAGAACATCGGGCATGTGAAGTCCGTGTCGGCGATGACCGGCCGCGATCTCGACAAGATCACCGGCAGAACTCTGTTCGCCGACGGGTTCTCGACGATCCTCGCCGGGTCCGGAGGGGGTTCGGGAACGACGACCTATGCGGAGAACATCGGCGTCATGGCCGCGACTCGGATCTTCTCGACAGCTGCGTATCTGTGTGCAGGCATCATCGCTCTCATCCTCAGTCTGCTGCCGAAGTTCGGGGAGATCATCGCGACCATCCCACCCGGGGTCCTCGGCGGGGCAGCAACCGTTCTCTACGGAATGATCGGTCTGCTGGGTGTGCGCATCTGGGTGGAGAACAAGGTCGACTTCTCCAACCCGATCAACCTCAACACCGCCGCCGTTGCGCTCATCGTCGCAATCGCGAACTTCACTTGGACTCCAGGTGATCTTCAGTTCGAAGGCATCGCACTGGGATCAGCCTCGGCGATCATCATCTATCAGGTCATGCGCGCCATCGCGAAATGGCGCGGCACCGACACGGGTAGCAGTGTCGACACCAATACCGGGAGCCGAACTGCGTCGGCAGAACCGTAGGGGAAGTCTTCTCGATACTGTTGTAGATCCTTTCCCGAATGAAGAGAATCCGCTGATGAGGAGAGAAATCAAGCAACCTGACAATTCCCGTTCAAGTGGAAGGCGGTGCCATTTGGCATCGGTCCTGGCTATCGCCGTTGCCACCGGCTCGCTGTTCGCAGGGACCCAGTTCGCGCAGGCTCTCGGGTCCGAGTCACCGGGCCGGGGCTCAGCGAAATTCCTTCACGTCAACACCGGCAGTGAAGAGGCCGCGGGGGTGCGTGTCCGTGTTGGAGGCGGACCTGCTGAGGATCTTCGAGTGGCAAGATGCCAGCCCGGTCGAGATGGCGATCAGCAGCTAGATCAGCGCCAGGACCGCGGTGAATGACGAAGGAGCCGTGGCAAGCGACGAAGAGGCGGTCGGAGGACGCTGCGGAGTGCACTCTGACCACTTCTTGCTGCGATGCGTGCTGCTGATTGCTCCTTGATCAGAAAGAGCTCGAATTCGAGAATGATCTTGTCACTGACGAGCAGGCCGCCAGAATCCAAGGTCGTATTCCACGTCATGGCCCAGTCCTTACGATCGATGCGGCGTTTGCCCTCGACCGTATGGAAAGCACCGCGTATGCGTGCGACCATCGCGTGACAACTCGAGATTCCGAGACGGGTATGCGCAGGGTCGATGGACCCATGTACCGGTCAGCTGTTCGTCTGACGACGCGATCATGCTCCTCAGGCCGAAGTCCGATCGTGGGAACCCGGTGAGATGACGAGAGCCCAGGTCAGTACCGTGAGAGCACTGGCGTGCAAAGGGATTCAGCGTATATGTTTCGCGGTCGGACTGTCATGCTGACGCAGCGTGCGAGGGGAATTTTGCGACTGGAGAGCCCGTGGGGAGTGGTCAGCGCACCACCCGGTGAAAGGCAGAACCTGAGAAATCGGACGGTGGGCCCAGAGGGACTTGAACCCCCGACCCTCTCGGTGTAAACGAGATGCTCTAGCCAACTGAGCTATAGGCCCCACTGCAGATTCGGAGCGTTGCGCCCGAACGTGCTTGATCAGTATGCCATAAGCCTGACGAGCAGACGAAATGCGCTGAGGGTTGCGTACAGCGAAACTCAACTATCGCCAGCGCTGAGCAGGCGGGCCGTGGAGGAGATGAACTCCGCTCCTGTGTCCGCAGTTTCAATGCCGAAGAGACCACGATTCTGTTCGATCACCACGGAGCCCAGCGCATGTGCCATCACACCGTGAGACACTGCCTCCCCCAGGACTTCGACGCTCAGAGCACCAGGAGTCACTTCGCCCGGGGCGATCGAGTAGCCGAGCAGCATGATCTCAGCGCCGTCGCGGTAGGTGAGAAGGATCTCTCGCAGCGCCATCGCAGTCACCAGCGGGTCAGAAGTCGACGGGCACCGCGAATCCACCTCGGCATTCATCCGTGTGGCGACGAGGACGAAGAGCTCCTGCTTGTCCTTGACATGCCAATACAGGGCTGAGGGTTGAACGTCGAGCTCACGTGCCAGCCTGCGCATCGACAGATCGCCCAAACCGTAGCGTGAAAGGATGTCGAGGGCGGTTGTGGTGATGCTCCCGGCGGTCAGTGCCAATGAGACGTTCCTTCCATTCGCAGCGGGTCGAGCGTGCCGATTTTTCAGAACGCGTCACCATCGCTATAGTAGTTCCTGGTCACGGGATATAGCGCAGCTTGGTAGCGCGCCTCGTTCGGGACGAGGAGGTCGTGGGTTCGAATCCCGCTATCCCGACCATTGTGATGTGTCGCGACATCGTTCACTCGATGTCGCGGCACTTTTTTGTGTGCTGCACGGTCCCCAATGAGGATTTGTCCTGGTCAGAGCGGGCGAAATCCTCACTGGCACCCGTGTGAGCCATTAGCTGACGTCGGTTCGGATGGTCAGCAGGAAAGCAGCGTCCTCATGTGCGGTGACGGAGTGTCGCTCCGGAGGAATCGCCATCAGGTCACCGGTGTGAAGGTCCCACGATCCCTCGGCTGATGACAATGCCACATTCCCCTGCAGCACCTGCAGCGTCGCCTCTGGCGGGGAATCATGTTCGGCCATCGTGGTTCCCGCAGTCAACGTCAACAGGGCCTGTTTGAGATATCGACCGCTGTAGACTGTGTCGGCGGCTCGTCCGCTGTTGGCGCCTCGAGCCTTGTTCAGAAGCTCTTCGGTGAGCTCGCCGAGGTTCTGCGTGTGAGAATTGTCAGCCATCATCAGTCCTATTCTGCTGGTTCGGCCCCGCCGGTTCATCACCAAGCGGGACGCACGGCCGTTTCCGTCATACCCTGGTGAAATGAAATCACGTTTCGGCCCTGCAGTCATGATGCTAGCTTGTAGTTGATCGATCCGAGTCCGACATTGGAGATTCCCCATGGCTGAGAGCCCCACGCCCGAAACCATCGATGTCCGGACAATCCCGAAGCCCGAACGGCATCCGCTCGTCATGGCGGCCTATCAGAAACTCGCCGTCGGCTCCGGCCTCATCCTCATCAACGACCACGAACCCAAGAATCTCAAGGTCGAGATGGAGACGGAGTTTGCCGAGGCACTCGGATGGGAGCCGCAGTCCTCGGAGGACGGGAACTTCCGAGTTCTCATCAGCAAACGAGCCGCGACGCCCCTCCCCCACGTCCTCGCAGATGTGGGCGAGCTCGGCGGGGTCGTTGAGGCTTCCGGCTCCGTGTGGCAGCTTCAGCCTCAGCGGCGTGATCTCGATGCGAACATCATCGCCTTGTCCCCAGGCGGTGAGATCAAGGAACACATCGGGCCGGCCCTCGACGTCCTCATCCATATCATCGACGGTGGTGGAACTTTGGAGACAGAGCTGACCACGATCCCACTCGCACCCGGCCAGATCGTGTGGCTCCCGCGTCGCTCTCGGCGGCGCTTCCTTGCCGACGAAGCCCTGGGCCTGAAGTACTTCTCAGTCCATCAGCGCAAACAGGGACTGACAATCACCAGTCGACACTGAGCCCATGACGGACACGGGAGAGCTCGAAAGTCATGCGTGACCACGACGGACACGCGTGACTGCCGTCAGTGTGTGGGCTCGGAATCGTCGGGTCCTTTGAAGGCGATGGTGATGAGTCTGCGGAGCACCGCCTCGTCGATGTCGGCCAACTTGCGCACATACACGCAGCCGGCACCTTCGGTGTACGTGCCGAGGCGGGGCAGCAGCGCGGCTCCGGCCGGTGAGTCCTTGAGCCCATAGAGCGAGAGCTGAGTCCTGCGCGGTGAGAATCCTGTCTTGGGCCACACGCCACGATTGCGCGGATTCGACGGTGAGATGTACTCGTACTGTCCGTAGCCCACGATCGATGGCCCCCACATCACGGCAACGGTGCCGGTGACGTCAGTGAAGATCGCGTTGAGAGCGATGCCGTCCTCACGTCGCTTGTTCGGCACTGCGGCTTCGAGGAACTCATCAACGTCGGCATCGGTGGGCTGAGTCTTCTGTGTCGTCATGGCTCAATTATGGACTCTCTGCATTGGTGGGGCACAGCAGCGATGGTCAGGCCCCGTCGGGAATCCACGAGGTGCCGTCCTGAACCTTGTAGATGAGGTTGGTCCGGGTATGGGCGACAGCAGGATATCGAGTGAGATAGTCGAGGACGAAGGACTGGACCGCCTCGGTGTCGGTGGCAACGATGTGGAGCAGATAGTCATCGGCGCCTGCCATGTGGTACATCCGCACGACTCCGGGAAACTGCGGAGCCGCTGCGGTGAAGGCGTCGATCTCAGCCCGGTCGTGCTTGGCCAGACGAATGGAGATCAGGGCCTGCAGCGGGATCCCCACTGCCGCGGCATCGATGTCGACGCGAAAGCCTTTGATCACGCCCAGGGTCCGCAGACGTTTGAGGCGCAGCGAGACCGTGGATTCCGATATCCCCACCTCGGCGGCCAAGACGGTGCCGGATGCTCTGGCGTCCTCGCTGAGGGCCGTGAGCAGCCGTCGATCAGTATCATCGAGTTCCACTTTCTGCGACATGACTCACAGTCTGGCACACGATGATCAAGGATCTTCGAATGCGCAGTCAGATTTCACAGAATCTTGACCATTGTTTGCAGTTCGTAGCAGGAATAGCTTGAATGCTCACATGACCTCTATGCACCCAGAAACGCTCATGGTCCACGGCGGAATGGAAGGCCTCACGGAGGCCGGCGTCCATGTTCCGGCCATCGACCTGTCCACGACCAACCCCGTCAACGATGTCGCCACCGGCGGCGACTCCTACGAATGGCTCGCCACCGGCCACCCGCTCAAGGACGGCGACTCGGCCGTCTACCAGCGACTCTGGCAGCCCGGCGTCGCGCGCTTCGAGACGGCCCTGGCCGAACTCGAACACGCAGACGAAGCAGTCGCCTTCGCAACCGGCATGGCCGCCATGACGGCAGCACTTCTCGCGGCAGTCAGCGCCGGAACGCCTCACATCGTCGCGGTGCGTCCGCTCTATGGCGGCAGCGATCACCTCCTCGAAACCGGCCTGCTGGGCACGACGGTCACGTGGGCGAAGGAAGCAGACATCGCCTCGGCGATCCAAGACGACACCGGACTCGTCATCGTCGAGACCCCGGCCAACCCGAGCCTCGACCTTGTTGATCTCGACAGCGTCGTTGCCGCCGCCGGCAGCGTTCCTGTGCTCGTCGACAACACCTTCTGCACCCCGGTCCTCCAGCAGCCCATCAGACACGGTGCAGCATTGGTCCTCCACAGCGCGACGAAGTACCTCGGCGGACACGGTGATGCCATGGGCGGCATCATCGCCACCAACTCCGACTGGGCGATGCGCCTGCGTCAGGTCCGAGCGATCACGGGAGCCCTGCTGCACCCGATGGGCGCCTACCTCCTCCACCGAGGACTGCGCACCCTGGCCGTGCGCATGCGCGCGGCACAGACGACAGCAGGCGAACTGGCCGAGCGCCTGGCAGTGCACCCGGCGATCACAGCTGTCCACTACCCAGGGCTGGACGGGCAGGATCCGCGCGGGCTGCTCGGGCGCCAGATGTCCGGAGGCGGCGCAATGATCGCACTGGAACTCGCCGGCGGATTCGACGCGGCACGCAGCTTCGTCGAACACTGCAGCCTCGTCGTCCACGCAGTGTCTCTGGGCGGTGCCGACACGCTCATCCAGCACCCGGCATCACTGACCCACAGGCCGGTCGCGGCCACGGCCAAACCCGGCGACGGCCTCATCCGGCTCTCTGTCGGTCTCGAACACGTCGATGACTTGGCAGACGATCTCATCGCTGCCCTCGACGCGAGCAGGGCAGCCGCCTGAAGCGACGGATTCGGCCCGGCTGGACGTCCGGGCCGAGTCTTCTTCGCCTGCCTCGTTGACATTGACGCGACGTCAACTTCTAAGCTGATCGTCATGGACTGGTCCATACAGGAAACAGCGCGGATGACGGGGACGACGAGCCGAACACTGCGTCACTATGACGCGATCGGACTGCTGCCGCCGACGTACATCGCCGACAACGGCTACCGATACTACGACGAGACAGGGCTTGCGCCTCCAACGCATCCTCCTGCACAAGGAGCTCGGGATGTCTTTGACCCAGATCGCTGAGGTGCTCGAGAGCGCCGAGGATCCGATTGCGGCATTGTCCGACCACGTGCACAGCCTCGGACGCGAGCGTGCCCGGATCGATCGGCAGATCGTCTCCGTCACCGCGACCATCGCACGATTGGAAGCAGGTGAACCTCTCATGGCAGAGGAGATGTTCGATGGATTCGACCATCGAGTGCACAAGGAAGAAGTCACACGACGCTGGGGCCGTGAGGCCTATGAGACATCCGCTGGGTGGTGGGAGTCTCTCAGTCCCGACGACAGGCAGTCGTGGAAGGCCGATGTTGAACGGCTGAGTCAGGACTGGATGAAGGCCGCCGAGGCGGGGGTCAGCCCCGAATCGAACTGTTGCCAGGATCTGGCGCGCCGTCACGTGCAGTGGCTGAGTGCCACACCGGGGACACCGGCGCATGATCCCGGCGGTGACCTCGACGGCTATGTCCGCGGTCTCGCCGAAATGTACGTCAGCGATCCGCGGTTCGGCGCCAACTACGGTGGCGTGGCGGGGGCGGAGCTGGTTCGAGACTCACTCGACCTCTATCTCGACGCCAACGCAGCCGACGAACGATGATCAGTTGATCAGTCGCGCCGGTCTCGACGCCTGATCAGGACTGCTGTTCCAAGGCTCGCCGAATCTTCTCGGCGGGCCCTGCCAGCGCCTCGGGGCTCTGCATGGGTGCACGGTCCGAGATGTCGAAGTCGTCCATCGAGTTCGTCGGCAGGACGTGGATGTGCAGATGGGGGACTTCATATCCGACGATCATCATGCCGATCCGCTCGCAGGCGAAAGCCTCCTGCTGGGCTCGCCCGACCTGACGCGCCACCACCATCAGATGATTGAGCAGATCCTGGTCCGCGTCGATCCAATGTGAGATCTCGTCCCTGGGCACGACCATGACGTGCCCCTCGGTCATTGGCGCGACATCGAGGAACGCAACGCACACATCATCCTGATAGACGAAGGTGCCCGGAATCTCGCCGTTGATGATCTTGGTGAAGATGGTAGCCATGTTTCATTCCTCCTTGGACGACCTGAGAGTCACAGTGCCGTTGCACCACTGCCGCAGTGTGCTCGCGCATGAGCGACATCAGCGGAGAATTCACGTGCCTCGGTACGTGCGACCTGACGACTGGACACGATCGTACCTGTTGAAGAGATGACAAAGACTCCCCGCTCAGCCACGCCGTGCTCGTCGTCGAAGACCCCGTAGGACTTCGCCACCTCGCCGTGCGGCCAGAAGTCCGAACCGAGATCAAAGCCGATCTCACGAACCTCCGACCACGCAGCAAGCGTGTACTTCGAATCGACGGAGATCCCGATGATCTCCACCGGTTCGGACTCGGTCGCCATTGACTGCCTCAGATCCTCAAGGGCCCTGACCTCATCACCGCACACGGGTGAGAAGGCGAACGGAAAGAAGACGAGGATGACAGTCGAACGACGCAGCACCTCGGCGAGGTGGAGCGTTGACCCGAACTGATCGGAAACGCGGAAATCAGGGGCCCGATCTCCGGGCCGAAGGATCATGAATGGTTCTTCTTACCCACCAAACGGAAGCCGGCCCAGTGATCGGCTGCACTGACTGTTGAGGTCACGTGCATGCCAGCTGTGGGGGCTGCCTCAGAAATGTCGGCCGGGCTGATGTGGCCGGGGCGACTTGCTTTGGGAGAGAGAAGCCAGACGACTCCGCCTTCCTTCAATGTGGCCTGTGCGTCGACGAGCCCATCGATGAGGTCGTCGTCGTCGGAGCGCCACCACATCAGAATGACGTCGAAGACATCGTCGACATCACCGTCCGCGATTTTCTCACCGATGATGTTTTCGATCGCCTGGCACAGGTCCAGGTCGACGTCATCGTCGTAGCCGATTTCTTGCACATAGTCTCCCGCAGCCAAACCAAGGTTCTGGCCCAGCTCGTTGGGGAGGGTCGACGTGGAAGATGTCCTTTCAGAAGAGGAGTTACTCATGCCCTTATTGTTCCGTCAAGTGTGTCGCGGGCGCAAATGACGGCGCGCCAAGCGGATGCAATCGACCTCAAAGGGCATCGAAGACCACAGACTCGTCATCGAGATCACAGGATTTCGGCCCAGCGAACTTCGCGCGAGAGTACTAGGCTGATGGAAGTAGCTGGTGGACCCTGGGCTCAATCATGATTTGAACGTCCATTCCACTTGAACAGCCGGATCTCGACACAACGAAGATCGTG
The DNA here is from genome assembly GCA_030457025.1 of Brevibacterium sp. GTDB lineage: Bacteria > Actinomycetota > Actinomycetes > Actinomycetales > Brevibacteriaceae > Brevibacterium. The sequence goes on along the minus strand of JAKDSA010000011.1, from coordinate 52,568 downwards.
GAGCCGAAGAGAGGACCACACCGTGGACAATCGGAAACAGGGCGGACCGATACTCAATGGGCTGCCCAGCCAGGTGCCCGACATCGATCCCGAAGAGACTGAGGAGTGGCTGGCATCGCTGGACGGCCTCATCGACGAGGGCGGACGCTCACGCGCACGCTACGTCATGCTGCGGATGCTCCAGCGTTCGCGGGAGAAGCAGATCGGCGTGCCCAGCCTGACGGCCACAGACTATGTGAACACCTTCGGCCCCGAGAACGAACCCTGGTTCCCCGGTGACGAAGAGGTCGAGCGCCGCTATCGACGCTGGAACCGCTGGAATGCCGCAATGCTCGTCCACCGTGCTCAGCGGCCCGGTGTCGAAGTCGGCGGACACATCTCCACCTATGCGTCCTCTGCCACGCTCTACGAAGTCGGCCTCAACCACTTCTTCCGGGGAAAGGACCACCCCGGCGGCGGCGACCACATCTTCTATCAGGGTCACGCCTCCCCCGGTATGTACGCTCGCGCCTACCTCGAAGGCCGTATGGGCGAACAGGACCTCGACGGCTTCCGTCAGCAGCAGTCCCATCAGATCGAGGGCAAGCCCGCCGGCCTGCCGTCCTACCCGCACCCACACCAGCTCCCCGACTTCTGGGAACACCCCACGGTGTCGATGGGACTGGGCCCGGTGAATGCGATCGCGCAGGCGCAGTTCGACAAGTACCTGCATAATCGCGGCATCAAGGACACCTCTCAGCAGCAGACCTGGGCCTTCCTCGGCGACGGTGAGATGGACGAGCCGGAGAGCCGCGGCATGCTCCACGTCGCCGCCTTCGAAGAACTCGACAACCTCAACTTCGTCATCAACTGCAACCTGCAGCGCCTGGACGGGCCGGTACGCGGCAACGGCAAGATCATTCAGGAGCTCGAAGCCTACTTCCGTGGCGCCGGATGGAACGTCATCAAGGTCGTATGGGGTCGCGAATGGGATGCCCTGCTGGGCAAAGATCGTGACGGGGCCCTGGTCAACCTCATGAACGCCACTCCCGACGGTGACTACCAGACCTATAAAGGTGAGTCCGGCGGATTCGTCCGCGACAACTTCTTCGGCCGCGATACCCGCACGAAGTCGATGGTCGAGGACTACACCGACGACGAGATCTGGAACCTCAAACGCGGCGGTCACGACTACCGTAAGGTCTACGCCGCATACAAGGCCGCGACCGAGCACACCGGTCAGCCGACGGTCATCCTCGTCAAGACCGTCAAGGGCTACTCACTGGGACCTCACTTCGAGGCCCGCAATGCGACCCACCAGATGAAGAAGATGACGATCGACGACCTCAAGCTGGCTCGTGATCACTTCCAGATTCCGATCTCGGACAAAGACCTCGAGGCCGACCCGAAGCTGCCGCCGTACTATCACCCCGGGCAGGACGCTCCGGAGATCAAGTACCTGCAGGAACGCCGCGCGGCATTGGGCGGGTACTCACCCGAACGACGCAGCACACACATCGATCTCAAGCTTCCCTCCGACAAGGCCTTCGACGCGGGCAAGCGCGGATCGGGCAAGCAGACGATCGCGACCACCATGGGATTCGTCCGGGTGCTCAAGGACCTCATGCGGGAGAAGGAGTTCGGCAAGCGCATCGTGCCGATCATCCCCGACGAGGCTCGGACCTTCGGCATGGACTCGTTCTTCCCGACGGCGAAGATCTACAACCCGCACGGCCAGAACTACATCTCGGTCGACCGCGATCTCTTCCTCGCCTACAAGGAAGCCACCGACGGCCAATTGCTCCACATGGGCATCAACGAGGCCGGTGCCACCGCGGCGATGACCGCTGTCGGCACCTCCTACGCCACGCACGGTGAGCCGATGATCCCGTTCTACATCTTCTATTCGATGTTCGGGTTCCAGCGCAGCGGCGACTTCTTCTGGGCAGCGGGTGACCAGATGGCCCGCGGATTCGTCCTCGGTGCCACTGCCGGCCGGACCACGCTGGTGGCGGAAGGGCTTCAGCATGGTGACGGTCATTCGCACCTGCTGGCATCGACCTATCCGTCCATCGTGTCCTACGATCCTGCCTACACCTACGAGATCGCCCGCATCGTCCGCGATGGCATCCACCGCATGTACGATCCGGCCGATGAACGCGACCCGAACGTCATGTACTACCTGACGATGTACAACGAGCCGATGGTTCAGCCTCCTGAACCGGAAGACCTCGACGTCGACGGTGTGCTCAAGGGCATGTACCTGCTGTCCAAGGGCCCGGACAACGGCGGCCCGAAGGTTCAGCTCATGGCCTCCGGTGTGGGTGTGCCGTGGGTCCTCGAGGCGCAGGAGCTCCTGGCTGAGGATTGGGGAGTATCGGCCGATGTGTGGTCTGTGACCTCATGGACTGAGCTGCGTCGCGATGGCCTGAACTCCGAAGACGACCGACTGCTCAACCCCGATGGCGAAGCACGTGTGCCGTACGTGACCCAGAAGATGGCTGAGGTTGAGGGACCCGTTGTGGCGACCTCGGACTTCATGCGGGCGGTTCCGGATCAGATCCGGCAGTACGTGCCCAGCCATTTCACCTCCCTGGGCACCGACGGCTACGCGATCTCGGACACCCGTCCAGCCGCTCGCCGCTACTACCACGTCGACGGACCTTCGGTCGTGACCCAGGCCCTGATCTCCCTGGCCGACACAGGGGCGATCTCGATCGACAAGGCCGCCGAGGCGGCTCGGAAGTACCAGCTCGACGACGTCAACGCTGGCACTACGGGATCGACCGAGGGCGCAGGCGCCTGATCTCATCGCGCTAGTCGGTGAAATCGCCACCGCATCAAGTATGGCCGGAGTCTCCAAGACTCCGGCCATACTTGTGTCAATCGACAAAGACTTGTGTGTCGCGCACAAGCGGATTGTGCCGAATCGTTTAAAGTGGTGCCTATGACAACTGATGCCGAGACGCTCCGGCGCCGAGCAGAGACGGCACGTCGTCTGCGGGCAGGAGTGGGAGTGCTGTCCACTGTGACCCTGCAGCGACTCGAAGCTCGGCTCCCCTGGTACCGCGGCATGTCTCCCTCCGACCGGTCCTGGGTCGGACTCCTGGCCCAGTCAGGAATCTCGTCCTTCATCGACTGGTACCGCAAACCCGATACGGATCTGCGCGTCGTCAGCGAGATCTTCAAATCCGCCCCCCGCGACCTCATCCGCGCCATCAGCCTGCAGCAGACCCTCCAGCTGCTCAAGATCGTCGTCGAAGTCGTCGAGGAGAGGGTGCCCGACATCGCACGCGCGGTCGAGCAGCCGGCACTGCGGGAAGCCGTCCTCGTCTACTCCCGTGAGATCGCCTTCGCCGCTGCCGATGTCTACGCCCGCGCCGCCGAGGCCAGGGGCAGCTGGGATGCTCGCTTAGAAGCCATGGTCATCGATGCCCTGGTCCGCGGCGATTCCGTCGATGAGCTGGCCAGCCGGACCGCTGCCTTCGGTTGGCAGTCCGAAGGCCCCGTCAGCGTCCTCGTCGGACGGGCCCCACAGAGGTCGCCCAAGCGAGGCCTCGACATCATCCGCCGCAAGGCCCGAAAATGGGCCGATGACGCCCTCGTCGGCATTCACGACAACCGTCTGCTCATCGTCCTCGGCGGTGCCACCGAACTCGATACGGCCGTTGAGGATCTCTCCGACTGCTTCGGCCCCTCCGAGGTCATCGTGGGGCCCAGCGTTCCGAGTCTGGCGGAGGCTGCGACCTCGGCGAAGGCAGCGATCATGGCACTCTGGGCCGCCACTGCCCGCCCCGACTCCCCACGCCCGGTCAAGGCGGAGGAGCTTCTGCCCGAACGCGCCCTGGCCGGAGACTCCGTTGCCCTGGGCGAACTCATCAGCCGCTACTACGAACCCTTGACGTCCGGGACCGGGCAGCTGCTGAAGACGGTCAGCGCCTACGTCGAGTTCGGATCGTCTCTGGAAGCCACGGCCAAGGCTCTCTCCGTCCATCCGAACACGGTGAGATATCGGCTGCGGAAGATCACCTCGGCGATCTCACTCGACCCGACGATCTCCCGTGATGCCTTCGTCATCCACATCTCATTGGTGTACGGGCGACTGTCAGATGCAGGGCTATTGTCGAACACCGACAAAACACACTGATCCGGCAGAACCATCCACTAGATTGAACATTGAAGTCGAGCGAAAAGAGAACTGAGTGCTAGCAATCACGTGCCCGGGCCAGGGAGCCCAAAAGTCGGGCTTTCTGAGTTCCTTCCTGGAACTCGACGCCTTCGCCGCACAGATCGACGAACTCTCCGCCGCCTCCGGGATCGACCTGCGACGACACGGAACCGAATCGGACGACGAGACCATCAAGGACACAGCACTGGCACAGCCGTTGCTCGTTGCCTCCGCGATCGCCTGCTCCGCTGAACTCGGAGCCAAGGCTGACTATGTCGCCGGGCACTCGGTCGGTGAGATCGCGGCAGCACAGATCGCCGGTGTCCTCTCCCCGGCTGATGCCATGCGCTTCGTCGCCGTTCGCGCGACCGGCATGGCGGCTGCCGCGGCGCAGACACCCACGGGCATGTCGGCCGTCATCGGCGGCGAGCCCGACGACGTTCTGGCGGCTCTCGATGCCGCCGGCCTCACCCCTGCCAATGTCAATGGGGGCGGACAGACCGTGGCGGCTGGGTCCATGGAGAACCTCGAGAAACTGGCCGAGAACCCACCGGAGAGGGCACGCGTCATTCCTCTGCTCGTGGCCGGTGCCTTCCACACCGAATACATGGCTTCGGCGACCGAGGATCTGGCCACCACCGCCTCGGCGCTGGAGATCACAGATCCAAGCACCGACATCCTCAGCAACTCCGACGGCACCGTGGTCACCACCGGCCAGGACTATGTCGACCGCCTCGTCAGACAGGTCACGAACCCGGTCCGCTGGGACCTGTGCCAGGAGACCTTGCTGAACGCCGGAATCACCGGGATGATCGAACTCGTCCCCGGGGGCACTCTGACCGGGATCGCACGACGCGCCATGAAGGGCGTGGAGACATTCGCCATCAAGTCCGCCGCCGACCTCGACGGTGCGCGTGAGTTCGCCGCGGCCCACGCCTGATCATCAAAGGAAGACCACCATGCCAACATTGAAGACTGCAGAACCCGGAAGCTTCTCCACGATCATGGGAATCGGCGCCTACCGTGCCGAGAACCTCGTCACCAACGACGACATCGCCGGCCCGATCAACTCTTCGGACGAGTGGATCCGCCAGCGCACCGGCATCATCACCCGTCGTCGCGCCAGCAAGGACGTCGGTGTCCTCGACATGTGCGAGGAGGCCGCGCTGGAAGCGATCGCTTCCTCCGGACTCAAGCCCGAAGACATCGGCGGCATCATCATCTCCACCGTCACCTTCGAATACTTCACTCCCTCGGCGGCCGCGGCGCTGACCGACCGCTTGGGAACCGGCCACATCCCTGCCTGGGACATCAGTGCGGCATGCGCCGGGTACTGCTATGGCATCGGGCAGGCCGACGCACTGGTCCGATCCGGCGCCATGGACAACGTTCTGGTCATCGGAGCGGAGAAGCTCTCCGAGGTCATCGACCCCGAAGACCGTTCGATCTCCTTCATCCTCGGCGACGGAGCCGGTGCTGTCGTCGTATCGTCCTCCGACGAGCCGGGAATCTCGAAGACCGTCTGGGGCTCGAAGGGCGAGAACTGGTCGACGATTCGCATGACCGAGTCTCTCTATGACGTGCGCGATGACCGCGACACTCCGTTCCCCACCTTGCGCCAGGATGGGCCGACCGTCTTCCGCTGGGCTGTCTGGGACGGCGCCGAGGTGGCCAAGGAGGCTCTTGCCGAGTCCGGCATCGAAGCCTCCGATCTGGCGGCGTTCATCCCCCATCAGGCGAACATGCGAATCATCGACGAGCTCGCCAAACAGCTCAAGCTGCCCGAGCATGTTGTCATCGCCCGTGACATCGCCGACAACGGCAACACTTCGTCAGCATCCATCCCGTTGGCGACCGAACGTCTGCTGCGCGAACAGCCCGAACTCAGCGGAGGGTTTGCCCTGCAGATCGGCTTCGGAGCCGGCCTGGTCTTCGGCGCACAAGTGATCCGCCTCCCTTAAACGGACCCATTCACGGAAAACTCTCCGTGAATGTCCTAAGATATTCGGCGGGACACTCGTCGAAAAGTTCCTCAACCGGTCGAACAACCTTCGGCTGACACTAGAAAGTAGGAAAGAAATGGCATTCACCGAAGCTGAAGTCCTCGCTGGGCTGGCAGAGATCGTCAACGAAGAAACCGGTCTGGCTGTGGAAACAGTCGAGGCCAGCAAGTCCTTCACCGATGACCTCGACATCGACTCCATCTCGATGATGACCATCGTCGTCAACGCTGAGAAGAAGTTCGGTGTGAAGATTCCGGATGACGACGTCAAGGACCTCGTCACCGTCCAGGACGCTGTTGACTACATCAACAAGGCTCAAGAGGCCTGAGACATTAGCCGAACACGGCCCGTCCACCGACGGGCCGTGTCCACTCTATCGACGAGGTTTGTACCATGACACCTAAAGTTGTCGTCACCGGGATTGGTGCGGTAACCCCATTGGGCGCAACGGCCGATGCCACGTGGCAAGCCATTCTGGCCGGCAAGTCCGGCGTCCACACAATGGACAATGATTGGTCCGAGAAGTACGGCCTCGCCGTCGACTTCGCAGCACAGGTCGACCCACAGGTCGTTCCCGAGAATCTCAAACGCGTCCAGGCCAAACGCCTCGACCCCTCCTCACAGTTCGCTCTCATCTCCGCTCGTGAAGCCATGGCCGACGCCGGGCTCGAGGAGACCGATCCGGATCGCACCGCTGTTTCCTGGGCGACCGGAATCGGCGGAGTCTGGACTCTGCTCGACGCCTGGGACACCCTCCAGGAAGAAGGCCCACGCCGGGTCATGCCTCTGACAGTGCCGATGCTCATGCCCAACGGGCCGGCAGCAGCCATCGGTATGGAGTTCAAGGCCCGTGCCGGTGTCCAGACCATGGTTTCTGCCTGCGCCTCGTCGACCGAGAGCCTGGGGCACGCCTACGACGTAGTGGCTAACGGTCACGCCGATATCGTCATCGCCGGTGGCTCCGAGGCCGCGATCCACCCGATCACGATCGCTTCGTTCAACTCCATGCAGGCATTGTCACGTCGCACAGACTCCCCTGAGACAGCGTCTCGGCCCTACGACGTCGATCGCGATGGATTCGTCATGGGTGAGGGTGCTGGAACCCTCATCCTTGAGACCGAGGAGCACGCCAAGGCGCGCGGCGCGAAGATCTACGCCGAGGTTTCCAGCTGGGGCATCTCCAACGATGCTTATCACATCACCGGTGGTGAGCCCGGCGGACAATACGCGTTGCGTGCGATGCAGAGTGCGATCGACAATGCCGAGCTGAGCCCTGCCGACATCAAGCACGTCAATGCCCACGCCACCTCGACACCTGTCGGTGACATCCCTGAGTCTCTGGCGATCAGCCAATTGCTGGGTTCCCACGTCGGCGACGCTCTCGTCAGTGCCACCAAGTCAATGACCGGCCACCTGCTGGGTGGAACCGGGGCTGTCGAGTCGATCCTGACGGTCAAGGCGCTGCAGACACGCACCGCTCCCCCGACGATCAACATCGACGAACTCGATCCGGAGGTCGTGGGCATCAACATCGTCCGTGACACCCCGGCAGAACTTCCGTCCGGTGACATCGCAGCGATCTCGAACTCCTTCGGCTTCGGCGGGCACAACGCAGTCGTTGCCTTCAAGTCCGTGTGATGCTCGGAGCAGGCTCGGTGACACACCGATCCTGACGGCTTGATCGCCAAGGGCCCCAGCAACTTCGCTGGGGCCCTTGGCAGTGTAGTGAGTGCTGCGATTCCCCATGTCACGCATTCCCCATGTCACGCGGGGGCCATATAACGCGGACGGCCGTGTCATGCGCGAAGCCGCGCAACCGCCGGTTCGAAATGCACACCGCCATCATCTGTGAGGTGCAGACGCACGTCTGGCACGCGGTTGTAGGAATCAGCATTCGACACGGATACGACTATGGGCACACCCGAGGTAGGAAGGTGTGCCCATAACCGTATAGCCGAAGCTTCAGCGACACCGTTGCATCAACGGCGTGGAAGCTTCAAGGGAGAGCGTGTCAGCCGACCTTGGTCAGCCAGCGCACTGGTGCGCCTTCGCCTGCGTGGCGGAAGGCGTCGAGCTCCTCGTCCCAGGCTTCGCCCAGGGCCAGAGCCATCTCGCTGGAGAGTTTGCTCGGGTCACCGGAGGCGCGTTCCATGGCGGAGCGAATGCGGTCTTCGGGAACCAGGATATTGCCAGCAGAGTCGGTGACTGCGTGATAGATGCCGAGATCAGGAGTGTGACTCCAACGGCCACCGTCGACTCCGACTGATGGCTCCTCGGTCACTTCATAGCGCAAGGACTCCCAGCCGCGGAGGGCTGATGCGATGCGGGCACCTGAGCCCGCTGGTGCACGCCAGCAGACTTCGGCGCGCACAAGGCCTGGCGCTGCCGGCTGGGGTGTCCAGTCGAAGCGTGCCTGAGCACCGATTGCCCCACCCGCTGCCCATTCGATATGCGGGCAAAGCGCGCGAGGTGCTGAGTGGACGAATAGTACGCCCTGTGTCATATCCATTTGTGCCTCCTACCTCGGATACGTCTTCCCCTACGATCCGAAAGGAGGTTCTGTGCCTATGATAGACGAGATTTGCCTGCGCGCCAAGCATTGAAATACCTGGTGGCGTCGCGTGTAGCGGAGTTCTGCACGAGGATGCGAAGGACGCGGGTCCGCCGACTGCCCGTTCCCCGGACACAGAGCGTCGTTGGGGACCAGCCACCTTGTGCTCTACGATGGCGCCATGACGGTTGAAGAGCGCAAAACGACCACTGTGCGGATGTTCCCGGACTATGGAGACACTGTCCTGTGGCTCGTCTTCCCCGTTGACTATGAGGACAGCGGTTTGTCCTCGGAGCTGATTTCTCAGCTGGACGCGTGGGAACGGTCGTACTACCAAGCGTTGGATGCCGACTTCAACTGGAAGTCAGCGGAGAATGCTCGAGTGTTCACGAAGACAGGCATCGATCTGGCCGGGCAGGTGGCGAACGAACTGGGCGAGGAATACGTTGTCGAATTCGCCTCCTACGAACATGCTGCACCGACGTATACCGTTCAGAGCCGCAGACCAGCAGACAACGAGAGTGCCGCCGCCGCATTTTCCACGCTCGTTGCAGAGCTGGAAGCTGAGGAGGAGCGGGCGTCACAGTTGGCGGCTGAAGCCGGCCCCAATGCTAGGTGGACGGCATTTGCGCCGCTGTCCGGCGATGTCTTCACCCCGGAGAGCCCAGCCCCTCAACCGGAAGATCGCGACTGACGCACAGTTGCGCAGTACCTATTGGGGTGGTCGGATCATGCGGATCTCGGTCACGCCATCGTCCGCGTCTGTGCTGCTGGAACCGTCGGCGACGAGGCCCTTCTTGCGATGGAACGCCTGGGCTCGCGGGTTTGGGTCCGCGACCCATAGGGATACTGTCTCCTCGGGAGCGAGGACTGCCTCCAGGAGTTCGGCGCCTGCGCCCCTGCCGTGGATCGACTCATAGGTATAGAGAATGAAGAGTTCCGACTCGCCTCGGCGGTCTTCGTCGTTTGAGGATCCGCCCATCGAGAACCTCGCGCGGCATGAGGTCGTGGTATGTTTCCTGCCACGATTCGACATGAACCTTGGCCATCGCTTTAACGTCTTCGATGGCTGGGGAGCGAACGACAAGAGTCATCAACAGAGACTACAACAGCGGTGCCCCCGGTCGGACTTGAACCGACGACCAAGGAATTATGAGTTCCCTGCTCTGACCAGCTGAGCTACGAGGGCAAGCAGAAACAAGATTAACACCAACCGACAGTCCGGCCGCATTCGTCCGGCGGCGAGCCGGATCACCTGTCGACTCACTGGCAACGAGCAACGCTGCGTTCAGGCGAAACGACCCGAAGCAACGACTCGAAGAAGGGCCGAATTCAGGCCGGGGAGGAGATCGGCGAAATCCGGGTCAGCGCACTCCGGGCGGCGTCGACGCACGTATAGCGCTCAGTGGTGATGTAGACATCGAACACGGTCTGACCGTCGCTGCCGGGATCGTTGCGCTTGGACGCGGCAACGAGACCAGACCAATCCGGGCCGACCACGACGACACCGTGCTCATTGCGCATCGGGTCCGACGCGTCGACGACACCGGTGCGCACACCTGGGATCGGGGGCTCTGTGAACCCGCCTGAGAACATCGCGGTCAGGCCGACTGTGTCACGAATGGCCTCATAGCGATCACGGGTGGCCTGAGAGAAAGTCTGATCCTCGCCGAAGACGCCGAGAGTGATCGTCGCGGCACCGGAAGCCAAGGCCCGCTCTTCGAGAGCCGCGATCTGCGCGATGAGCAGCTCACGGTTCATCACCAGCGGCTCACGCCGCAGCCCCTGAGCAATCGAGTAGGGCGTACCCAGCGCGGGCAGATTCCGGGAATAGTGGTCGACCAGGCCGTCCTCGATCGGATCGGTGAACGGTTCGGGCTCCTTGGTCGCGGGACCGAAGAACGGCCCCGACATGAAGCGTGCACCCAATGCACGGACCCGGTCGAAATCGGCTTCGGTCGTGACGCCTTCGGCAAGGATCACCGCGCCGGTGCGTTCGAGGTGAGCATGGAGGAGTCGATTGAGCTCGGCCAGATGTGAATCACTGTCGATGCGCAACACATCCGGGTGGAGACCGACCACGGAGGGGTTGACCAGGGGGACGAAGGAGGTGCTGCGCAGATCTGCACCCACCGAGGACATCCCCACGCCCCACCCCATCGAACGGGCCTGACGCACCGCGCGGAGGACGGATGCCGGAGAGGACGACACACGAGATGCGTCGAGCTGGAGGATGACCGACCGGTCAGGCTCCTCGGTGCGATCTTCGAGTGTGACAAAGGATTCGCCCTCGGCGTGCAGAAAGAGTCGGTTCGATTTGGGCAGCCCGGCCGCCTCGGCGGTTCTCAGAGCTGTTGCTCGCAGCGAGGCGTCGATGTCGCCGACCATCGCTGACTCGTGCATCTCGCGTCTGAGGTTTTCGGACTCAGCATGGCCCAGAGCCGGATCGTCGGTGGGGGCCTGAAGGATCTGATAGCCGACTTTGTCGAATGTGTAGGCGTCGACGACGGGGGCGAAATAGGTTTCGATCCCACCCGAGCGCACCAGCTCTTCGAGAGCCAGGTCCAGATCGTGTACCGCCTCAACCACCATATGTCCTTCCATGGGCAAACGTGCCTACACAGTCTTCCACACGAGGACACGTGCGATTGTCTAAAATCAGTAACATTATTGCGCTCAGAGCTGACGTCGACGACCTCGCCTGACCTCGGCCAGACCGACGATTCCAGCCAGAATCACGATGATCGCGATCGCTGCGAACGAGCTGATCATGCCGACGTTCCAGTCGCTGACGGCGGTGACTGCGAACGCCAGAGCGGTCATAATGGCCAGGCCCATCGACGTTCCGATGCGCTGCCCGGTCTGCAGAACACCCCCGGCCGAGCCCGCGTACTTCAGCGGCACCTCGTGTAGCGTCAGGGTCTGATTGGGGCTGATGACCATGCCCTGTGCGGCACCGATGAAGCATAAAGTCAGCAGCATCCACCATTCGCTGCCGATGCTCTGCGTGAGCAGGAAGACGACTCCGATCGTTGATACCAGCCCCACCAGGCAGGTGATGATCCCCAGACGACGAGCCGGCGCCCGATCTGGAACACGAAGCGCCCGGACACATCTGCCGATACAGCGGAGAGCAGCGCGGCAGGAAGGCCGATCATGCCTGCTGCCAGTGCGGTGTGGCCCAAGCCCTGCTGCATGTACACGGCGATGAGCACCCAGACACTGGTCACACCCATGAAATACAGCGTGATGATGATCGATCCGCTGCTGAAGCTCTTGATGCCGAAGAGATTGAGATCGACCATGGGCGCGTGCCCACGGGCAGAGTACCTGCGCTCCCACCGGATCCACAGCCAGATCGTCAGCAGTCCCAGGGGCAGGCTGAGCCAGATGAACCATCCGACGGAAGACTCGACGAAGGGCAGCAGCACGAGGAGGACGCCGAGTCCCAGAAGGATGACTCCGACCGGATCGAGGTCGCGGTCCTTCGTCGGGACAATGCGATCAGTTGCCGAGGAAGCCGTTGGGTCCGCATCGGCGTCGGCGTTGCCTGCGATGGGGTGCCAGGCGGACTTCGGCAGCCAGCTCTTCGCGAGGATGAGGGAGATGATCGCGAAGGGAACGTTGACGAGGAACGCTGCTCGCCACCCGAGCTCAGGGCCGAAGAGCGCAATGAAGACTCCACCGAGGACTGGGCCTGTCGCGACCGAGAGGCCGACCGTTGTGCCCATCAGCCCGAAGGCTCGCCCTCGCTGGGGGCCGTGGAAGTACTGCTGCAGCAGACCGACGACCTGAGGGTTGAGCAGGCCCGATCCGAGTCCCATGAACACTCGCGAGAGATTGAGAGTCAGTGTGCCCGGGGCGATGCCGGCCACCAGTGAGGACAGGCCGAACAGGCCCACACCGATCATGAACAGCTGGCCGCGGCCGAAGACGTCGCCGGCTCTTCCCGCTGCCACGAGGACGACGCCGAAGGACAGTGCATAACCGGTCAGGACCCATTGCAGGGCCGAGGACGATGCCTCGAGATCGGTCTCGATGGAGGGGAGGACGACGTTGACGATCGAGACCGAGAGCAGAGACATGAAGAGCGGGACGAGACCGATGAGTGCGATTCGTCGCTGAACCTGATTCATACGCTGGCCGTCGCTCACCTGATCACCTCTGTTCGGACCGTTTTCCGCACAGAGGTCACCGCACGAAACGACGTCGATTCGAATGTCCCCACAGAGGAGACTGTCTCATCATACGTGTCCGCGCTCGCGCCCGGGTGAGCTCACTCTCCGGTGCCGGTCACCGGTCCTGCGGTATTGGGTTCCCAGCCCAGGGCCGGAGCGACGTGGCTGGCGAACGATTCCAGAATGTGGAGGTTGTAATCCACACCCAGTTGGCTCGGAATGGTCAGCAGAACAGTGTCCGCTGCCTCGACGGCGGGATCGGCCCGGGGCGCCTCGATGAGCTCGTCAGGTTCGCCAGCGTGGGGTGTGGCGAAGGTTGAGCGAGCACCGTCGATGATGCCGATCTGATCGCCTCCTCCCTCGAAGCGACGACCGAAGTAGAGGTCATCGAGGTTCGTGGTGATCGGGAAGATAATGCGGCTGACGCACACACGCGGAGTCCTGTCGTGTCGGGCCGCCTTCCACGCCGCCCGATAGGGGTCGATCTGCTGCCGCTGCAGCCGACCGAAGGACGCACCGGTGGCTTCGGTCAGCAGCGTCGAACTCATCATGTTCACGCCTTCGGCGGCTGTCCATTCTGCGGTCGCCGCCGTACCGGCACCCCACCAGATGCCTTGGTCAAGACCGGTCGAATGAGGCTCGACACGCAGCTTCTTGCCGGATCCGAACTGCATCGGATCCGCTGGCGCCAGTTCCTCGCCCCTGATTGCGGACATGAAGGTCGCGAACTTCGTGCGGGCCATGTTCGCCGCTTTCGGATCCTCGCTGTCGAAGTAGCCGAATGTCTCCCAGCCTCGATCGGCCGGTTCGCGTGATCCCCGGCTGAGCCCCAGTGCCACTCGGTGGTCTGAGAGAAGATCGAGGGCCGCGTTCGCCGCCAGCGGCGGAATCGGCTGCAGCTGACTGGGCGAAGTGATGGACGCGGAAGTAGGCTCCGTTGACCCCGAGCTCATCGGCGTCGGCACCGATCTCGACGGCTTGCTGCAGGGCCTCCTTTGCGCCGTACTGCAGGGGTGCGCTCCCCTGCCCGCAATGACCGACACCCGAGAATCCGAATGTCTTCATCCCCACGGCAACCTGCTTGATAGTTCAACTATTCACACGGTCAATCTGAGACCCATCACTTCGATCCGAGGCCCACGACCCCCAAGGGCCGACGTGACCGGTCTGCGACTACAACAAAGGCCCCGTCCACATGGACGAGGCCTTGACTGCTCCCCCGGCTGGGCTCGAACCAGCGACCCTTCGATTAACAGTCGAATGCTCTGCCAACTGAGCTACGGAGGAACGGCGCAGTTGCCTGCGCACGTTGTGCCAGCTTAGCAAAGACACTCGGCGTACGACAAAGCAGACAACAGTGCTTTAGCTCACAGTTCCGGTTTACCCCACCACCGGACACCGTGCAATCCGTACAGTCAGGACAAACCCAGTCAACAACCACCTCGGCGAGGTGACCGCACTGTAAAATCAAAGGGACCCCTCCCACCATCCCCGCAGCGGAAGAAGTGCACGTGACCATAGTGGCAATCGCCCTCGCCGTTCTCGCGGCAGTGGCTCTGGCCTATGGTGCTCTGTACCAGCACGACGCGGTCGCAGGTCAGAATGACTCCCACAACGGACTGAGCTGGGCGCATTTCAAAGAGCTGCTGAGCAACAGGAAATGGCTCATCGGGTTGACGATCACCGGACTGGGCACCCTTGGCAACATCGGCGCTCTGGCAATGGCTCCCGTCATGGTCGTTCAACCCATCGGAGCCTTCTCCCTCATCGTGTCCGTGCTGCTGGGTGTCCGCCACCGCGGGCTGAAGGTCAACCGGCGACTCGTCCAAGCCGTGGTGTGGTGCACGGTGGGAGTGACGATCTTCGTGGCACTGTCTGCTACGACTGCCCGGACAAATGTGCATCTGGGCTCTGACGCCCTGCCGTTGGTCTGGATCACCGCAGCCGTCGTCCTCGTCGGACTCGGCATCATGGTGTTCTTCCGGCGTGCGCCCCAACTCGTCCTCATCACTGCTGCGGGCCTGCTCTTCGCCTGTGTGGCGACGAATACGCATTTGGTCAGCGTGCAGCTGCTTCGCGCGGGATTTGACCAGGTGACATGGCTCAATGTCATCGGCCTTGTTGCGGCCACTGCGATCGGATCCTGGTTCGTGCAGAATGCCTATGCTGCTGGCCCCCCGGAGATGGTCATCGCGGGTCTGACCGTCATCGACCCCATCGGTGCTGTGATCCTCGGCTCGATCGTTCTCGGAGAGGCGGCCACCGCGCCGGCCTGGCTCATCGTCGTCATCGCAGCCACTGGATTGGTCGCGTGTCTGGGCGTCGTTGTATTGTCGCGTTATCACCCCGATGTCCACGATCGAGAACACCAGCGTCGAGTCGCTCGTCGCACCGACCGATGTAACGACACCGACCAGTTGACCGACACCGAGGAGAGTTGAATTCTGTCCGCGCACAGTCACACCCCAGCACGCCGTATCCTCATCCCGACGGAGACCTATGCACCCGAGGTCAATGGCGCTGCGAAATTCGCAGAACGTCTGGCCGCTGGACTCGCGGCCCGCGGCAATGATGTCCACGTAGCATGCCCGTCGGCGACGGGCAAAGCCTCGGTGAGTGTCGACAATGGTGTCACGGTTCATCGGCTGACCTCTCATCGCTGGCCTCTGCATCCGACATGGACCATCTGCATGCCGTGGGAGACCAAGCCAGAACTGTCCCGTCTCCTGGACACGCTCCAGCCGGACGTCGTGCATACTCAGGCCCATTTCGTCATCGGTCGCTACGCCTTCTCGGAGTCGAGCAGACGCGGCATCCCCGTTGTCGCCACGAACCATTTCATGCCTGACAACGTCCGACCGTACGTGCGGGCCCCCAAAACGCTGCTCGACGGAGGCACAGCGATAGCGTGGTGGGATCTGCGCAGGAAATTCCAGTCAGCGGACTTCATCACTGTGCCCACGCAGTTGGCGGCCGACCTGCTGACCCAGAACGGCTTCTCGGCACCGATCCGCGCAGTCTCCTGCGGCATCGACCTGGATCGGTTCGCCCATCTTCGCGAAGACGAGGCACTCGCACCTGAGACTGTGCCAGACCGCACAGGAGCGGGATCAGTCGAAGATGAGGCCGCACCGCCACGTGTCCTCTTCGTCGGTCGGCTTTCGGCAGAGAAGCACGCCGCAGACATCGTCGAAGCTGTGGCGAAGACGGACCCTGCCCTCGGGCTCGAGGCCGACATCGTCGGAGGCGGGGACCAGGAGGAGCCGCTCAAGGAGCTCGCCGCGGAACTCGGCATCGCCGATCGCGTGCACGTCCTGGGCAAGATCAGCGACAGACATCTCGTGGACGCCTACCAGCGATGCACATTCTTCTGCATGCCCTCAACCGCCGAGCTGCAGTCGATCGCGACGCTGGAGGCGCTGGCCTCACGCAAACCTGTCGTCCTCGCAGATGCAGTCGCACTCCCCCACCTTGTCAGGGACGGGGTCAACGGCTTCTTGTTCCCTCCCCGGGACGTCGAAGAACTGGCCGCTCGCTTCACTCATATCTGCGAGCTTCCCGACGAGGAGCGAGACGCCATGTCACGGGCATCTCTCGATGTGGTGGCCAAGCACGACATCGAATACACCCTCGACACCTTCGAGTCGATCTACGCCGAAGTCATCGCCGACCGACTCGACTCAGCTGCCTGAAGGTGGGACGAACACCGTCTCCGACGATTTCAGACAATCGAAGTCGACGCCGGTGACCATGTCATCGATGCATGCCCATGAGGTCTGGGCGCCCGTGAACCCGAGAGAGGCGCCCATCCAGGCGTAGACATCCTGAGGGGTCCAGCCCAGGGCACGCAGCTGCTGATAGGTGACCGCACCGTCGCGTTTGGCCAGACGTCTGCCATCGGCATTCACGACCAGCGGCACATGCAGCCAGGCGGGCTGCGGCAATTCCAGCAGGCTGGCCAGATGTGCTTGGCGTGGCGCCGAGGTGGCAAGATCGTCCCCGCGCACCACTTCGTCGACTCCGCTGGTTCCGTCATCGACGATGACGATGAGATTGTAGGCGAAGACTCCGTCGCCGCGTTTGAGGACCAGGTCATCGACAGGGGCGGTGATCTCGCCCAGCAGCCTGTCGTGAACTGTGACCTCGGCATGGTCGGTCCGCAGCCGCAGGGCCGGGGCGCGACCCTGCTCATGGAGTCGCTGTCTGTGTCGTTTCCGTTCAGGCTCGAGCAGGTCACGACAGGTCCCCGGATAGGCTCCGGGAGGAGAGTGCGGTGCTGACGGAGCCTGTTGGATGTCCTTGCGCGAGCAGTAGCACTCGTAGACGAGGCCCTGACCCTCCAGTCGACTCAGTGCCTCGGCATAGATGTCGAGACGATCGGACTGGACGAGCGGGGGTTCATCCGGTGTGATGCCCAGCTCCGCGAAGACCTCCAGTTGGGACTGCGCCGATCCGGGCTGAACTCGATCGAGGTCTTCGATGCGCCAAAGAAACCGTCGCCCGGTCTGCCGCGCACGAACGTAGGCGAGCAGACCCGAGCGGATGTTGCCGATGTGCAGGTCACCACTGGGGCTCGGTGCGAATCGTCCGGCCCCTGTGCTCGGCGGCCTCGGCTCTGCGCTCTGTGCGTTCGGCTCTGTGATTGCCTCGCTCAAGCCTGTGCCACGAGGTCGGCGTACTGCGGGAATCGTTCGAGGTAGTCCCGGACGTAGCTGCACGTCGGGACGATGCGACCGTCCTCGTCCCGGATCCGATCGAGGACGGTGGTGACCAATGTGCGGGCGAAGCCGCGACGTGAGAAGCCTTCGGAGATGATGGTGTGCTGGAGTTCGACGGTCTGGTCATCGATGACATGGTAGGCCAGGAATCCCGCGAACTCGGCCGGATGCTCGGCGGTGAAGATCTCATAGCGTTCACGGCCGGGGTTCTTGACCACCTTGACAGGGGTGGAACTGAGCTCAGGTTGCATGTGCGACTCCTTGTCAGCGGCATCGTCCTTGTCACGAACATTACAGGGTGGCGTCGCAATCTTCATGCGCTGGCTCTGCCCGACGGGGGCAGTGGTCTGGCGCTGGTGGCCCGCTTGCCGTCGAGCGCCACCAGCTGAATCTGCGAGAACGCGAACGCATACTGTTCTCCGCGTCCATCTCACCGGCATCGGCGAACGTCCGGATCACGAACACGACGAGGGCAGCGAACGCGACGGAGGAGATCGAGGAGATGTTGTTGTCGCGGCGTGCCCTGCAGCCGGAGCGGCCGCGCAGGATCGCGTCATCGGTGGCCGCTGCGTCGACCGACCCCGACTCCCGATCGGTGACGCACTTCGAAGAGGCGTCACAGGTGCTGAGCCCGGCCTGTGCCTACGATCATGTCAACATTGCGCTGCCGCAGGGAGGCCTCGCGGTCGGCGGAGACGGTTTCGGTCCACCTGATGCTCTTCCGAACCAGCCTTGACGTTGCCGAGCCCCGGTTGGACCTTCTTCACACCGATCGTGAGTTGACCGGCGTCCTCGGCGCCTGTCCACGTCGTGGAGCCTGCGACATCTGCGCTGTCGTTGACTGCGTACCCTGATGCTTCTGCCTCGGCTCCATGGTCCGAACGACTTCGTTCATCATCTCACGATCCGGCGCCGAGGTGGGCTCATCGAAGAGCCCCACCTTCGGCTCCGTCGCCACCTTCGGCTCCATCCCCAGCGCACGGGCCACAGCGACTCTGCAACCGACGTGTGACCTGAGCCAGTCGTCGGCTGCAGTCGTTCGCTGTGAATCATCGGCGTGACCGTCAGCGCGAGCACGCAGTGATTCACACCGCCGTTGTGGCCTGGATGATCTTTTCGCCCTCTTCGCGGAGTTCGACCTTGCGGATCTTGCCCGACACCGTCATCGGGAAGGATTCGCGGACCTCGACATAGCGCGGAATCTTGAAGTGGGCGAGCTTGCCGCCGCAGAACTCCTTGACCTCTGCGGCGGTGAGAGTCTCGAAGCCGTCCTTGAGGATGACCCAGGCCATGAGCTCTTCGCCGTACTTCTCGTCGGCGACGCCGATGACCTGGACGTCCCTGACCGCGGGGTGGTGGTACAGGAACTCCTCGACCTCGCGCGGGTAGACGTTCTCACCCCCGCGGATGACCATGTCCTTAATCCGGCCGGAGATATCGACATAGCCGGCGTCGTCCATGATCGCCAAGTCACCGGTGTGCATCCAGCGGGCGGCATCGATCGCCTCGGCGGTCTTGTCCGGCTCTTCCCAGTAGCCGAGCATGACCGAATATCCGCGTGTGCACAGTTCGCCCTTCTGCCCGCGCGGCACGGTCTGGCCGGTGACAGGATCCGCGATTCTGACTTCGAGGTGCGGCATGACGCGTCCGACGGTCTGCGTCCGGGCCTCGAGTGTGTCGTCGACCCGTGTCATCGTCGACACCGGAGCGGTCTCCGTCATGCCGTAGCAGATGGCGACCTCGTCCATGTTCATGTCATCGATGACCCGACGCATGACGTTGACCGGACACGGCGATCCAGCCATGACACCTGTGCGCAGTGTGCGAAGGTCGAACGTGGAGAACTCCGGATGCTCGAGCTCAGCGATGAACATCGTCGGCACACCGTAGAGCGAAGTGGCCTTCTCCTCGGTCACAGCACGCAGACTCGCCAGCGGATCGAAGCCCGGTGAAGGCAGCACGACGGTCGACCCATGGCTGAGTGCTGCGAGATTGCCGATGACCATGCCGAAGCAGTGGTAGTAGGGAACCGGAAGAACGACGACGTCCTGGGAGGTATACGACAGCAGCTCACCGATGAAGAAGCCGTTGTTGAGGATGTTGTGGTGGCTCAGCGTCACCCCTTTGGGGAAACCTGTCGTCCCAGAGGTGTACTGGATATTGATCGGATCGTCGCTCGAGAGTTCGTCCATGACCTGTTGCAGGCGCACCGAGTACTTCGCACCCTGGTCCTGAAGAAGCTCGCGACCCTGGCCGATGAGGTGGGCGAAGGATTCCCGTTCGCCGATCGTTGCCTCGCCGAGGAGGTCGGACGGAACCGTATCGATGAAGACCAGCTCCAGCCCGGGAACCTTCGCCGCGACCTCGGTCGCGATCCCGTGGTAGTCCGAGTGCGGCGGTGCAATGATCTGGGAGACGAGGAGCGTCATCCCCGACTGCTTCGCCACGAATTCGAGCTCGTGGCTGCGGTAAGCGGGGTTGACGTTGACGAGGATCGCGCCGATCTTCGCTGTGGCATATTGGATCAGGGCCCATTCGGCGACGTTCTGTGCCCAGATACCGACCCGGTCTCCCTTCTTCACTCCCCGTTCGAGCAGGCCGATGGCCAAGGCATCGGTGTCATGGTCGAACTCGGCGTAGGTCCACCGGCGATCGGAATGTCGATCGACGAGCGCCGGTTCATCGGCTTGAGCGGATGCCGTGGATTTGAGGTGCGCGGGGATGGTCTGACCCAGCAGTGGTGTCTCGGAGGGTCCTGAGGAATAGGAAAGTTCTGCCACGTCGTTGTGCTCCTTCGTGCAAGTTCAATGTGACTACTGTGACTTACTGCACAGTATTCCTTCTCGGTCGGCGGCGCAAAAGCTGGCCAGAAAATCGTGGCCGGCCGCGCCTGCACCATCCTCGGCGACCCTGTGTTCGAACTGCCCCACCGGTGCCGCGCGGGCCACGGTTCCGGAGTCGATGAGCACCAGGGTTGATGCCAAAGCGGTGACATCTTCGACATCATGGGTGATGATGACGGCACTGCGGCCAGCGAGGACGCGGCCGAGCACCCGCCTCGTTTCGCTCTTGACGTCGATGTCGAGAGCTGCCAGCGGCTCGTCGAGGAGCAGAAGCTTCGGGTCGATGACCAAGGCCCTGGCCAAAGCGATCCTGGCTGCCTGCCCCCCGGACACAGCCTCGGGCCCGCGATCAGCGCAGTGGCCGACCCCGAGGCTGATCAGCATGTCCTGGGCGATTGTGCGTGCTTGCCGGGTTCGGTGCCCGTGGGCCCTGAGCCCGAAGGCCACATTGTCGATGACACTCAGATGGGGGAACAGGAGCGGGGCCTGAGCCAGGTGGACGATGCCGCGGGCGTGGGCCGGTGGCCAGCTGTTCGCCTCGAGGTCGAAGATCGTGTCCTCGCCGATGTGCAGGGATCCTGACTCGGCGGGGATGGCACCGGTCATGATTTGGAACAGGCTCGATTTGCCGGCCCCGTTGCGTCCGATCACCGCCGTTGTCGCCCCGGCGGGCAGTGTGAGGCCGACGTCCAGGCCACGCTCGGGAGCACACGCGTTGAGACGAATTGTGGGAGCGCTCGCCTCATCCTCGCTTGCGCGTGCGGGGCTCGGGACATCGGAAACAGCTGTAGCCGACGCGCCGGTCTCCGGCGTCGGGTCGAGGCCGTCTGTCGGCTGGGGTGCCGCCGACTGCGCTTTCGCGCGCCGGACGTGGGGTTTGGGTGCGTGAGGGGAACGATAGACCAGGACGATGATGGCCAGGGCGATGAGGATGAGCAGCAGCGACAGGGCGATTGCCGACTGCGGATCGGATTCGCGGACCAGATAGATCTGCAGCGGCATCGTCCGGGTGACCCCCGAGAGCGAACCGGCGAACGTCAGGGTCGCGCCGAACTCCCCCAAAGCGCGGGCGAAGCAGAGGATGGCACCGGTCATGATTCCCTGGCGCAGAAGCGGCAGTGTGATGTGGAAGAAGACGCGGTTGGGCTTGGCGCCGAGTTCTGCGGCAGTGAGTTCGAAGTCCTGTCCGCGGGCGGCGACGGCTGTTTCGACGGACATCACCATGAATGGCAGGGAGACGAAGATCTGGGCGAAGACCACTGCCGCGCTCGTGTAGGCCAGCCCGAGGCCCATGTCCGTGAGCAGGGATCCGAGGACGGCGGTCCTCCCCCAGGTGTAGAGAAGTGCCAGGCCGCTGACGACCGGGGGCAGCACGAGGGGAAGCAGAATGAGCGTTCGCACGATTCGCTGCCCACGGAAGGTGCGGGTCGCGAGCAGGTAGCCGAGAGGGAAGCCGATGATCACGCAGGTCAGCGCCGCGATGACGGAAGTCAGGAGCGACAGTCCCATCGCCAGTTGGGATTCCGGTGCCAGGATGACGTCGCCGAGGTGGCCGGGGTCGATCCGTGCGATCAGTCCGATGATCGGGACCAGGAGGAAGGCGATGCCGAGTCCAGAGGGGATCCACAGCCACGTCGGTGCCGTCGAGTGGCCGTGCCTCGTTCGTATGTTCGTCATGTCAGTGCCCTCTTTCGGAAACGGTGAGACCGGGCAACGTCATCGAGGGGTTGAGAACCCGGCGTCAGCGAGCAGCCGAGCGGCTTCCTCGGACTGCAGGAAGGTCACGAACGCATCGGCTTCGTCTTTGCTCTGGCTGGCGTCGACGGTTGCTGCCGGGTACTTGTTGATCACTGTCTCGGTCCCGTCGAGCTCGACCTGGTCGACGTCTCCGTTCGCACGAGCAAGGTCAGTGACGTAGACGATGCCGGCGTCGGCTTGTCCGGCGCTGACCTTGCCCAGCACGTCTGTGACGGAGTTCTCCTCGCTGACTGGATCGAGGCTCACATCGTTGAGGTGCGCCCACTTCTGCGTGGCCGCCCCGCACGGAACCTGCGGGGCGCAGACGACGAGGTCTGTTCCCGCGATGTCCTGCGAGGTTTCGATGTTCTCCGGGTTGCCTGTGGGCACGGCCAGGGTCAGCGTGTTCGACGCGAATATCTCCGGCTGACCGGTGAGCAGCTCATCACCGGCGAGGGTGTCCATGGTCGATTCATCGGCGGTGGCGATGACATCTGCCGGAGCTCCTTCAGAGATCTGGGCAACAAGGTCCGAGGAACCGGCGAAGGAGAATCTCACATCGACATCGGGCTCGGTTCTGGTGAATGCCTCGGCGACGTCGGCGAAAACCTGCGTCAATGAGGCAGCGGCGAAGACGGTCAGAGTCGTCTTCTCCGCAGAATCTGAGTTCGACTCGGTGCCGCCAGAGCAGGCTGTGAGTGAGAGCAGAGCGACGATGCAGGCCGCAGACAAATACTTCATCAGTCCATTAAACCCGCATATGCGGGACAAACGTCAATTTATCTCAATATTCGCGGAAATGAATGCGGCGTGTCGACCTCAGCGAGCACCTGCTGTGTCGATGGAGACCATCGTCGCCTTCACCGAGGCCGTGGCGAGGCTGCCCGGTTCGAGTTCAAGCTGTCGGCATGCTTCTGCCGACATCAGGGACACGACTCGAAACGGACCGCATTGGAGGCTCACCTGGGCCATTACGCCGTCGATGACCACATCGGTGACCAGACCGGCGAACCGATTGCGTGCTGAGCTGATGACTCCGGTCGGGTCCTCGAGCGCATCTGAACTCGACTGCGCCAGGTCCACGAGTTCCCGACCGTCGACCACCGCACGGTTGGAGGTGTCCTTGTGCTGCGTGAGTTTGCCTTCGCTGATCCACCGGCGGATGGTGTCATCGCTGACACTGAGGAATCGGGCCGCATCGGTGATGCGCAGCTCGGTCATTCGAGGGCACCGACCCATTCGTCGTCACCGTCGGCGAAGAACTGGTGTTTCCAGATCGCGACTCGGGCCTTGACCTCGTCGATCAGCTGCGCGCATGCCGTGAAGGACTCGTGACGATGCGCAGAGGCGACGACGGCGGCCAGGGCCACGTCCCCGACCTCGAGGGCACCGACCCGGTGGACGACGGACAGGCGCACGGCCGGGTGCTTTGCCGCGATGTCAGCGGCCACCTCGGCGATCTGGTCACTTGCCACCGGATGGGATTCGTATGTCAGCCTCTGCACACCGCGGCCCTCGTCATGGTCGCGGATGACGCCGGAAAAACTCACGACGGCACCGCAGGTGTCGCTGAGGACAGCAGTCTCGAGCGCCGCGGCGCTGATCGGGGTCTCGACGATGGCGGTGTGGATGACGCTCATGATTCCCGGCTCCAGTCGCCGCTGCGTCCACCCGACTTCTCGATGACCTTGATATCGCCGATGATCGCCTGGCTGTCGACGGCCTTGATCATGTCGAAGATGGTCAGTGCGGCGATGGACACGGCGGTCAGCGCCTCCATTTCGACCCCGGTCTTCGACACGGTCTTGACCGCGCCCGTGATGCGGACGCCGTCATCGAGGAGTTCGAAGTCGACGTCGATGCCGGTCAGCGGCAATGGGTGACACAGCGGGATGAGTTCGCTGGTGCGCTTGGCGCCCATGACTGCGGCGATGCGAGCCACGGGCAGGGCATCTCCCTTGGGCAGGCCCGCCTCGGCGATCATCTCGATCACCTCACTTCGGGTGGTGATGAGCGCGGTGGCGACGGCGCGACGTTTGGTCACGTCCTTGTCCCCGACGTCGACCATATGGGCGGCACCGGTGTCGTCGATGTGCGTGAGTCTCATGTGATCTTCCACGTCTTCAGCCTATCGCCTGTACCGGTGCCGGGCTCATTCGCGTTCGAACCGGAATCAGCGGGTGGGACGAAGACCAGATGCGTGCTCTGGGCATAGTTGTGGAGCAGGTGTGAGCGGGATCCGCCGATGAGTTCGAGGCCATCGGCGCTCATCACGGCACGCCGCACCTGCAGCTTCCCGCTCGGCGGAGCTTCGTCGAGGCCGCCGAGGAGCCGGTGGTATTCGGTCTCGCGAGGCTCTTCGTCGACGGTGAGGCCCAGCAGCGCAGGGCGAATGAACATCTCAAAGCTGATCAGAGCGCTGACGGGATTGCCGGGCAGCGCCACCCAAGCTGTGTCGGCGAGTGTTCCGCATCCCTGCGGTCCTCCCGGCTGCATGGCGATGGGCTCGAAGACCATGCTTGCCTCGGGATCGAGGTCAGCGGCGAGCTTGACGACCTCGTGGGCGCCCTTCGAGATTCCGCCGGTGGAGATGACGAGATCGCTCTCGGATGCGCGGACCGCATCGAGCAGCGCCTGTGGGTCATCGGCCACGGTGATGAGCGTCGTGTCGACGCCGAGGCGGCTCAGGCTGGCACCGAGCGTGATCGAGTTCGCATCGTGGATGCCGGCGGCGGCATCGGCTGTGATCTCATCGCCTGTGCTCACGACGAGCACGCGCGGCAGGGTCTGGACTTCGAGTGCGGTGACTCCGCAGGCAGCCGCGACGCCGAGGTGGGCGGGGGTGAGCATCAGACCGGCAGTCAGCACCGTGGTTCCGGCAGCCACGTCGCTGCCCCGCGAGCGGACGAATGCGCCCGGTTGGGGACCGGCGCCCGGTCGAGGACCGGCGCCCTGTGTGGGCAGGGTGATCATGATCTCCGGTGAGGCGAATTGCGCCGGATCGGTGGCTTCGATGGCGATGACGGTATCGGTGCCTTCAGGCAGCGGCGCTCCGGTCATGATCTCGATGGCGGTGCCGGACGCCACCTTCGCGCCGATTGCGCCGGCGGCGACTCTGCCGCGGACCGGTATCGGCCCATAGACCGTCTGGTGCCTCCCCTGCGGATCCCGCTCCTGCCTCTGCGGCGCATCGTGCAGGGTGGAAACCGCCACCGCGTATCCGTCCATGCTCGAGTTGTCGAACCCGGGGACGTCGATCGGTGAGGTGACACCGGCCGTGAGCCGGCGCGGTGACGCGAGGAGGTCACCGATCGGCACGGTCTGCGTGTCAAGGAGTGGAGATATCGTCTCGAAGACACGGAGACGGTGCATCATGGCGGTAGTCATGGGACGATGATATCGACAATGTTGATCAAGGAGGATGGCAGAATGCAGAAGATCAGCCTGCCCACACCCGTGTTGAGGACTCCGACAGTGGACCCGGGCGAGACGTTCACCGCGCACCAGGAGGATTCGCTCCTGGACACCTTCGGCCGACGTGCCCGTGATCTGCGCATCTCGCTGACCGATTTCTGCAATCTGCGGTGCAGCTACTGCATGCCCGAAGAGGGTGTGGAATTCATGTCCCGGGATACGGCGATGACTGCCGAGGAGATCGTCCACTTCGTGCGCATCGGTGTCGAGAAGTTCGGCGTCGACCAAGTCAGATTCACCGGTGGCGAACCATTGACCCGCAAGGATGTCGTCGACATCATCGCCGGAGTCGCCGCGCTTGAGCCCCGTCCCAACATCGCTCTGACGACGAACGCGATCGGCCTCGACAAGCGTGCCGCAAAATTGCGGGACGCGGGACTCGACCGCATCAACGTCTCTCTCGACACCGTCGACCCCGACACCTTTGCCACGATCACCCGCCGCCCATTCCTGAACAGGGTGCTCGAGGGGATCCAGGGGGCCCAAGCCGCCGGTTTGGACCCGGTCAAGGTCAATGCCGTCCTCTTGCCCGGCGTCAACGATCATCAGGCCCCCGATCTGCTGCGCTGGTGCCTCGAGCGCGGGCTCAAGCTGCGCTTCATCGAACAGATGCCGCTCGATGCCGGGCACTCCTGGGAACGCGGGACCATGATCACGGCCGCGGACATCTTCGCTCTGCTCGAGCCGCATTTCGTCCTCATTCCCGACTCCGCGCCCCGCAACGGCGCGCCCGCGGAGAAGTTCCTCGTTGCTTCGAAGGACGATCCCTCGACCATCATCGGCGACGTCGGCATCATCGCCTCGGTGACCAGACCCTTCTGCGCCGACTGCACGCGCACCCGCTTGACCGCAGAAGGTCGCGTGCGCACCTGTCTGTTCTCCCACACGGAGGTGGATCTGCTCACCGCCATGCGCGATGGTGCCGACGACGAAGCGATTGCGAACCTGTGGAAGGGTGCGCATTGGAAGAAGCTCGCCGGACACGGTATGGATTCCGAGAGTTTCGAACAGCCCCAACGTCCCATGAGCGCCATCGGAGGATAAGTGCCCCAGATCAGAGTCCGCTTCTTCGCAGCAGCACGGGAAGCCTTCGGCACCAAGGAATGCACCGCAGCTGCCACCACCATCGACGGGCTGATCACGACGCTGACCGAGGATGCCGGGCCCGAAGCGAGGACGGTGATCTCGCGTTCGAGCTTCCTCGTCAATGCGATCGCCACCACGGAACGGCACGCCGCCCTGAGCGAGGGCGACACCGTCGACGTTCTCCCGCCCTTTGCAGGCGGCTGAAGCTGTCAGAGCAACTGAAGCTGTCAGTGCGGCTGGAGCTGTCAGTGCGGCTGGAGCTGTCAGTGCGGCTGTGACAGGTATGCGAGGTATCCACCGGAGATGGAACTGACTTTGATTCCCTGCGCTCGCAGCGCCACGCAGGCTCGAGCAGAGCGCATTCCCGATCGGCAGTAGAGCGCCACTGCATCATGGTCGGCGATTCGCCCGGGATCGGCCAGGAGCTCGTCCATGGGCACATGGTGGGCGCCCGGGACCATTCCTCCCGCCACTTCGTCCATTTCCCTGATGTCGACAAGGCGTGTGCCTGGTGCGACGGTTGCCCACGTCAGTGTGGGGTCCGTCTGCGCAGCAGACTCATCGACGACCCCGTCGCCATAGTCGCCGAGGTGGCGGTCCAGGTCCGCGATCGGCTCTCGTTGCGGTATCCGTCCCACGGGGATCGTCTCCCAGCTGGTGTCGAGGCTGCTGTGGATCGCGACCGAATTGTAAAGCGGGGTGCCGATGCCGGTGAGGACCTTGATCGTCTCCATCGCCATGGCCGCGCCGATGCTTCCGCACAGCGCGCCGAGGACTCCGGCCGTGGCGCAGTCCGGGACAGATCCGGGTGCGGGGACGACCGGATAGAGGTCGCGCAGCGTCACCCCCTGCGTGGTGTCGAAGACGGCGACCTGACCGTCGAAGCCGAGGATCGTGCCCCAGACGAGGGGCTTTTCGAGGATCTCGCAGGCGTCGTTGGCCAGGTATCTGGTCGCGAAGTTGTCGCTTCCGTCGATGACGATGTCGGCTGGACCGATGAGCTCGAGTGCGTTGTCCGGGGTCAGCAGGACCGGATGGGTGATGATGTCGAGGCTGGAGTTCAGCTCACTCATCCGCTCCTTCGCGGAGTCGACCTTCCGGTGGCCCACGCGTGCTTCGGAGTGGATGAATTGGCGATGCAGGTTGCTCAGTTCCACTGTGTCGGGGTCGACGATGCTGATGCGTCCGAGCCCGGCGGCTGCCAGATAGGTCAGGACTGGTGCCCCGAGCCCACCGGCTCCGATGACGATCACATGGGACCCGAGAAGCGCGGATTGGGCCTGGGGGCCGAAACCGGTGAGGCGGATCTGTCGTGCATAGCGTGCAGTCTCCGCAGGGTCGAGAGCATTTCCTGACATATGTCCCAGTCTAGTCGGCAACAGTGGTTGAGAACCTCTGGTTGGCATCAGCAGTCGAGGACGGCGATGATGTCGCCTGTCCTCATGGTTCCGGGTGCTCGAGGCACGCGGATGATCACATCGGCGTCGGCGAAGTCTCGCAGTCGTGAGCGGTCCGTGGGCTCGACGTCTCCAGCTGGGTTGAACCGGCCCGGTGCCAGGCTGACGGCCTTTGTGTGGCCGATGATCTCCGGCCCCGCGTACACGGCTTTCTTCCACCGTGATCCGAGGGCGCGTGCGTCGATGAGGGAGCGTGCGAAGAGGTGGAAGGACAGGAAGGCCCCGGTCGGAGTGCCCGGGAAATGCAGGAGAGGGGTATCTGCGCAGCGGCCGTATCCCTGCGGTCCACCGGGGCGCAGGGCGAGGCGCAGGAACGTCGAGTGATCACCGCCGAGCGCCTGTCTGACGACTTCGAACGCGCCGGCGCTGATGCCGCCGGTGGTGATGATCAGGTCGACGGAGTCTGCGAGCTCGTCGAGGATCCGGCGGAAAGCTGCCGGATCGTCCCCGCAGCTGCGTTCGACGGGGCTGGCTCCGACCTTGGTGACCGCTGAACTGAGCATGGGCAGATTCGAGTTGTGGATGAAGGGCTGCCCCGAATCGGCGAGGTCGGCGCGCAGCTCGTCCCCGGTGACGATGAGTCCGATGCGCAGAGGTCGTTGGACGCTGATCGTCTCGTGGCCCATCATGGCCAGTGTGCCGACACCGGCGGCGCTGATCGTCTCGCCGGCACGCATGACTGTGTCTCCGATCAGGGTGTCCTCCCCCACCGACCTGATGTTCCAGCCTGCTCGGAGCCCGTCGGGCAGCGAGGAGACACGGATGCGTTCCGGAGCCGGCCCCGTGCGACCGGCATCGGTGAACTCGACGGGAACGACCACCTCCGCGGTGGTGGGCACCTGCGCTCCGGTCATCACCCGTACGGCGGTGCCCGGTGTGATCTCCACTGGCAAGGCACCGGCGGGGACATCACCGCTCATGGCCACCTCGGCGCCGGCCCGGGCTCTGCGCAGTGCCATCTCATCAAGTGCGAAACCGTCCATCGCCGAGGTGACGAACGCCGGGATGGGGACCCCGGCGATCACATCGTTCGACGCGATTCTGCCGATCGCCGAGACTGTGGGAATCGTCTCCACAGTCCGACTCAGAGCTGCTGAGATGATGAGTTCGCAGTAGTCCTCGGGGTCCACAGGTGTCCTTTCGCCTACTTCAGATCCTACGAGGAGTTGCCGCTCGGGGCATTCGTGTTCGGACCGTGGTGATTTAGAGTGTCAATCGTGGACACACCAACTCGATTCGAATCCGATACCCGACGATTCGAGCTCGTCTCCTGGCCAGGGCTGGCCGCAGTGCTCTTGGCGCTGTCCGCCTTCGTCCTGTTCGGGCTCGGCACCTCGTTTCCCGAACTGAGAGCCGTCGGCTATGTCCCGATGGTGTCCTCCCTCATCGTCGCATGGATCGCCGACCGCAATTTCGCACGCGATCTCAGTGTCATCGCCGGCTCTCTCGCGCTGATCTCCTCGATCTCGGTGGCAGCCGATATCTCGTGGACCAACATCGCCCGGATGGGGGTCGTGCTGTCTGCCGTGGTGATCGGTCCCTGGCTGATCACTCGCTATGGGTTCAAGGACCGGACCATCGTGTTCCCGCTGCGTCGGGGACAGAAGTGGTCGCGTGTGGAGTGGGCGTGGCTGCTGTTCGTCATCGTCGTCGCCTGGCTGATCCTCCCCCAGTACTTCATGCGCACCGGGGTCTATCTCAACTGGCCGCCGGTGACTGAGTGGGATGAGATCGTGCGCCTGTTCTTCGGCGTCAACGCTGTCGGCATCTGGGATGAGTTGTTCTTCATCTGCACGGTCTTCGCTCTGCTGCGCAAGCACTTCGCGTTCTGGACCGCGAACGTGTTCACCACCGTCATCTTCGTCTCCTTCCTCTGGGAGTTGGGCTATCGGTCGATCGGGCCGGTGCTGACGATTCCGTTCGCGCTGGTGCAGGCGTTCATCTTCACCCGGACGAAATCGCTTCCCTATACGGTGACCGTCCATCTGCTCTTCGATGCGCTCGTCTTCCTCACGATCGTCTCCGCCCACCACCCCGAGGCTCTGCCCATATTCATCGGGGTGTGAACGCCTGCGCGTGCAATGACGAAACGCCCTCGCCCGCAGTGCGTGGGGCGAGGGCGTTATCAGCGACGTCGAGGTCGCGACGCAGCTGTCGAAGCGTCAGCGGATTCCGCGCAGCGCCTTGAGCATCGGCTTGGTCAGCGTCAGAGCCAACAGGCCGAGAACGATCGAGGCCGCTCCGATCGATGTCCAATACGGCGTCTGATTATCGGCGGAGTAGTACCCGCCCAACACACCCGACAGTGCCGTTCCCACCCCGGAGGACAGGAAGAACACGGCGATCATCTGCGATTGGAACACCTTCGGTGCGACCTTCGAGGAGAAGGACAGCCCAATCGGTGAGATGAGCAGCTCGGCGAAGACGAACAGGAGCAGGATGAACGCCACCCACAGCAGCGGCGTCTCATGTGCGCCGGCATTCGCATACGGGAGGAAAAGCAGGAAGGCGATGCCGATGAGGATGAGCGAGAGTCCCGCTTTGACCGGAGTCGAGATCTGACGAGTGCCCAGCTTGAACCATATCGCCGAGAAGACCGGGGCGAAGGCGATGACGAAGATCGGTGGGATGAGCTGGAGCCAGTTGATCGGCATCTGCCACCCGAAGATCATGCGATTCATCTGTGTGTCCGAGTACGCGGTGAGCGTCCCGAAGATCTGCTGGTACAGCGACCAGAAGATCACACAGGTGACGAAGAAGGGAATGAACGCGAGCACGCGAGAGCGTTCATCCGAGTCCGTCTGTGGGCTCGTGGCCATGATGATGAAGTAGCATGCTGCGGCACCGGCCGAGATCCCTGCTATCCACCAGTCCACATTCTCCGGATTGACGATGTGCGTCATCCACAGTACGACGATGAGCACGACCGTCACGACGATCGCCAGCAGGAAGAGGTAGAGCTTCGAGGCTGACAGCGGATTGACCGCACCCCGGGATTCGTCCGGCAGGTTCTTGCGGCCGGTGGCATAGATGATCAGGCCCAGGGCCATGCCGACGGCGGCAGCGCCGAAGCCGAAGTGGAAGCCGATCTCCTTCTGCAGGAGGCCGGTGATGAGAGGTCCGAGGAGGGCGCCGATGTTGACACCCATGTAGAAGAGCGTGAACCCGGCATCCCGGCGGGGATCCTTCTCCGAGTAGAGCTCACCGACGAGAGCAGATGCATTGGCTTTGAGGCCACCGGATCCGAGCGCAACGAGGATGAGGCCGGCCGCGACCCCGCCGAAACCGGGGATGAGCGCGAGGCAGATGTGGCCGACCATGATGATGATGGCCGAGTAGAACAGGATCCTCTCTGCGCCCAGGATCCTGTCCGCGACCCAGGCACCGAGGATCGTGGCCAGGAAGACGGCGCCGCCATAGGCGCCGACGATTCCGATGGCTGTCGGCTGAGGCATACCCAGGCCGCCCTCGCTGACCTGGAAGTACAGGTAGATGGCGAGGATGCCGTTCATGCCGTAGTAGGAGAACCGCTCCCACAGTTCGAGGCTGAAGAGCTGCATGAGCGGAAGTGGGTGCCCGAAGAATCGGGTGTCGTTCCGCGCGGCCTCGGTCGATGAGGTGCTAGTTGACATATCGTGCTTTCCGTTGTGACGAGAAACGCGCACTGTGGTGCGCCGTTCCCTGTGAACAAGCGGCAATGCTACTCTCCGATATTGTTCAGGTCACACGATCTCACTCTTGGGACGCGGCGTCCCAACAAACGGAAACTACGAGTGAACCAGGTCTCTTTTTCGCCCACGTTTTCCGACGAGGAGGTTGAGCAGGCCGGCGAGGAGGACGGTCGCCGAAGCCGCCATCGGGACAGCCATTGCCGCCGCGGTCCCGACCTCCTCGGCGAGGATTCCGTTGACCGCCGAGGCCACGGACTGGCCGACGATGATCGCGGAACCGGCCATCGACATTACGGTAGCCGAGCGTCCCAGCGGACTGCGTTCGGCAGCGAGGCTGAACAGAGTCACCAAGGTCGGCCCGACCGCGCAGCCCATCAGCAGAAGTGCGATGACCACGGTGACCATTGAGGCCGAGGACGCCATGATCACGGCTCCGATGAACATCAGCGGGGCAAAGGACAGCAAGCGAGCCCACAGGGCATAGCGCGGTGAGAAGAGGGCAACGGTGATGGCCAGGATCGCGGAGCCGATGCCCATGATGCCGTAGATGAGACCGGCTTCTTCGGGGCGACCGAGATCATTCGTCAGTGAGGTCAGTGCCGTCAGCGTCGACCCGAAGACGAGGCCGATGCCGAAGACGCCGAGGACGACGACGAAGACCCCGAATGAGAACAGCTCTTTGGCCGGGCCCTGGACACGTGGCTGCGCCGAGGTGCTGACATGAGCCCGGCCACTGGGGTGGAGGGCGAAGGCGGAGACGAAGACCAGGGTCATGATCACAGCGCCGATGATCGGAGCGACCGGGTGGAGGGTCGTGGCGAGGAGGCCGACGATGAAGGGGCCGAAGACGAACACGAACTCATCGGCGGCCGACTCGTAGGCCATGGTGCCGTTGAGGGTCTTCTGCTGCCGGGGGCCGGCGAGTCTGGACATGATGATCTCGACGAGGCGAGAGCGTGACATCGGGGCCACCTGCGGGGCTGTGGCACCGATGGC
The DNA here is from genome assembly GCA_030457025.1 of Brevibacterium sp. Taxonomy (GTDB): domain Bacteria; phylum Actinomycetota; class Actinomycetes; order Actinomycetales; family Brevibacteriaceae; genus Brevibacterium. Next base: position 19,707 of record JAKDSA010000011.1, on the reverse strand, counting down.
GAAAGCGCCGATGAGGACCACGGAATCAGGCAAGGGGCTGAAGACGACCCAGGCCATGAAGATCAGGGCGATGCTGTTGAGCAGGCCGATGGTCAGCAGTACGAGCCGTTGGCCCCAGCGGTCGGCGGCGGCGCCGATGAAGGAGCCGAAGATCGCCGTTCCCAGGCCCACCATGGCCGAGTTGACTCCACCGAGGCTCAGCGAGTCTCGGCCGGCGACGACGAGGGTGAGGACACCGATGACCACCATGGCGTAGGGCAGGCGGGCCACGAAGGCGATCGGGAAGTAGCTGCGGCCCACGACGTTGAGCAGCTTCGGTGCTGCGATCTCGTCGGGACGGGTGCGAGTTTCGTTGCTGGGCATACCAATCCAGTTTCTCCCCCATCAGGTCGATGGGGATCTGTGCCGCCGTGGTGACCTGGATCGAATCACTCGGTAGATGCACTCTGCTGTCACTGTCGGCGCCCTTCGGCGCGTCTTCCAGGCTACCGGGATCGGAGCACGCATACGAGGGTGATCGGTGACGTGGCCGTTTGAGGTTGCTCACCATTGCTCGTTCACGTTCGGCCGTGGTGGCTGCGAAGGCCAGGGAATCGGGGTGCTTGTACGGACCTCATTCCCATCCGCGACTCAGAAAGAATGCAGACGGGAATGGGAAGATGTGTATATGAACTTCCTCTCTCGAGTAGTCGTCAACGCATGTGCGATCTGGGTTGCGGCTTGGGTACTGCCCGGCGTGGCCATCGCAGGAAACAGCGTTGTCGAAGAGCAGACCGGAGCGATCCCTGCCACGATCATCTCCTACCTTGTGATCGGGCTGATCTTCGGACTGGCGAACGCGTTCATCAAACCGATCCTCAGCTTCGTCTCCGCCCCGATCACGTGCCTGACACTGGGGCTGTTCTCGATCGTCATCAATGCGATCATGCTGGCTCTGACCAGCTGGCTCTCCGGCTTCACCCCATTCGAGTTCACCATCGACACCTTCTTCTTCTCAGCCATCTTCGCCGCCATCATCGTGTCCATCGTGTCTGCGCTTCTGGGCTGGCTGGTGCCGGAGAAGAGTTCCGCACGCGATTGATCGATTCCCGCCGCAACTCGGGCAGTCCTCGGACCTGGAATCTTCTCTACTGCGTGTAGACTTACTGGCAGTGTGTCAGTCTGCACCCCAATGACCGTCGGAGGAGAACATGTCCAACATCGCCACCACGAAGAGAACTCGTAACTCAGCATCGTTCGCTGACGTCATCGTCTTCATCGTCTCGTTTGCCCTCTTCGTGTTCGGTCTCTACCTCTTCGGTGCCGGATTCTACGGTGCCGCGGGTACCGAGTTCTGGCTCTTCTGGGCTGGCCTTCTCGCCTCCTGCCTCGCGTTCCTCATCCCCATGGTCTACCACTGGATCGTCGACCGCCCCTGAGGGTCGGTTGCCCCCGAGGTCTGAGATTCTCACGGCAGAGGGCCGATGCGTTGATTCGCATCGGCCCTCTGCCGTTTTCGCTTGTCGTCGCCGTCACCTGCCCGCGAGGGTCCCCGCGTCGGGAAAGTCAGCCCCTGCCATCGCAGAATTCCATGATCGCCGAGGCGGCTTCGCCAGGACGCTCATAGTGGATCAGGTGCCCCACCCCGGACAGTTCGACGAACCGTGCATCGCTCAGCCCCGAGACGAACTTCCGCGTCGCGGCGATCGGGGCGATGGCGTCCTTGTCTCCGGCGATGACGAGCGTCGGCATGGTCAGTTGCCCGGCCACCTCGGTGACGGTGTGGGCGACCGAGACGTCGAAGGCCGCTGCCAAAGAGGTCCGATCGCTGAAGGTGGAGAAGTACCGGGCATGCTGATCATGGATATAGCGGCGCAGCCCGCGATCTCTGCTCGTGGCCATGACCTCACTCATCAGTCGCACGATCACAGGATTGGCCAGAAGCTGATGTCCGATCGGCTCCGGCAGCCGCGCGCCGAGTCCGTAGTAGAGGCGAGTGAGCGCAGTGAGGAGCCTCGCGGAGCCCTCGAGCGCCGGTGAGGTGATCGGGTTGATGAGGATGAGCTCACCAGCGGTGTCCGGCCGGCGGGCAGCCATATGCGCGACCAGAATCGATCCGAACGAATGTCCGAGGACGATCGGCGCCGTCTGCCAACGCGAGGTCACCTCTGCGACGAGACCAGCAAGATGATCGCAGTAGCCGTCGAGACTCAGACCTGCCGGCAGCGGGGGGCTGAGACCGAATCCGGGCAGATCACCGACAATGACATCGCGGCCGCGAACTGCTCCTGCGATGAGGTCCATTCCGTGGTGGTCGCCGCGGAAGCCGTGGACCATGAGCACTGGACGGGAGGTCGAGCCGGACGAGTGCAGCCACGCCGCCGTCCGGTGGCCGTCGACGGTGAAATCGATGCGCCGAGGAAGTGAGACGCTCACTGAGTCGAGACGGTGCTGGATGCCCGACGTGGCACAACGACGACGGGGACGGGAAGTACACGCAGCAGTCGCCTGGCTCGTGCACCGATGAAGACCCGTCCGCCTCGCCCCAGTCGACTGGAGCCGATGAATGCGATCTCACCCGGCCGGAAGTCGACGTTGGCCGCGGCCTCTTCGATGTCGGCGCCGGCCTGTGACTTGACGACGGCTCGGCCCGATTCGAACATGTCGGCGGCTCGGCCGGCCAACACCGCTCCCCCGTACTCCTCTGCGAATTCCCGGATCTCGACGGTGTCGTCCTCGCCGAGTCCATCGTTCTCGATCAGGGACAGCAGACGCAGGTCGACATCGAGGGCGGCTGCCGACTGGACGGCTGCGCCGATGAGCGCCGCAGCCCCGGGCCGGGCGCCGAAGAGTGTTGTGATTCGGGAGACGGGGCCGATGTCCGAGTTGCCCGACGGGGCCAGGACGACCGGGACCGCAGAGGAGTGAAGCAGTGCGGTCGCGACCGTCCCGATGCGCAACGAACGCATCAGTGTCGTGGCACGAGCGCCGATGACGATTCCGAGCGCCCCTTCGCCCTCCGCGACCTCCATGAGACCTTTGGACTCATTCGACGAGGTGTGGATGCGCCCGCGAGCAGAAACATCGTCGGGGATGAGGGCCAATGCCTCGTCGAGCCAATCCTCGAGCTGCTGTGAGACGATTCCGCTGCCGTCCTGCGGAATGGAATTGCCTGCGGTGAAGGTCGATGCTTCCGGACGCACGATCGTGACGATGAGTTCGATCCCGGCGGAGCGCGCAAGTGAAATGGCCAGAGCGATGGCGTCGCGTCCACGCTCGGTGGCGATGTATCCGACGACCAGTCGCCCAGTGGTGGCAGATGCCTGTGACATTATCTTCTCCCAGAGAGTCGCGAGTCTGAGAAGATTCTACGTCGGCACGTCAGCATTCTTCGACCCCACCGCGCGGCGCCTTCGGAAACGAGATCGGCACAGACCCGCCCCATCGATCACTGCCCCGAATAGGGCAAAGCACACATTCATCACAATAAAGTTCAGAAAGAATGAACAGAAGTCACACAGAGTTCTTCACCTGTGATAAATTCGGTAGTGCAATTACGGATTCGCACAAACTCCAGAATTGCATCAAACCATCTTGAGCGCTGACGCCGCTCAAACGAGATCCACGACCAAGAAGGGAGCGCAGAACTATGCTGAATCTCATCGCATTTCCGAACCTCCAGCACCGCTGGACCGGGAACACTGCCTGCTTGATTGGCGGACAAGGACTCGCCGGCTGAATTCCAGCCGTATCTTTCGTCTTTCTCCACCGGTCAGTTGAACACCGGTACGCAACCGCGCAAGATCGCCCAAGCCATGCCGCTCTGACGCCACCGTTGGCGTTCACCCGCAGCAACGATGCATGCGACGAACTCGCCCGGGACACGGTCGTTCACCAGGTACGTTCGTTCACGAACATCGCCGACCCTTTGGGCCTTGAAACCACTCATTCGATTGAGTCTGCTATTGGCCGAGTTGCCGCTGCGTCGGCTGATCCTCATCGAGTCTCAGCTGATCCTGCAGACGCCTATCAGCGAATTCATTTCCCAGAAGTCGCTTTCATTCGACTCATTGAGTTCTTTCACAACTCGTTGCTTTCGAACAATTCGCCTAACCGCCATTGGGGCATTTCCCCTGCCCGAAAACATTAAGGAATCGTTTTGTCCACGGCATTTCCAATCACCTATCCGCGTCGTGTGGCACTGAGCGCCGGACTCAAGCTCATCAACTGGGCCCGCCGTTCCGTTGTCCCCGCAAAGGATCGCAATCAGGTCGCACTGAACCGTCGCAACGCGCAGTTTCGTAGACTCGCTCGAGATCAGCGGGTCGCTGAGCAGCGCGAGCGCGAAATCGCAAGGTACCTGTACGAGGTGCGTCCGATGATCTGATGGCACAGATGGCCGGGACCGGAAGTCTGCCCGGTCCTGGCCATCCTCGCTGATTCGGCTCCGACAGTCACCCAGCCATCGGGATGTGGTCAGCGTCACTGTCTGCCGATTTGTTGTCGCGCGTGCGTCTGAGTAGTATTGATCGAGCAAGCGGGGGTATGGCGCAGTTGGTAGCGCGTCTCCATGGCATGGAGAAGGTCAGGGGTTCGAATCCCCTTACCTCCACCGCACGAAGGACCCGGACTCATCACGATGAGTCCGGGTCCTTCTTCGTTCCTGAGCTGAGCGGAATGTCGGCGATGGGCGGAGTGCCCCTGGCCCCCAACTGTCTGGCCTCTGTCAGTGGCCGGCTTCGAGTTCGAGAAGTGTCCGTTTCTTCTCTTCGCCCCAGGCATAACCTGTCAACGCACCGTTCGCTCCGATCACACGGTGGCAGGGGACGATGATGCTGATCGGGTTCCGGCCATTGGCTGCACCCACTGCGCGTGCCGCGCTCGGCCTGTTGATCCACGCGGCGAGTTCTCCGTAACCGGCGGTTGCGCCATAGGAAATCGTCGTCAGCGCCTGCCAGACGTCGCGTTGGAATTCGGTGCCGCGCGGGGCCAGCGGAAGATCGAATGCGGTGCGGGTGCCTGCCAAGTACTCGGCGAGCTGGTCCCCCGCCGCCGCGAACAGAGCCAGGTCATCGTCGCTGACCGGCTCGGCACCGACCGTCGTCTCCAGTCGCTGCAGGACCTGGTCGAAGTCATCCAGGTACAGCCCGGTGAGGTGGTCACCATCGGAGGTGAGGAGAATCCTCCCCAGTGTCGAGTCGATGAGTGTGTATCGCACTGTGTCCGCCGTGGGCATGACCAATGTCATCGTCATTGTCTTCTCCGCTTCTGATTCGTCTTCTTGCTCGTGCTTGCGTCTGTGTTCGCTGGTCTCTGTGGTGAAGGTGTCGCGTTCGGTGCCGTTGTCTGCTGTGACTGCGAGTGTTGGGCCCACAGCAGGTGTGTGACATAGGACCTCCAGGGCCGACATCGGTCCAACCTCTGGGCCCAGTCAGCCATGTCCGTGTCCGAACTGTGCAGTTCACTCATGGCCTTCTTGACGCCGAGGTCCGAGCCGAGAAGGACATCGGGGTCTCCAAGAGCGCGCATCCGAATGTAGCCGAGACTCCACGGCCCGATTCCGGGCACGGCAAGCAGGCAGTCGCTGACCTGGGTTCGATCGCAGCCAGGACCCAGATCGATCGAACCGTCTGCCAGACGGGCGCTCAGTGCCCGAATCGTGCCGATCCTGCGGGCCGGAAGCGACCAATGCTCTTCCGGAATCTCAGCGATTTCGGCGGCTGTGGGGAACACTCGGTCAACGGTGCCGACCTTCAGCTCTTCAGGCAGCACCTGACCGAACGCGGCCACCAGGCGGTTGAGATGAGTCTGTGCGGCGGCGACTGAGATCTGCTGTCCCAGGACGGTGCGAATCGCGAGCTCGACAGGGTCGCTGGTTCCCGGAGAGCGGATTCCCGGGGATCTGTCGATGAGCTCCGAGAGCCCCGCGTCCGTCAGCGTCGCACGCACGGCACTGGGATCGGCATCGAGGTCGAGGATTCGTCTGGCCCTGGCCACCGCGCTTCCGAGATCGCGGGTATCGGCCAACCGGAGGTGACATTCGATGAAGTCCCCGGCCCCCGGGGTCAGTGTCAGGACGGCCGGTCCATGTGCCAAGCGCAGCGAACGGGTGTAGTGGTCCTCGCCGACGTCCTCTGCCCCTTGGATCGCGCGCACCCCCAGGTACCTGAACAGGTGAGCGTGGTCGAGAGGCGGACGGTAGGCGAGGCGGACGACGATGTTCTGCCCGGCGTGTGGTTTTCCGGCACCGCTGCGCAGATCCCTTGGGCTGGACGAGTAGACGGCACGGAAGGTGTCGTTGAACTGGCGAATGCTGGAGAATCCAGCAGCAAAGGCGACCTCGCTCATCGACAATGACGTCGATTCGACGAGAGTGCGAGCGGTCCTCACACGTTCGGTGCGGGCGATTGCGAGCGGGCCGACCCCGAGTTCCGAGGCCAGCACCCGTCCCAACTGCCGTGAGCTGTATCCCAACGCCGAGGCGAGACCTGAGATCCCAGCCCGATCGACGAGGCCATCTTGGATCAGCCTCATGGCACGGGCCGTGATGTCGGCCCGAATGTCCCACTCCGGCGAATTCGGGCTGGCATCGGGTCGGCACCGTTTGCAGGCCCGAAATCCCGCCTCCGCTGCTGCCGCTGCGGTCTGGTAGAAATCGACGTTCTTGCGCAGAGGAGTCCTCGCCGGGCAGGACGGGCGACAGAAGATACCGGTCGAGTGCACCGCAGTGAAGAACATTCCGTCGAAGCGCCTGTCACGACCGGCCACTGCCTGATAGCACTGATCTGTGGTGAGCATATGACCATTCTGCTCGCGAATCACCGGCAATACTAGCGGTTTTCGGACACAGTGGTCCCTGGGAGGATATGCGGCACCACGCGGACGAGGATGAGCATGAAGACCAGCTCGACGATCGTCTGCGCGACGACGGCCGCCGGCCCGATGCCGTCGGCGGTGATGGCCCGCACGATCGGGAGCATGACGAGTGAATTGCGTGTCACTGCGGTGAAGACGAGCGCTCGCCCCATCCCCACATTCACCGGCAGCACCCGCGCGAGGATCCATCCGAGGCCGGTGACGATGATCGCGAAGACGACGAACGTCGCGATGGCGCCGCCCAACTCCGCCAGGTACGGGGCGATCAGCGGCACCTGCACCGCGGCGATCACGGCCAAGGTGAGCATCATCAGAGGGACCGTGGACTCCGATACAACCTGGGCGGACCGATCCACGACCGCAGATCGGCGGGAGAGGAGGCGGAGTGTGACGGAGCCGGTCAGCGGCAGGACGATGAAGATGAGCAGAGCGGTGATGAAGGGCCTGGGGGTGATCGCGGCGGCACCGACCTCGCCCAGAATGATCCACAGGTAGACCGGCAGCAGGATGATCTGGGCGAGCATGAGCACCGGAGTCAGTGCGAGCAGACGTGCATGGGCCCCACCGGCCAGCCTGGTGAAGACCAGGACGTAGTCGATGCAGGGGGTGAGCAGGACGATGAGGAAATTCGCCAGGACGACGGCGCCGAGGAATCTCATGTCTGTGAATGAATCTCGGACTGCATCGAATGGGATGTCGAGGAACGTCACGAACAGAAGCGCGATGAGGCAGCCAGTGATCGCGGAGGTGGCGATCGTCGATGCCACCGGCAGGCTCAGCCCGATGAGGGCCACTGTGAGTATGGCGGTGAGGTATCAGAGAACCTGATGTCTGCTCAGTGAGGCGAGCACGTCGGGGCGTTCAGCCGTTCTCAGGCCAGTAGTAGCTGTCAGGCAGTGCTCTCTTGCCGAAGATGGCCTGGCCCACGCGGACGCAGTTCGCTCCTTCTTCGATCGCGATTTCGTAGTCCCCGGACATGCCCATCGACAGTTTTCCCGCGCCGATCAGATCGGGGTCGGTGTCCCGGACCTGATTCCGCACTGTTCGCAGTCGCTGGAAGCAGGTGCGGACACGGTCGATGTCGGAGGAGAACACCGCGAGCGTCATCAGTCCCTGCACATTCAGGGCAGGGAACTGCGGCAGCTCCCGCAGGAAGCCGAGCAGCTCTTCCGGGGGCATTCCGAATTTCGAGTCCTCGGCAGAGGTATTGACCTGGACATAGACGTCGAGGCGCCGACCCGCCGCTTGCAGTCGTCGGTCGAGAGCCGCAGCGACCTTGAGCCGGTCGAGAGCTTGGAATTCGGAGGCGAACCTCGCAACGTCACGGGCCTTGTTCGACTGCAGGTGCCCGATCACCGCCCAATCGATGGTCAGGTCGGCCATCTCATCCGACTTCCGGTGGGCCTCCTGCACCTTGTTCTCGCCCAGTTTGTGGCAGCCGGCGGCAACGGCTTCACGGATCCTCTCCTGCGGAACCGTCTTGCTCACCGGCAGCAGTTCGATCTCATTGGGGTCACGGCCGACCCGGTGGGCAGCGGATTCGATGCGCCGGTTCACCTCGGCGATGTTGATCTTGAAGTCCTCCGCGGTCGTCGCCGTCGAGTACCGTCCGTCGTGGTTGAGTCCCTCGTTCGCTTCCATACCCTCATGGTAGCCAGACCGTCTCAGGCGACGGTACGCGCCCGTCCTGCCGGAACACGGTCGGTGAACGTCAGAGCGTCGTCCCACGCAGCGGCCAGGCGGGGGCCGACCTCGTCCATTTGCGTCTCGGAGACCGTGTAGGGCAGACGGATCCACCGATCCAGTCCCCCGGCCGGGGCGAAATTGGGTCCGGCGACCAACCCGAGTCCATGTTTCCTGGCGGCGATGGCAAGGGCACCCGAGCGGTCTTCGGGCAGTCGACACCACAGGGCCATTCCGCCGCTGGGCACGATGACCTGCCACGTTGGAAGATGGGTGCGCACCTGGGCAGCGAGACTGTCCCTGGCCGCGCGCAGCTTCTCACGGTACTGGCCGACGATGGTGTCATGGTCGCGCATGAGTTCGACGGCCACGAGCTGTTCGAGCACAGGAGCGCCGAGGTCGAGGCTGAGTCGCGTGGACGCCATCGAATCGATGCGGTGGGCAGGGATGCGCATCCACCCGACGCGCAGGCCGCCCCAGAAGATCTTGCTGGTGCTGCCGGCCGTGATCGAATCGGGCACGAAGGCCGCCATCGGCGTCGGTGTCGGATCACCGTCGAGGCCGAGCTCGACCAGGGACTCGTCGAAGATGGGCACCATGGAGTTGCGTCTGAGCATGGCTCCGAGCTCGGGCCGCCGTTCCTCGGGCAGGAGTGCTCCGGTGGGGTTGTGGAAGTCGGGGATGAGGTAGGCCGAACGCGCACGTGTCTGGCGTGCGATGTGATCCATGGCGTCGATGTCCCAGTGATGTCCCTCGGCTCCCAGCTCGAGGGGGTAGGGAATGAGGGAGGCACCGGCGCCTTCCAGAGTCGCGATCGCATTCGGATAGGTCGGGCTTTCGACGAGCACCCGGCCCCGGCCCTGATGGAGTGCGCGCACGGCAATGGCCACGGCTCCGAAGGCTCCCGAGGTGATGAGGATCTGATCGGGATCGGTGCGGACTCCGCGGGCCGCGTAGCTCTCAGCGATCAGCTCCCTGAACACGGGCAGCCCCGAGGGATAGTAGCCGGTCCCGGGCAGATAGGCATGGACCTGTGTGACCGCACGTTCATAGGCCCCCAGCAGCCAGGGCGGCGCCACCGAGGCGGTGCAGGTGAGATCGATCTCCGCTTCGTCCGCACCCGCCGGGGTCAGGAGATGATCGATGCGCCCGCCGGGCACTTCCGGCAGCTGGACCACACTGCCGGAGCCGCGCCGGGTGAGGATGAACCCCTGTTCGCGCAGCTTCGCAAAGGCACGGCTGGCCGTCGTCCGAGACAGACCGGTCGCGGCGGCGACCTCCCGCTCACTGGGCAGCCGGGCTCCGACCGGGATGCGACCGTCGCCGATGGCACGGGAGATCGCAGCCGTCAGCGAATCGTAGGCTGGTCCGGGCCACGGACCGGTGCCGATGATGCCGGCCAATCTGGATCCACTCATCACCAGCGTGTTCATAGCCACCTCACTGTGTCGATCACTCATCCACTGTCTTGATCACTCACCCGCAGTGTCCACGGTGATATGACCACTTTCTTCCAATTGGCTCTTTTTTACAAGGCCAGTTCAGGACATGATGGTGATACCAACAGATCGAACCGGAAAGACCTACGATGTCATCGACACCTGTGCCGAAGCGCGAACTCGCAAATATCGGTCCCATCCAGCAGCTCAAGAGCGGCCGACTCCCCCGCCGACTGCCGCAGCTGCTCCTCGGCCTCTACCTCTACGGTGCGTCGATGGCCATGATCGTGACGTCCGGGCTGGGCATGATGCCCTGGGACGTCCTCCACTCAGGCATCATCAGGCACCTGCCGCTGACATTCGGCACAATCGTCACGATCACCTCGTTCCTCGTCCTGCTCATCTGGATCCCGCTCAAACAGCAGCCTGGACTCGGGACGGTGCTCAACGCACTCCTCATCGGACCGTCCCTCGACCTCACACGACTGTTCCTGCCCCAGCCCGAGGAGCTGGGATGGAACATCGGGCTCCTCATCGGCGGCATCGTGCTCAATGGAGTCGCCTCGGCGATGTACATCGGCTCGCAGTTCGGCCCCGGCCCCCGCGACGGTCTCATGACAGGACTGTCGCGGGTCACCGGCAAATCGATCCGATTGGTGCGCACCCTCATCGAGGTCAGCGTGGTCATCGTGGGCTGGCTGCTCGGCGGCGTCTTCGGCATCGGCACCGCGCTCTATGCCGTGGGCATCGGACCGATCACCCAGTTCCTTCTGCCCACCTTCACCGTCGAGCTCAAACCACAGTCGCGCAGCTGACCCGGCGCCAAGCCTGAGACTCAGACTGGGATGGGGACTGCAGGAGACAGCTGGACCCATCACCCCAGGGAGTGCCATCACCCCATGGTGTCGAGGATATCGACGAGGTCCTCAAAGGTCGTGAGCGGATTGACGATCGCAAACCTGGCATTGGGTCGCCCCTGGTGCGAGCTGGGCACGACGAAGGCCCGCTGGTCCTCGAGCAGTCGATCCGACCACTGCTGATAGTCTTCACGACTCCACTCGACGCGCTCGAAGACGACAACCGAGAGCTCGGGCTCGCGGACAAGCTTGAGATTCGGGCGCCTCTTGATCTCAGACCCGATCTGCCTCGCCAGTTCGATCGAGTGGCCGATGGCCTCACGGTAGGTCTCGGCTCCATAACTGGCCAGCGAATACCACAGGGGCAGTCCGCGCGGACGGCGGGTGAGTTGGATGGCGTAGTCCGAGGGGCTCCATTCCTGGGACTCGGTGAGCGTGTCGAGGTATTCGGCGCGCTGGGTGTGCGCTCGCCGTCCCAGAGTGGGATCACGGTAGATGAGCGCACATGCGTCAAACGGGGCGAACAGCCACTTGTGCGGATCGACGATGACCGAGTCGGCGGATTCGACACCGGCGAACTTGTGCCGCACCACGGGTGAGAGCATCGCAGCCAGCCCATAGGCGCCGTCGATGTGGAGCCAGAAGTCGAATTCTTCCTTCAGCGCTGCGATGCCGGCGATGTCGTCGATGGTGCCGAAATTCGTCGTTCCCGACGTTGCGACCACGGCGATGACGGCATCACCGTGCTCGTCGAGGGCGGCCCGGACGCCCTCCGGCCGCAGAATCCCGTCGTCGCCGGTGGGCACGGGCGCTACATCGACATCCATCACGGCCGCCGCCGAGGCGATCGAGGAGTGCGCCTCGGCACTGCACACGATCACCCAGCGTCCAGGCAGCTCATCGCCGAGCTGAGCCTTCCGTGTGTCACGGGCCGCGACCAGCGCCGAGAGGTTGCCGATCGTGCCTCCCTGGACGAAGACACCGCCGGCGCTCGTCGGAAGCCCGAACTCACCGGCCAACCAGGACAGGACCTCATTCTCGGCATGGACGACACCCGCACCCTCGAGCCATGAGCCGCCGTAGAGTGCGCTGGCGGAGACGACCAGATCGAACGCCACGGCGGCCTTCGTCGGGGCGCTGGGGATGAAGGACAGGTACTTCGGGTGATCGGTAGTGATGCAGGCGGGGGCGAAGATGTGCTCGAAGATCGCCAGTGCCCGTGACGCCCCGACGCCTTCCTCGGTGATGGTTGGCCCGGCCAGTCGCTTGAGTTCGGTCTCGGTCGTCGGGTGGTCGAGTGGAGTGTCGACGGCCAAGGTGCGCCGACGCGAGTAGTCGAGGACGAGATTGACGAGGTTTCGGGTCTCGTCGGAGACGACGTGCATGCGGGAATGGAGATTGTCGTTCATGGCCCCTCCGGTGTGGGATCGGTGTCATCAGGTGGTCGGTTCATCCCTTCGAGAATATCCGCTCTCCCTTCCATCGTGGCGTACTCGACCGGTCGAATGTGCCCGGGAAACCGCCACACTTGCTATCGCAAACATTGGTTAATCATCAGTATTGTTTGCGATATGTGCACGCAGCAGATAGATTGGCGGCCATGACGGATCGCAGCGAAGCCGGTGGCACAGCACGCCGGGCAAAGGATGCGCTGCGCGCCAGCAACCTGTCCCAGCGGCAGGTGGCTGCGAGCATCGGAATCGACGAGACCAAACTGTCGAAGTCCCTGACAGGTCGACGCAGATTCGGTGCCGAGGAAATCCTCGGTCTGGCCACCGCAACCGGCGTGACGGTCAGGTGGCTGCTCGGCGACGAGTCACAGGTGTCCGCGACTCCCCCGCGCTTCCTGCCAGGGTCCGATCAGAGGCCTGGCCCTGCTCCGGATTCCTCGCCGCGCAGACTCATCGTCGAGACCGCATGGGATCTGTTCGCCCGTCATGGCTACGAAACGGTGCGAATCGCAGACATCGCCGAAGCCACCGGCCTCTCGAGCGCGAGTATTCACTACTACTTCGAGGGAAAGTCCGAACTCTTCGAGGCGACACTCGACTACTCGGTCAAACTTGCCTTCGACCGGCAGATCGCCTGGCTTGACGAAATCCGCAGTCCGCGCCGTCGACTTCAGCGTCTGCTTGAGCTCCAGTCGCCGATCGGGCGCACCTCACGCAGCGAATGGTCGATCTGGCTCCAAACTTGGGCCAGGCTCGGTCTCGAAGATCCCCATGCCTCCGATTATCCGGCCAATTACGAACGCTGGTCGCAGACCGTGCGTTCAACCATCGAAGCCGGCCAAGCCGAGGGCGCATTCCGCCCGGGCGACAGCGAGGCACTGGCCGATGAACTGACATCCCTGCTCGACGGGCTCGGTGTCAAGGTCCTCACCGGAATCATGGATGTCGCGACCTTCCGACGCCGACTCTCCAGCTACCTCAAACGCACAATCGTCAACCCCGATCCTGATGAGGAGTCACAATGAATCGCAAAGTCATTCTCACCTGTGCCGTCACCGGCGCCGGAGACACCGCGAACAAGAGCGAACACGTCCCGGTCACCCCGGAGGAAATCGCGAACGATGCGATCGCGGCCGCGCGAGCTGGTGCCTCTGTCGTCCACATCCACGTCCGTGACCTCGACACCAAGCAGGGGTCCCGCGAGGTTGCCCACTACCGCGAGGTCGTGCGCCTCATCCGTGCCTCCGACGTCGACCCCGTCATCAACCTCACCGCGGGAATGGGTGGTGACCTCGTCGTCGATCCGCAGGACCCGACCACTCACATGCCGGGCACGGACCTCGTCAACGCTCTCGAAAGGCTCCCCCACGTCGAGGAGCTGCTGCCCGAGATCTGCACGCTCGACTGCGGTTCCCTGAACTTCGGCGACGGCTCGAACATCTACGTGTCCACCCCCGACATGCTGCGTGAGGGCTCGAAGAAGATCCAGACCCTGGGCGTGCGGCCCGAACTTGAGATCTTCGACACCGGAAACCTGTGGTTCGCCAATGTCCTCGTGGAAGAGGGACTCATCGATCCCCCGCCGCTGTACCAGCTGTGCATGGGAGTGCCCTACGGGGCTCCGGTCGATGCCGGACTCCTCACAGCGATGGTGAATATGCTGCCGACCGGTGCGCAGTTCACCTCGTTCGCCATTGGCCGCAATCAACTCCCTTGGGTGGCCCAGTCCGTGCTCGCCGGCGGACACGCCAGAGTCGGTCTCGAAGACAATCTGTACCTTGCCAAAGGGGTGAAGGCCACGAACGCTTCGCTGACCGAGCGTGCGGTCGACATCATCGAGGACCTCGGAGCCGAGGTGGCCACACCGGCCGAGGCTCGCGACATCCTCGACCTTCGGGTGCAGGCTCCGATCGTGACGGGCAGCGACCTGTGACCGCCGCTGCCCTCGTTCCGTCCTACCCCGACATCGGCTCGATCACCACAGTCACCTGCATCGGAGCCGGCACGATCGGCGGTGGATGGGCCGCATACTTCCTCGCGCAGGGCTTCACCGTCAGGGTCTGGGATCCAGCTCCTGATGCGGGAGAGAAGCTGACACGTCTCATCGACGCTGCTTGGCCGGCATTGGCCCAACTCGACATGGTCGAGGGCGCAGACAAGGACGCGTGGACCGTGCACACCGACCTCGCCGAGGCGGTGGCCGGGACAGGATTCGTCCAGGAGTCGGCCCCAGAGAACCTCGAGCTCAAACGCGGCCTGCTGGCCAGCATCGACGCGGTCTGCGAGGAGAATGTCGTCATCGGTTCCTCGACCTCGGGCTACAGCATGACGGAGATGGCCCTCGAGGCCGAACATCCCGAACGCCTCGTCGTCGGCCACCCGTTCAATCCTCCCTATCTCATTCCCCTCGTCGAAGTCGTCGGTGGAGAGTCGACCGCTGTGGAGACTGTCGACTGGGCCGCCGAGTTCTATACCCGCATCGGCAAATCCGTGATCAGAATGGACCACGAAGTTCCCGGATTCATCGCCAATCGGCTCCAAGAGGCGCAATGGCGAGAGGCGTTGCACATGATCGACCAGGGTGAGGCGACGGTGGAGCAGATCGATCGCTCCATCACCGACGGGCCTGGCCTGCGCTGGGCGTTCCAGGGGCCGATGCTCACCTTCCATCTAGCCGGCGGTGAAGGCGGAATGGCTCACATGCTCGACCACTTCGGTCCGTCACTGAAGTCGCCTTGGACCCGCTTGGAGGCTCCCGAACTCACGCAGAGTCTGCGAGACGACGTTGTGGCCGGCTGCGACACCGCCAGCGGCGACAAGACGATCCCTGGCCTCATCGCCCAACGAGATGCCGGGATCATCGCCCTGCGTAGGCTCACAGTTGATCTCGGCGGTGCACATGGCGCGGCAGAGCGCACAACCTCGGCGGAGGCCGCCCGGGAAGAGCCCTCGATGACGTCCCCACTTCCGACGGCGAAGCCCGATACGACACCAGAACTGCGCGAGCTCGAGGGCTATCGAACCGAGGTCATCGAGGATTGGATTGACTACAACGGACACATGTCCGAAGCCTTCTATGTCCTCGTCTTCGGCTTCGCCACCGATCAGGTGATGGACCAGATCGGACTCGACAAGGCCCATCGCGAGGCGAACACTGTCTCGCTCTACACGGTCGAGTCCCATATCCGCTACCTCGACGAGGTGTCCCTGGGTGCCGCCTTGGGCGTCACTGCGAAGCTCGTGTCCGCGGGAGAGAAGAAACTGCATCTGGCCTACGAAATGCGGGTCGGAGACGAACTCGTCGCCACCGAAGAGATCGTCGGGCTTCATGTCGACCAGGAGCAGGGTACGGCAGTCCCCTTCTCCGACGACGTGAGGGAACGCATCGACAGGATTCGGCGCGAGTCTCCCGAATGGGTCGGAAGAGCGCTGGGGTGAGTCCAGCACTGCCTGCATCCGGAGTCGGTCAGGAATCGAGAAGTCACACGCGCCGGTCGGGGCTATTCTGGTGACCATGAGCACGAACAAGAGCACCGCAGCGACCATCGAGTTCTCCACGCGGCTGGAGGTCATCAACGGCAGGCCGATTCTGCGTCTGCCCGCTGATGCCAGTGCCGAGCTGCCCTCCCGGGGGCAGGTCGCTGCCTCCACGCGGGCGAACGGGGTCGACTTCACTACGGTGGTCGAACCCGACGGTATGCGCGGGCATTGGATCAACCTCAGCGAGGATCAGGTCAGGCAGCTGCAGACTGAGGACGCGAAGACGATGTACGTGGCGCTGACTCCGACGAAGGACTGGCCCGAGACGTCCATTCCCGATGATTTCGGGGTGGCGCTCGACAACGCACCCGAGCTGGCCGAGGTGTGGGCCGGGCTGACGCCGATGGCGCGGTGGGAGTGGGTGCGATGGATCCAGGCGACGAAGAACGCCGAGACTCGCGCGCGGCGCGTTGAGGTCGCGATCTCGAAGCTGGAGTCGGGCAAGCGGCGGCCCTGCTGCTTCGACCTGTCGTCGTGCACCGATCCTGAGCTCGCGAAGAACGGGAAGCTTCTCGGCATCTCCTGAGACCTCAAGTCCCGGCCGTCATACCCGAGTTGGGACTGGCAGATCGGGCTGGGGACCGCCACGTTCAAGTCGACGTTCTCGTTCTGGGGTGCACCGTCAATGTCATCAGCGCACCGACGACCGAAACGAGGGCAGCTGCACCGAAGAGGAGCCAGAAGCCTCCGACCAGTGCAACGAGTCCCGCGCCCAGAAGCGGTCCCACCAGTTGCCCCAGCGCGGCGGAATTGTTGACCATGCTCAGATCCCGTGCGTGGTCATCGGGATCGAGCAACAGATCGGTGGCGAAAGCGAGGCTCACGGCCATGTACGCACCGTAGCCGGTGCCCATGATCGCTGCGGCGATCGCGGTGGTTACGAACTCGGGACTGATGAGGATCAGGACTCCAGAACATGCCTGCACCAGCGCCGAAGCGAAGGTCCAGAATCGCCGATTGCCCGACCGGTCCGAGATGGTGCCGAGTGTGATCGAGGCGATGACGACGAAGACCGTGTAGATGACGATCAGAACCAGCAGCTTGTCCTCCGCGGTGTCTGCCGGCACTCCGATTCCGTACAGCAGGAAGAACAGCAGCAGCGAGGTGCCGAAGGCGTTGCCCACGTTGACGACGAATCTGGACACGAGCAGCCATCGGAAACTGTGGTCGAGCAGCGACGAGATCTGAGCTCGAGGGATCGGTGCCCGCTCGGTGTGCAGTGCGGCGACTCTCGGGAGCACTGGAGCAGGGTCGGGCAGGAGGAGCGCGGTGCCCACCCCGACGACGGTGATGATTCCGGCCAGGAGCACATAGGAGGCACCGAGCCCCAGTCCCAGGAGCACGACTGCTCCGACTCCGACGACGATCCCGACAGCCTGGGCGGAACTCGCCGCCGCCGAAGCCGTTCCCCGCTGTGAGCCGAGCTGGTCGGCGATGAGTGCGGTCAGCGCTGCGGAGGCGATGGCCACTGAGACGGAGACGATGATCCAGGCGGCACCGACGAACAGCGGGCCCTGCGCCCATCCCGTCAGCAGGAGTCCAACAGCAGCTCCCAGCGATCCGCCGATCGCCCAGGGGCGCCGGCGGCCCCACCGAGAACGTGTGCGGTCGGAGAGGCTTCCGGCGATCGGGGCGGCGAGGATGCCTGCCAGGCCACCCGCGGAGAGGACGACACCGGACCAGACGACCCCGCGCAGCCAGTCGCCGCTCTGAGTGTCGAGCTGAAGTGGCAGCAGCAGTTGGACCGGAGTCAGCTGAACCGTCCAGATCGCCAGCCACGCCAGCGTGAACCACACCATCCACAGGGGGCCGACCCTTTCGCCAGCTCGGTGGTCTGCTGCCGGTTGCCGCGTGCTCATACTCGAACCGAGGCGATGAGGTCCCGATACCACTCATACGACGACTTCGGTGTCCGTTGACCGGTATCCATATTCACATGGACGAGCCCGAAGCGCTGGGTGTACCCGTGAGCCCATTCGAAGTTATCGAGCAATGACCACACGGTGTAGCCGTCGACGCGGACACCGGCCTCGATCGCCTCGGCGATGGCAGAGAGATGGTCGCGCAGGTAGGCGATGCGCTCATCGTCGCGGATCGGTTCGGTGCAGACGTCCGGTTCGGGGAAGGAGGCACCGTTCTCAGAGATTACGATGGGTGGCAGCGCGCAACTATAGCGTGTGTGCATATCGATGAGGAAGTCTCTGAGTGTGTCCGATCGAATCGGCCACAGCGGACCGAAGCCGGTGGTCTCAGCGTTCGGCGTCGGCACCATGTCGAAGGGCAGCGGCCCCTCGTCGACACCGCGCACCGTGGTCGGGTTGTAGTAGTTGAGCCCGTAGATATCGCAGGGTGTGGAGATCAGATCCATGTCCCCACTGCGGATCGGCATCTGGACGCCCAATGCCTCGAGGTCCGGGTACTCCCCCAGGAGCAGTGGATCAGCGAAGAGTCGATTGTAGATGACATCGAGAATTCCGGCCGCAGCGTGATCGGTCTCCGTATCGCTCTCGGGAAGGATGAGACTGTGGTTGATCGCCTGCCCCACCTGTCGGGCACCGTGCTCACGCAGGATGCCCACCGCGGTGCCGTGGGCGAGGAGTTGGTGATGGACGCTCGGCAGAGCGTCGAAGAGCAATGTGCGCGCTGGTGCCAGCTCACCGAGTGCGTAGCCCTGCAGTGAGGTCGAGGCCGGTTCGTTGATCGTGTACCAGTCACGCACCCGGTCGCCGAGGCGGTTCGCCACGGCTTCGACGTATTCGCCGAACCGATGGACCGTGTCCCTGTTCAGCCACCCACCCGCGGATTCGAGGGCGACCGGAAGATCCCAGTGGTAGAGGGTCGGTTCCGGTGTCACTCCGGTGGCCAGGAGTTCGTCGACGACACGATCGTAATGGTCCAGGCCCGCGACATTGGGCTTCGTGCCCGGCTTCCCGTCGGGGATGATTCGGACCCAGGAGATCGAGAACCGGTATCGGTCGACGCCGAGTCCTTTGAGCAGCGCTGCGTCCTCGGCGCTGCGATGATAGCTGTCGGGGCCCGGATCGGCGGTGCTGCCGTCGACGACGTTGTTGGAATCATCGACGAAGTCGTCCCAGATGGAGCGTCCGCGTCCGCCCAGCGCCCTTGCTCCCTCGATCTGGAAGGCAGCGGTGGCAGCTGAGAAGCGCAGACCACTCAATGTGTTGAGTGTCTGCGGGGTGAACTCCGGTGTCCCTGCCATTCTCAGAATATGTCACGGAAGACGTCTTGCCGCAAGGCCGTGGTCAGGGTGAACACTGAGTTCAAGGTTCAGGGTGAACACTGAGTTCAAGCGGTTCTCAGCGTGAGGCTTCGGTCCGATCTTTCGCGATGGTCCAGGACATCCACACCAGGGGAACCTGCAATGGCAGACGGGCGAGAGCGACCGCACGTCCCCGGGGATTGTGCCAGTGTTTCTTCACCGTATAGATGTTGGCGGGGTAAACCGCGACCAAGAGTGCCGAGGCTGCCAATCCGCCCAGTCGGCGTGTGGGCGGCAACACCAGCAGAGCCGCACATCCGATTTCGGCGACACCACTGGCATAGGTGATGAAACGCGGGTCGCCCAGCCTCGGCGGAACGATCGAATCGAAGGTCTCGGGTCGGAGGAAGTGTGCGATGCCGGCAAGACCGAGAATGCCTGTCATAGCCACCGTTTGTCGCTTCATCTCGCGATCACCTTCACGTGGAGCTTGGGGGAATCGAACCCCCGACCTTTTCATTGCGAACGAAACGCTCTACCAACTGAGCTAAAGCCCCTTCGTCGATTACTTTACGCCGAGGGCCCCTTGGTGCACAAAACGGTGTCCCACCAGTGCGGGTCCTCAATCGGTTGACTCTCCGCAACAGCCGGTACAAGGTGGA
>JAKDSA010000057.1 GCA_030457025.1 Brevibacterium sp. | reverse complement strand
GGGGCGCGGCGGTCGGAGTTGCCCTCGCGCAGGACCGGGTTGACGGCCGAGCCCTTGACCTTGGCGTAGCGGGCCTGGGCATCGCGCTCATCATCGGTCGACGGCTCGTCCGGGTAGTCGGGAAGTTCATAGCCCTGGGCCTGGAGCTCGGCGATGGTGGCCTTGAGCTGGGGGACTGAGGCCGAGATGTTGGGCAGCTTGATGATGTTGGCTTCAGGCGTCTGAGCCAGATCGCCCAGCTCCGCCAGAGAATCGGGGACCTGCTGGTCGGCCGGGAGGCGATCGGCGAACTGCGCCAGCACACGCGCGGCGAGAGAGATGTCGCGAGTCTCGACCTCGACACCCGCCGAGGTGGCGAATGCTTCGATGATCGGCTTGAGCGAGTACGTCGCCAGGAGAGGCGCTTCATCGGTGCGCGTATAAATGATTTTGGCCATGGTGATGGACTACTCCACATCGTCTCGGGGTTTGACCTCACCATCCTACCGTTGACCGTCAGGGGCTCAGCTTCCCGGTAGGGTTCTGTCTCGTCACAGACAACACGAGAATCATCACGAACGACAGAGAGAGGACGACGGTGGCAAAGCTCTACTTCCGCTACGGGGCGATGAATTCCGGAAAATCGACCGCTCTCCTGCAGGCCGCCTTCAACTACGAGGAGCGCGGTCAGCGAGTCCTGCTGGCCAAACCCCACATCGACACCAAAGGCGCCGGCGAGATCGTCTCCCGCCTCGGTGTGACCCGCGAAGTCGACTTCCTCATCCCTCCAGGAACCGACGTCGAGACCATCTACCGCGAGCACGCCGACTACGTCGATCATGATGCCCTGCTCGAATCCATCGACACACCGAAGCCGTACGTTGCCTGCCTGCTCATCGACGAGGCCCAATTCCTCGAACCGCTCCAGGTCGATTCGCTCATGCGCATCGCCACCAACGCCTCGGTGCCGGTGATGTGCTATGGCATCCGCACCGACTTCCGCACCAAGGCCTTTCCCGGTTCGGCCCGCCTGCTTGAGATTGCTCACACCCTGGAAGAACTCAAAACCATCTGCCGCTGCGGACGCAAAGCCATGTTCAACGGCCGCCTCCTCGACGGCCGTTTCATCTTCGACGGTGATCAGGTTGCCATCGACGGCAATGCGGTCACCTATGAATCACTGTGCCCACGCTGTTATCTCCAGTTCTCGGGCGGTAGGCTGAGTGCGGTGGTCTCCTGACCGTCGAACAGCACTCCTGACCTCGAACATCTCACTTGATCTCGAACCTTGCTAGGAGCTCTTTTGCGCATTCGCGTCCACCCCCTCAATGACAATCCGGGCTCACCGGTCATCGTGTTCGGAAACGCACTCGGAACTCGAGTCTCCCTCTGGGCGGCCGTTGCGTCGCGACTGGCCGATGACTACCAGATCTACCTGTCCGACCTTCCCGGCCACACACATTCTCGAAACGATGACAACGCGGACTTCACCGTCTCCGACCTCGCCGCTGGACTCGCCGCCAGCATGGCCGAATTGGGCGTGGACAGATTCACCTACTGCGGAGCATCGATCTCCGGCGGCATCGGCCTGACACTGGCACTCGACCACCCCGAGTCACTGACCGGCCTCGTCGCCTGCTCGACAGCGACGACGTTCGGCACCGACGAAACCTGGGCCGAACGCATCAGGGACGTTGAAGCCGACGGTACCCGTGGTCAGCTCGACGACACCGCCGACCGGTGGTTCGCCGCCGGCTTCCTGACAGAAGACATAGCGGCGGGACCAGCTGTCCTGACCGATCTCGCGATGATCGATGATGCCGCCTACATCGCCTGCGCACGGGCGCTGACCCATTTCGACGTGACCGGGCGGCTCTCAGCCATCACCACGCCGACGCTGTTCATCGCCGGAGCCCAGGATCCGGGCTGTACTCCGGAGGCCATGACCGAGCTGTCGGCGCAGGTGGCCGACTCCACGATCGCTGTCATCCCCGATGCGGCCCATCTGCCGATGGTTGAACATCCGGACATCGTCTTCGACCACATCGAGGAGTTCTTGGGTAGGGTGTACACGTAGTCCCAGGCATCCCACCTTGCTCAATGAGGAGCGCAGATGACTCAGGAACAGTACCCAGCCGGCCGCTCAACCGAAACCGTTGAACTCTCACCCGGAGAACGAGCGCCCGGACTGGCCAGACGCACCGTCCGGATCCGATGGACCGGCTTTCTCCTCGGGCTGATCCTCTCGACCCTCGTCTACGCCGTCATGCCGGGCGATCTCGACCATGCGATCAGACTCACAGCGGCGGTCGCCGTCCTCATGGCCGCGTGGTGGATGACCGAAGCGCTGCCGATCGCGGCCACTGCTCTGGTGCCGCTCGTCGCGTTCCCCGTCCTCGGCACAGATGTCGAGATGGACACCGTCGGCGCCTCCTACGGCAATCCGATTATCTTCCTCTTCCTCGGCGGCTTCCTCATCGCACTGGCCATGCAGCGGTGGAACCTGCACCGACGCATCGCCCTAGTGACGCTGTCCGTCATGGGAGACAAGCCGGGACCGATGATCGCAGGGTTCATGATCGCCACAGGCTTCGTCTCGATGTGGGTCTCCAACACGGCCACAGCCGTGATGATGCTGCCGATCGGAATCTCGGTGCTCATGATCGTGAGCAAAGTCGTCGGCGGTGCGATTGCGGCCGACGCTGACCAGGCCGACTCCGCCGAGGACCCCGGGCTGGGCACGGCAGTGAGATCCAACTTCGGCACTGCACTCATGCTGGGCATCGCCTACTCTGCCTCGATCGGGTCTCTGGGAACGATCATCGGCACCCCGCCGAACCTTTTCCTCGTCGGGTACCTCAAGGACAACCACGACATCTCCATCGGGTTCGGACAGTGGATGCTCGTGGGTGTTCCGCTGTCGATCGTGATGATGGTCATCGCCTGGTTCCTTCTCGTCAAGGTGCTCTTCAAGCCTGAGATCGATGAGATCCCAGGCGGCAGGGAGCTCATCCGCGACGAATTGAAGAAGCTCGGACCGATGTCGACCGGAGAGAAGCTGGTGCTGGGCATGTTCATCCTGGCCGCAGTCTGCTGGATCTCTCTGCCGCTGATCTTCGATGAGCCGCCGATCAGCGACGAGGGCATCGCTATGGCCATCGGACTCCTCCTGTTCCTCATCCCCGGCGGAGCCGAACGCGGGGTGAGGCTGCTCGACTGGGACACCGCGGAGAACCTTCCCTGGGGTGTGCTGCTTCTCTTCGGAGGAGGGCTGGCTTTGTCCGCCCAGTTCTCCTCCTCGGGACTGACCGAGTGGATCGGCGAATCGACCAGCGGACTCGGGGCGCTCCCGACGATGCTCATCGTCGCCATCTTCGCGGTGATCATCCTGTTCCTCACGGAGCTGACGTCGAACACTGCCACCGCGGCGACGTTCATCCCCGTGGTCGGCGGAGTGGCAATAGGTCTCGATCTGGACCCGCTGCTGCTGACCATCCCGGTCGCCCTGGCGGCTACCTCTGCGTTCATGCTTCCGGTGGCGACCCCGCCGAACGCAGTCGCCTACGGCTCCGGCTACGTCACCGTGGGGCAGATGATCAAGGGCGGAGTGCTCCTCAACGTCATCGGAATCGTGCTCATCACAGCGACGGTCTACCTGCTGGCCATTCCAGTATTCAACATCGTGCTCTGACTGCCGATGGACTTTGGCAGACTGGTGGCATGACTGAACTCTTCACCCCCATGCACCTGCGTGGAATCGAGATCGCCAACCGTATCTGGCTCGCCCCGATGTGCCAGTACTCCTGCGAGTCCGAGGACGGAATGCCCGGCACATGGCATCTAGTCCATCTTGGTGCACGTGCCCAGGGTGGTTTCGGACTCATCCTCACCGAGGCATCCGCAGTCCTGCCCGAGGGCCGCATCTCACCCCAGGACGCAGGCATCTGGAACGACGATCAGGCGAGGGCATGGTCCTCGATCACCGAATTCGTCCACTCACAGGGCAGCCGGATCGGTGTGCAGCTGGCACACGCAGGCCGCAAAGCGAGCACCTATCGTCCCTTCGAAGGCAATCCCCGCGGCAGCGTGCCCGAGACCGAGGGCGGCTGGCCCACCCTGGGTGCCAGCGCCATCGCCTACCCCGGATACGAGGCGCCGCAGGAGATGACGAAGGACGACATCGCCGAGGTGGTCGATGCCTTCGCCACGGCCGCAGCCCGAGCCGTGCGCGCCGGGTTCGACGTCGTCGAACTCCATGCCGCCCACGGGTATCTGCTCCATTCGTTCCTGTCCCCGCTGTCAAACGTCCGCAGCGATGAGTACGGTGGCGACCTCACAGGACGCTCACGCCTGCTGACCGAGACCTATCAGGCAGTACGCGCCGCGGTGGGGGAGGACGTGCCCGTCCTGGTCCGTCTCTCTGCCAGCGAGTGGCGTGAGGGAGGCTTCGACATCGCCGAGGCGGTGGAGGTCTCCCGCGACCTCAAAGACCTCGGCGTCGACCTCATCGACGTCTCCTCCGGAGGGAACTTTCCCGTCAAGGTTCCCGTCGGCCCCGGTTATCAGGTGCCACTGTCAGCTGCGATCCACGCGGAGGGCGTGAGCACCGGCACCGTCGGCCTCATCACCGATCCGGAGCAGGCGGAGACGATTCTGGCCTCGGAACAGGCAGATGCGATCTTCCTGGCCCGAGCGGCACTGCGGGAACCAGCCTGGCCGCAGCGAGCAGCCCACGATCTCGGTGTCGAACCGGGACCGTATCCAGTGCAGTACACAAGGGGAGCATGGTGATGTCACAATGACCAACACAATCGAGACCGAACACGTCGTCATCCGCAGCATCGCGGTGTCGGAGATGGCCAACAACGTCTACCTCGTCACGGCCAAGGAGTCAGGGGCCCAGGTCCTCATCGACGCCGCCGACGATGCCGAGGCGATCAAGGGCCTCATCGCCTCCGGAGCAGGAGACACCTCGGCAGAACCGGTTCTGCAGGCGATCATCACAACCCACCAGCACTGGGATCACATACGGGCGCTGCCGGCCACCTCGGCGGCATTCCCAGACGCCATGGCGATCGCCGGCAGCGACGATGCCGACGCCATCACCGCAGCCGAGGGCGTGGAGATCGCGCGAACGGTCGACCACCTCGACGTCGGTGATTTCGGGGGGTTCGTCCTGCAGGCGATCGGACTGCGCGGGCATACGCCCGGCTCGATCGCCCTGCTGCTGCGCGATGGGGGACAGACCATTCTGTTCTCCGGTGACTCGCTCTTCCCCGGTGGACCGGGAAAGACGTGGAGTTCAGAGGACTTCACGTCCCTCATGGACGATCTGGAAGATCGGGTCTTCGATCAGCTGCCCGACGAGACTCAGGTGCTGCCCGGGCACGGTGAGGGCACGACACTGGGCGAGGAACGTCCGAAGTTGGCGCAGTGGCGCGAACGCGGCTGGTGACCAGCCGGGCCACCGGCCACTTGGGCTGCCTGATCAGCCGGGCCGTCTGATCAGCTGGGCAGGGCAGCGAAGCCGAAGGCGGCCCAGACGACGGCAATGACGAGTGCGGTGATGATGCCGAGATTCCACCGCGTGGTGATGGTGCGCTGACCTCGTGGGTTCGACAACTCCTCATCGCCGAGGCCCGAATAACGGTCGAGCACGGTGTCGACTGCAGGATTGGGATTGTCCATGAGCCTGCGGATGCCGTGCTCGTCCTTCTCCATCTTCTTCCCCTTGCTCGCCAGAGGCCATGAGGAATAGACCTTCTCGTGCGTGCGCACTCCGAGTCCGAAGTGGATGTCGAACCCATCGACGAGGTTCCAGGGGATGCGAACCGAGAGCAGCGGATTGATCAGCGCGAGCTCCTTGTGGCCCAGTTCGACGCGCGGGAACCGATAGAGCGCGTAGACGATCGTGATGATGGCGATCGGAATGCCTGCCACCGCCAGTCCGCGCGATGTGAAGTCACCGACGACGATCGAACCGACGCCGATCACGCAGAGCGAAGCGATGACGAAGAAAAGGACCGTCGAGCTCGTCGTGCGCACGATCGTCGGCTGACTGTTCCCTGAATTGCGATCTATCTCACTGTTAGCCACGTGAACATCCTATCCATTGAGACTTGGGGTTGTGTGCATGTTCCCTTGATCTCGAAACGGTAACGATTGTGAAATTTGCTCAGTATGTGGACTCTGTCACAGTGTCGCGTGAATTAACTTTGAGGCATTCCATGTGAAAAACATGAACGCGGTCACACTCCCGGCCAGGGAGTGCTCGAGCGCAGCACGCCCCAGATTGTGGGCGTGGTTACACGGGCGAAACAGCCTCATGACAACAAGGAGAGAACGTGAACAAGCGCTTCCTCGCGGCCGGAGCCTCAGTTGCCGCAGCGGCAATGGTGCTCACTGCGTGCACACCCCCCGGTGGCGGAGACGACGAGCAGTCGTCAGAGAAATCAAGCATCAACATCGGATGGAACGAATCCTTCCGGTCGATGAACACACTGACAGCCAACGGCAACGCCACCTCGAACGCCATTCTCACCTACATGATGAATGACAACTTCGGATACTACGACGACGACCTGAAGGTTCAGGACGGATCCCTCGGCTCGATCGAGCAGGTCTCTGAGGACCCGTTGAAGGTCAAATACACCTTCAACGACGATGCCAAATGGTCCGATGGCACTCCGGTCGATGCAGCCGACTTGGCTCTGACCTGGGCCGGCACTTCGTCAAACTTCAACACAGTCGAAGAGAACAACGCAGACGACGGTTCGGTCAAGGAGAACGACGCTAAGACCGTCTACTTCGATTCATCCACGGCCGGTTCGGCCCTCGTCAAGGACTTCCCGGAGATCTCCGACGACGGCAAGGAGATCACCCTCTCCTATTCGAAGCCCTATGCCGACTGGCAGACCGAATTCGGCGTCGGTGCTGATGGCGTCGGTGTCCCCGCACACATCGTGGCGAAGAAGGCTCTCGGCGTCGATGACCCCGAGAAGGGCAAACAGGCCATCCTCGATGCGATCAAGGACAAGGACACCGAGAAGCTGTCCAAGATCTCGAATACCTGGAACACCGGCTTCGACTTCACCTCGATGCCAGAGGACGAAGATCTGCTCGTTCACAACGGTCCGTACAAGATGACCGACTTCAAAGAGGGCCAGTACGTGACTCTGGAACTCGATGACGAGTACACAGGGCCGGTCAAGCCGAAGGTCGACACCGTCACCGTCCGCTACAACGGCGACCCGATGGCGATGATCCAGGCGATCGATAACGGTGAAGTCGACATGACCCAGCCACAGGCCACAGCCGACGTCCTCTCCGCCGCTGAAGACATCGACGGTGTCACCGTCGATGCGGCCGACGGCGCGACCTACGAGCACGTGGACTTCACCTTCGACAACAAGGGTCCCTTCGACCCCGCGGCCCACGGCGGCGACGAGGAGAAGGCGAAGAAGGTCCGCCAGGCCTTCCTCAAGACCGTTCCTCGCCAGGACATCGTCGACAAGATCATCAAGCCGCTCAATGAAGACGCCGTGACACGCGACTCTTACTCGCAGGTTCCCGGCTCGCCGATGTACGACGCGATCACCTCGAAGAACGGTGTCGAAGAGGCCACTGAGGTCGACCCCGATGCCGCGAAGAAGCTCCTCAAGGAAGCCGGTGTCGAGAGCCCGACAGTCCGCATCATGTATGACAACACGAACTCGCGCCGTCAGCAGGAGTTCCAGCTCATCAAGGAATCGGCGGAGAAGGCCGGGTTCAAGATCAAGGACGTCGGAGATGTCAACTGGGGCACTCGCCTCGGAGACGGCACCTACGATGTCTCACTGTTCGGCTGGCAGTCCGAAGGTACCGGCGTGACCGAGAACGATGCGAACTTCCGCACCGGCGCTCAGAACAACTACGGCGGCTACTCGAGCGAGAAGATGGACAAGATCCTCGACAAGCTGCTTGTCTCCAAGGAAGACGAGCAGGAGAAGCTCCTCGTCGACATGGAGAAGCAGCTGAGTGAGGATGCCTTCGGTGCACCGATCTTCCAGTTCCCAGAGCTGACGATCTACCGTGACAAGGTCAAGAACGTGAAGTCCACGGCTGTGTCACCGACCATGTTCTGGAACTACTGGGAGTGGGAGACTAACTGATCCGCAGCTGACGCGGTCGGTTCTCCTCCACCCCCAAGCTGCTGTGGGGATCACTCTGTGATCCCCACAGCAGCGTTTTCGGAAGTTTGAAACGGACACCCCATGACACGATTCATCCTCAGACGGCTCCTCTCGACAGCACTCGTGCTTCTGGTCGTGACCTTCGTCCTCTACCTCCTGCTCAACGTGGCCCTCGACTTCTTCTGGGATCTGCGTGCGAGCACCTCACCCAATATCGGGGCTCTCTACGAGTCCCGCCGCAGGCTCCTCGATCTCGACACTCCCGCAGTCGTGCGCTACTTCAAGTGGCTCGCCGGCGTCGGCGGATGTGTGGTCGGGCAATGTGACTTCGGGATCGCGTGGAAGTCCGGGCAGGAAGTCACCTCGCAGCTGCAGGGAGCGATCGTCAACACGGTCAAGCTCATCACCGCATCGACACTTGTGGCGATCGTGCTCGGCATCGCAGTCGGCATGGTCTCGGCGATTCGCCAGTACTCCGGCTTCGACTACTTCATCACCTTCGTCTCGTTCCTCCTGTATTCGCTGCCCGTGTTCTGGGTTGCGGTTCTGCTCAAGCAGTATGGCGCCATCGAGATCAACAACTTCATCAACGATCCGACGCTGAGCAGCTGGGTCCCGATCATCCTCGTCTGCGTTGCGATGGGACTGTTCTGGATGGGTGCCCTGGGCGGCAGTGCGAAACGCAGACTCATCACCTTCCTCGCCGCGACAGTAGTCACCTTCGCGACGGTGTACTACATCCTTGCCAGCGGTTGG
Source organism: Brevibacterium sp. (assembly GCA_030457025.1). Taxonomy (GTDB): domain Bacteria; phylum Actinomycetota; class Actinomycetes; order Actinomycetales; family Brevibacteriaceae; genus Brevibacterium. The sequence goes on along the minus strand of JAKDSA010000057.1, from coordinate 9,027 downwards.
CTGCAGCACCCGAGCATCGGCATCGTGGGCGTCATCGTCATCGGCCTCGGTGCCGCGATCGTCATGACTTTCCTGTCGACGGGCCTGAAGAACAAGCGCGTGCTCTACGCCACGCTGACGATGGCCGTCATCGGTGCTCTGCTCTATATGCCTCTGCAGTATCTGTTCTACTACCAGGAGATGAACTGGCTGTGGATGCTGGGCCTCCTGATCGTGACGATCGCTGTGGCCGTCGGCGTCGGGCTGGCCTTCCGCGGACCTGATCCTTGGGACACCGCGCGCACGACTTTCTTCACCGGACTCATCATCGCGGTTCTCATCTTCTCCGACCGCGTGCTGCAGGGCTGGGGTGACTATTCGAACCTTGCCGCGATCAACAATCGACCGATCGCGACGATCGGAGCGTCCACGCCGAACATCGACGGCGACTTCTGGATCACGAACCTCGATACCTTCACCCACCTGCTGCTGCCCTCGATCGCTCTGATCCTCATCTCCTTCGCCTCCTACACGCGCTATACACGCGGTTCGATGCTCGAGGTCATGGGTCAGGACTACATTCGCACGGCGCGGGCCAAGGGGCTCAACGAGCGCACCGTCGTCATGCGCCATGCGCTGCGCAATGCGCTGCTGCCGCTGGCATCGATCATCCCCGTCGACATCATCACAATGATCGGCGGCGCCGTGATCACGGAGACGATCTTCGGCTGGAACGGCATGGGCAAGCTCTTCATCACTTCGATGAGACAATCCGAACTCGATCCGATCATGGCCTACATCCTCATCACCGGGCTGCTCGCCATCATCGCCAACCTGGTCGCGGACTTCCTCTACGCAGTCCTCGACCCCAGAATCCGAGTGAACGCATGAGTACCAATAACGACAAGCAGAATGATCTCGCCCTCGACGAGGGCAGGGACAATGCGATCGAATCCAAAGAAACCGAAGGTCTGTCCCAGGGCAAGATCGTCTTCCGGAAGTTCCTTCGGCACAAGGGCGCGATGATCAGCATCGGCGTCTTCGCCTTCGTCGCCCTCTTCGCCTTCACCTCGGTGGGGGTCGGACCGATCCCCGGGTGGTGGATCTTCAACCACACCGCCTCCGGACCGGTCGTCAATCCGGGAGGCGCGCCGACGTGGTCGTTGTCGAACTTCTTCTCCTTGGGGGACCACCCCTTCGGGCAGGACAATATCGGCCGTGACAACTTCGCCCGAGTGATGAAGGGGACCCAGATCTCCATCATCGTCATGATCATCATCGGCATGGTCTGCCTCGTCATCGGCACGATCGTCGGTGCCCTGGCCGGCTACTACCGCGGGTGGATCGATTCGGTGCTCATGCGAATCACAGACGGCTTCATCATCCTGCCCGTCATCGTCATCGGCTCCATCCTCGGCAAGCTGGTCGGAGGTGCGAACGGTCCCGTGCTCGGGCTTGCCCTCGGCGCGATCCTCTGGACCGGGCTGGCGCGACTCGTCCGCGGTGACTTCATGTCGCTGCGCGAACGCGAATTCGTCGATTCGGCCCGCGTGGCCGGGGCCAGTGACTTCCGGATCATGTTCAAGCACATGCTGCCCAACGCCATGGGTGTCATCATCGTCAACACGACGCTGGTGATGAGTCAGGCGATTGTGCTTGAGGCTGCCTTGAGCTATCTCGGGTTCGGCATCAGTCCACCCGGCATTTCCCTGGGCCAGCTCATCAGCGAATACCAGACGTCCTTCGCCACACGCCCGTGGCTGTTCTGGTGGCCCGGTCTGTTCATCATCGTCATTGCTCTGTGCGTGAACTTCATCGGTGATGGTCTGCGCGATGCGTTCGACCCGCGGATGAAGACGATCCCGAGCTGGCGGAAGATGAAGAAGGCCGAGCGTATGACTCAGAAAGGGGCGAAGTGATGACTGAACAGACAGACACAGCGAAATCGCCGGTCCTCGACGTCACGGATCTGGGAGTGAAATTCTGGGTCAACGACGAGTGGTGGATGGCTGCCGAGGATCTCAACTACACGGTCAACGCCGGTGAAGTGCTCGCGATCGTGGGTGAGTCGGGATCGGGGAAATCCCAGTCGAGCATGTCGCTCCTCGGCCTGCTGCCCAGCAACGGTCGGGCCACAGGCTCAGCGAAGATGGGCGGGACCGAGCTCATCGGCATGCCGCCGGAGAAGATGCAGGAGATCCGAGGAAACGAGATCTCCGTCATCTTCCAGGAGCCCATGACTGCGCTCAACCCGGTCTACACTGCAGGCTTCCAGATCGTGGAGACTCTGCGCGTCCACCTCGATGTCGGGCCCACCGAGGCCAAGGAGCGGGCGCTCGAACTGATGCGTCTCGTCGAGATCCCGGAGCCGGAGGAACGGTTCCATTCGTTCCCCCACCAGCTCTCGGGCGGACAGCGACAGCGCATCATGATCGCCCAGGCCCTGGCCTGCCAGCCCAAGCTGCTCATCGCCGATGAGCCGACGACTGCACTCGACGTCACGGTCCAGGCTGAGATCCTCAAGCTCATGCGTGAGCTGAAGTCGAAGCTCGACGCCGGCATCATCCTCATCACCCACGATATGGGTGTGGTCGCCGATATGGCTGACAGGATGATCGTGATGAAGGCAGGACGCGTCGTCGAATCGGGCGATGCGGAGGAGATCTTCTACTCCCCGCAGCACCCGTACACGAGACAGCTCCTTGATGCTGTGCCGCACTTGGGCACGGGTACCGAAGGGGACACATACGGGACGACGAACACCGAGGCCGTTTCTGACTCGGCTCCCCACGATTCGGGTGAACGCCCGAATCCTCACAGCGACGGGGGACGGACACCGGTTGGGACCGGGGCGCCTGGGTCGGCCACCGTCGCCGAAGGCGGTGCGAATCGCACCGACGACCTGGCGATCGAAGCCAAGGAGATCGCCGAGTCCGGTCAGCCCGGTGACGACATCGAATTGGACTCCACCGAAACCTATTACCACCCAGGATCTCAGGCCGACTTCTCGAAGCCGTCGGCTCTGCAGCTGCGCGATGCGGCGATCGAGTATCCGGCGATGGGGCGGAAGAAGGCTTTCCGCGCCGCCCACCACATCAACCTGATGATCGCTCCCGGAGAGGTCGTGGGACTGGTCGGCGAATCCGGTTCGGGCAAGACGACGATCGGTCGAGCCGCGCTGGGGCTCCTGCCCACTGTCGAAGGCGACATGGTCGTCAACGGCACGAGCATCAAAGGTCTGAACAACAAGAAGATGCGGCCGCTGCGCAAGGAAGTCGGAATCGTGTTCCAGGACCCCGGCTCCTCGCTCAACCCGCGCCTGCCGGTCGGTGAGTCAATCGGCGAACCCCTGTACCTGCACGAAGGGATGAAGGGGCCGGCTCTGAGCAAGAGCGTCGAAGACCTGCTCACCGCGGTCGAGCTGCCCACATCGATGCGCAACCGCTATCCGCACGAACTCTCGGGCGGGCAGCGGCAGAGGATCGGCATCGCCCGGGCCCTGACCCTGCGGCCCAAGCTGCTCATCGCCGATGAGCCGACCTCGGCACTCGACGTCTCGGTCCAGGCGAAGGTCCTCGACCTGTTCGAGGGGCTGCAGCAGGAGTACGGGTTCGCCTGCCTGTTCATCAGCCACGATCTGGCCGTCATCGAACGCATCGCCTCCCGGATCGCGGTGATGCGTCACGGCTACCTGGTGGAGATCGGGAAGAGCTCACAGGTTGTCGGCAACCCGGTTCATCCCTACACCAAGCGTCTGCTGTCCGCGGTTCCGGTTCCGGATCCACGGGAGCAGCGTAAGCGCCGCGAGGCCAGGGACGCAGTCCTGGAAGCCACGGCCGACGCCTGACTCGGGCTTCAACGGATCGGCCGACACGCGCACTCGGTGGTCGTGGTGGGCACAGAGATTCTGCATCTTCTGCAGATTCTCACTTGCCCGCCGCGACCACCGATCGCTCTCATTTTCGCAGCCCTCAGAGGCTTTCTCGAACCCCACCTGTCATTTGCGGCTACCGGTTGGCCGTATAATGGTGTGTTGGGTCCGAACCGGACCACTCTCTCTAGCTCAAAAGGTTTTTGATGACTGAAGCCATCACGCGTCGGGAAAACCGCCGCAACGTAGCAATCGTCGCCCACGTCGACCATGGTAAGACCACTCTGGTCGACGCCATGCTCCGCCAGACCGGTGTGTTCAGCGAACACGGTGATTTTGCTGAACGCGTTATGGACTCCGGAGACCTCGAACGCGAGAAGGGCATCACAATTCTCGCGAAGAACACCTCTGTCCTCTACAACGGTCCGTCCGCCGATGATGAGCACATCGTCATCAACGTCATCGACACGCCGGGGCACGCCGACTTCGGCGGCGAAGTCGAACGCGGTCTGTCCATGGTCGACGGCGTCGTCCTGCTCGTCGACGCCTCAGAAGGTCCTCTGCCCCAGACTCGCTTCGTTCTGCGCAAGGCTCTGGCGGCGAAGCTTCCGGTCATCCTCTTGGTCAACAAGACCGACCGTGCCGATGCGCGCATCGACGCAGTCGTCGAGGAGTCCCAGGATCTGCTCCTGGGCCTGGCCGCCGACCTGGCGGACGAAGTCCCTGACCTCGACGTCGACGCAGTTCTCGACGTGCCCATCGTCTATGCCGCCGCCAAGGTCGGCGCCGCATCGCTCGAACAGCCTGCCGACGGTGAGGCACCGACCAACCCGGACCTCGAGCCGCTGTTCAAGACGATCCTCGAGACCATCCCGGCTCCGGAGATCAACGATGACGACATCCTCCAGGCCCATGTGACCAACCTCGACGCTTCGCCGTTCCTCGGCCGTCTCGCACTGCTGCGCATCTTCGGCGGCACTCTGCGCAAGGGCCAGCAGGTGGCGTGGGCTCGCGGTGACGACATCAGCTCGGTCAAGATCACCGAACTCCTCGAAACCCAGGGCCTCGACAGGGTCCCGGCCACCGAGGCATCGGCAGGCGACATCGTCGCGGTGGCAGGCATCCCTGACATCATGATCGGCGACACCCTGACTGATATCAACAACCCGAAGCCGATGCCCGCGATCACCATCGACGATCCCGCGATCTCGATGACAGTCGGCATCAACACCTCGCCCCTGGCCGGTCGCGAAAAGGGCACCAAGGTCACCGCGCGCATGGTCAAGGACCGCCTCGACCAGGAGCTCGTCGGCAACGTCTCCCTCAAGGTTCTGCCCACCGAACGCCCCGACGCCTGGGAGGTCCAGGGACGCGGAGAGCTCGCACTGGCCATCCTCGTCGAGCAGATGCGTCGTGAGGGCTTCGAGCTCACCGTCGGCAAGCCGCAGATCGTGCCCAAGACAGTCGACGGCAAGGTCCACGAGCCCTTCGAGGAGCTCACGATCGATGTTCCGGAAGACTACCTCGGCGCCGTCACCCAGCTCATGGCCAGCCGCAAGGGTGTCATGTCGACCATGACGAACCACGGCACCGGCTGGGTGCGGATGGATTTCACCGTGCCCGCACGAGGTCTCATCGGATTCCGTACGCGTTTCCTCACCGAAACCCGCGGCACCGGCATTGCGAACTCCTTCTCCGCGGGATACAAGCCGTGGGCCGGCAACATCGAGTTCCGGATCAACGGGTCGCTTGTCGCCGATCGTCCCGGCACTGTGACGCCGTACGCGATGATCAACCTGCAGGAACGCGGTTCCTTCTTCGTTGAGCCGACCTCCGAGGTCTACACGGGTCAGATCGTCGGCGAGAACTCTCGCGCCGATGATATGGACGTCAACATCACGAAGGAGAAGAAGCTGACGAACATGCGTTCGGCCTCGGCGGATAGCTTCGAGAACCTGACGCCCCCGCGCAAGCTGACCCTCGAGGAGAGCCTCGAATTCGCCCGCGAGGACGAATGCGTCGAGGTCACCCCCGGAGCAGTGCGCATCCGCAAGCTCGAACTCGACCCGAAGGAACGGGCGAAGAGCTACGCGAAAATGCGCAAACAGAACGCGTGAGTTCGACCACCACCGCATGAGCACTCAGGACCACATGACCGTCGTACCCCGCATCCTCTTCGTGCACGCTCATCCCGACGATGAGACGATCACGACCGGAGGCACGATCGCCGCACTTGTCGGCGAGGGAGCACAAGTCACGGTCCTGAGTGCCACACGTGGTGAAGCCGGTGAGGTCATCCCCGCTGATCTCAAAGGTCTTGAGGGAGATCGGGCCGGTCTCGCCCGCGTTCGAGAGGCTGAGATCGCCGAGGCGATGGCAGCCCTGGGTGTGTCCGAACACCTGTTTCTGGGCGGAAGCGCGCACACCTTCGAAGACTCCGGCATGGAATGGGGCGTCGACGGTCACGCCGTCGCCGCGTCGACCATGCCGGCCAATGCCCTCTGTGCGGCCGAGCTGTCGACCGTCGCCGACTACATCGCCGCCGTCATCGACGAGACACGGCCGCACGCAGTGCTCACCTACGCCGCCAACGGCGGTTACGGGCACCCCGACCATGTGCGAGTCCACGAGGCCACCGTCGCCGCGGTCGGCACCGCCGGCTGGAGAACCGGACGTCTGCTGTTCGTCGATGTCCCCGCCGAGGTGGCTCACGAAACATTCGACGCCGACCAGCCCGGATTCGCTGACACCGGATTCGCGCCGGCGAAGACCATTCCGACCAAACCGCCCGTGAATGAGATCGTCGTCGCCCAAGACATCTCCCCGGTCCTCGGCGCCAAGCGCGCCGCACTGGCCGCTCACCGCACTCAAGTGAGCGTATCCGGTGGCTTCTTCGCCCTGTCGAATGGCATCGGCATGAAGATCGTCGACCACGAGTACTACTCCATCGGCGTCGGAGCACCCATCTCCGAGCAGAAGCTGGCTGCGGGCCCGGCCCCTCATGTGCTCACCGACCTCGACATCGATGCCTGTGATGCCCAGACTCGGAGTGTCTCCGGCACCGCCGCCCCGCTGCGCCGTCGGCGTCGCGAGCCGAAGAAACCCGGCTTCTTCGCCTATGCCCACGCGGTGGTGTTGGCGGTGCTGATCGGCTTCCTGGGTGCGATGCAGCATATGAACGTCAGCGTGTTCGACCTGTGGGGCGCCACAGTGATCCTGCCCTGGGGGCTGGCGCTGGCGCTCCTCCTGACCGCTTGCGGACTCTGGCACCTCAAGACCATGTACCTGAGCTCGACACCGATGCTCATCGGCGCATTCGTCATCGTCATCATCTCCTATGTCCTCGGCCAGCCGCAGTGGCTGCCCGGCTCGGACATCATCGTGACCGGCACCCTTCGTTCAGCAGCCTGGCTCATCGGTCCGATGCTCATCGCCGCCGTCCTCGCGTTCATCAAGGTGCGGCGGCCCGAAGCAGCCCGTTAGAATCGGGAGAACTATGCCCACGCAGACCCTGTCTCATTCCTCGCCGAATCCCGACGGCCGCCCGACCCGGCCCACTCAGGCTCCGAAGCGGAGACCGTGGCTGATCGTTGTCTTCATCGTCCTCGTTCTGGCCGCCATCTACTTGGTGATCGCGTTCCTCACCGGACGTGTCCTCTCGCCCGGGACGACGGTTGCCGGCATCGACATCGGCGGCAGATCCACCACCGAGGCCGAAATGACCCTGCGCGAGGAGCTCGGTGACCAGGCGGCGGAGAAGATCGATCTGAAGGCGGGAAAGCCGACCGCGAAGCTCGATCCGGAAAAGGCCGGAGTCAGCTTCGACATCCCAGCGACCATCAGCCACGCCACCGGCTTCACACTCGACCCGACCGTGCTGTGGAAGCGCCTCTTCGGCGATGACGAGATCGAACCGGTCATCAGCATCGATGACAAGAGCTTCGAAGAGGCGACCGGCAAGGTCACAGAGTCCCTCGCGGTCGAACCCGTCGACGCCGAAGTCAGCTATTCGAAGTCCACGCCGAAGCTCGAGGACGGTGCGAACGGGCAGAGTGTGGATGCCGAGCAGGTGCGCACCGCCATCGAAGACTCCTGGCTGCGCACCGAGGGCACAGTCCCGGTCCAGGCCACCGAAGTCGAACCGGACATCACCACCGCCGAAGCGAAGGACGTCATCGACGGATTCGCCGAGGATGCGGTGAGCAAGGATCTGAGTGTGAAGGCCGAACCCGCGAAGGACGCCGAGGCGGATGTCGATGGCGGGGACCTGACGATCAGCCCCACGATCATCGCGACGACCCTGACGTTCGAACCGAAGGACTCGAAACTCGTACCCGTCTTCGATGAAGAGGATCTGCAGAAGAGAGTGCTGGCCGCGAACACAGACGTCGGCAAGCCCGCCAAGGACGCGAGCTTCACCATCACGGACGGCAAACCAGAGGTGGTGAAGTCTGAGACCGGCATCGGCATCGAAAAGGACGAACTGACCACGGCCGTCACCGACGCCATCAAGGGCGACACCGACGAACCCACGGTCACGCTCGCCTCGGTGAAGCCGGACTTCACAACCGAGGATGCGAAACAGGCCGACGTGTCCGACGTCATGTCCGAATTCTCCACCGGCTATTCCTCACAGCCGAACCGGGACACCAACCTCAAGGTCGCCTCGAAGACAGTCTCCGGTACCGTGGTCCAGCCCGGGGAGCAGTTCTCCCTCAACGAGACGCTGGGCCAGCGGACAGCAGCCAACGGGTACAAGCCCGCCGGAGTCATCTCCAACGGTCAGATGGCCGAAGACTACGGCGGGGGAGTGTCCCAAGTGTCGACGACCCTGTTCAACGCGGCCTTCTTCGCCGGCTTCGAACTCGACGAGCACCAGGCCCACTCGCGCTACATCTCCCGCTACCCGGAAGGCCGCGAAGCCACACTCGACTGGTCGAGCATCGACATGAAGTTCACGAACACGTCGAAGTCACCTGTCGTCCTCGACATGTCCGTCTCCGGCGGTGAGGTCCACGCCAAGGTATTCGGAGACAAGAAGCTCAAGGTCGACTCAGACTCCTCCGACCGGTACAACTACAGCTCCCCAGGCTCCGTCACTGAGTCCGGCTCCGAATGCACACCTCAGGCGCCCAAGAAGGGCTGGTCGATCAAGATCACCCGGACGATGGAGGACA
>JAKDSA010000056.1 GCA_030457025.1 Brevibacterium sp. | reverse complement strand
ACGAGGCACCATGTCCCATGAACGTCAAGATTTGGGCATAGAGGTCTTTGCTCGAGGTATCACTTTGAAGATTGACATAGATGATCGGGATCCGGTCAGCTTCGACATCAGCATGTCCAGGCGGGTTCCACCGGGGCCGCTCGTCCCCAAAGTCTGCCATCCAGTCCCTGTAGAGCTCACGCGCGACGGCCTTGACTGTCGTGCTCTTGCCCGCAGTGAAGGGTGCCGTCACCGCAGTGATAGTACGAGCACCGAATGGTTCGAGTTCAACCGTTGCCACCTCGTCACGAAGTCCCTCTTTGAGCCTCTCGTGCAGCGGCGACTCAGCAGGACAACGCACGAGGAATTGCTCGACTTCCCGGGCATGACGTTGACGCTGTTCGTCTCGAACCTGCACAACGTTCGTCTGCCTGCCCAATGCTGGGGGATCAGGGCTGGGTGCGCGGCAAAACGCGTGCCAGTCACTGGCATCCATCACGTCTCCGATTCGTCGTAATCTGGCCACACATCATCGAAGTAGCTACTGAGATCATCACCCGCACTCGTATCATCGGAAGTAGTTCTATCCTGGAAGAGCTTCACCGGTTCAGTGCTATCCATCAGTCCCTGCGCCTCGGCATGGTCGAACTTCGACCGCGCCGTTCGCATCCGTGCCGCAATCAAGGAACTCTCCGACCAGTCCGACATCTCAGGGTTACGCCGGAGACGCTCAAGGTCGCCGACATCGTTGAGTTGATCGAGGATTTCCTTTTGCGCCGACCCCGAATTAAGTGCACGGTTGCCGCCACGCTGACGGACCCGCTTCGATGCCTCCGCCAGCATCGCATCGGTCATCGGCGCCTCGAGTTGATGGGCCTTTCGCCAGGGCACCTCAATAATGCGGTCACTGTCGGGATGCCGAAACCACACCCGGGACACATCATGCGGATCACGAAAGAACGGTGCCGCTCTATCACCGTCACGAAAGAACCCTTTTGTGACATTTCGGAATTCGTCGAGTTCCCGACAGTCGTACGTCAGATTCTTGAACTCGACTCCCGCATGCCCGATCGTTCCCCAAACGATGGGTAAGAGATCATAAATGAGGTCGGGTCGCTGCAGAACGTGCAGTCGACCGGTCGCGGCCAGCATCGCGTCGAAGATGTCCAGCGGAGTCATTCGCAATTCAGCGTCATAGGCAGATACTTGTCGATCGACCAGTGTGAGTCCTTGATGCCATGATCGGTGATAGTCGACAGTGATGAACTCCTTCAAGTGCAGCTCGAGTTCGCGAGCTGTCAAGAGCGGGCCATCGCCAAGAAAGACCGGCTTATCATTTATGACTCGTAACTTCCCGACATCGCTTCCCCTTTGAGAAACGTTCCTGCCTTTGTGCCCATGAGCCTGCTGCAGGCAGCGTTGCAGAGTCTCATGCCAACGTTCAACAAACGCATTATCAGTCGGCTTCTTGCCTCTCGAAAGTAGGAGATTGATTTGGAAACGTTCGCATAGGTTTCTGAAGTGAGCACTAGTGAAGATGCTCCCGTGATCGGCACGGATGGACTCTGGCAGTACTCCCGGGATCGCCTGCTCGCCGATTAACGGTGCCCCGGCTCGTGAGATCGACTCGGCTTCCGAGACAGCATCCGGCAGTAGTCCCAAAGACTCCGGAACTCCGGCCCAGCGCCAGTCGTGGACTTCGTCCGGTTCGATCGCCATCACAAATGGGCGAAGTACGTCATACAAGATGAGTCCGGCCGTATGGGAGTCCGCGCTTCGCGGTACCACTCGAACTCCGAGCACCACCCTACTGGCGACATCAAGTGCTGTGATGATCTCAACTGATATGACTTTCTGGCTCCATTGATCCCACACCAGGTTATCGGCCCGGGTGACATCAATAGCCACTACCTGTCCCGGCCTTAAAGCCGGAAACGACGTCAATGACGACGATCCTCTGAGATGATTCGTCCGTTGTGACCGCGTCGTGCGTCCCGCCCTCTTCTTCAAGTGACTCAAATAGGAGCGCACGGTCTTCTCTGGGACTCCCAAGTCTGTAAGCCCCTCGCTGCGGAGTGCAAGGATCGTCCTGCGGTACAACTCGTCGATGTTCAAGTCAGACGTGCTTCCATCTAACCGCGAAACTTGCTCGTCAGCGATCCGGCGGATTTCAGGTTCGAGAGACTCATAAAGTGACTGCTGTCGATTACGGCGCCCGTCGATCAGAGCAAATACGCCTCCATTTACACTCCTGGTGTAAGCGGTACACCAGTTGCGCAATGTGTTGGGAGAGCTTGGGCCGAGGCGTCGTTTTGAGCGAGCAGGAGAGTTCTCGTTTTCTCGGTGGCGTGCTCGGTCTACGGAGTATCCCTGTTCGAGGCGTTTCGACATCTGTGCCAGTCGGAATCTCAATGAGTGCTGGTCCTTCGGGTTGAAGGGCCAGAATGGTTCTCCTTCACGGGCTAACGCTGCATGTCCTCGCGCATAGCCGGTGAGAATTTCGAGCACCACTTCTTGCCGATCAAGTGCCTGCTCTTTACCTGCAGTACTCAGACCTTCCCAGGCTGCGGTGACCGAATAGCTGACAGCTTCGATCCGACCTTCAAGGATTTCGCGGGCCGATTCTACTTCGCGCCAATCGATCTCTTCGATGCCACCGTCGATGCCACGGGTAACATATGTCAGGGGGGTCATTCCAACGACAATTCGCGGTCCCTTATCGGTAAGTATCAGCGCACCTTCGAACAGCTCCGTACGGGTACTCACTTCGAGGTTCCGTTCCAACGGATCTGCGTTTTCTTGGACCAGGGACGTTTGAAATCGATGGACACGTCCCCTGCCCAAATCAGGTGCCACAGTGCGGCGGTCATGTGCCCACCCTGGTCGTCGGATTCCAACACATCGCCGATAGACCCACCGTCGATCAGGAGCTGTGCCATCGAGTTCCGTGCTGCACCAATCCATTCAGGCGCTCTGCGATAGCCAGAGACCCAACGCAGATTCTGCGATTCAGAGCGCGTCAACCCGTCGAATACATTGTAATTCCAGCCGACTGATTTGCAGGCTGTCTCCGTTGAGGCCGCCCGCGACAGAAACTCTGAATCCTGACGCTCCGTAGGACGAGCGTCCCAAATTGTGACTGTGCCATCGAGGTCGCGGTCCAGAAGATCAGGAATGTGATGCACCCCTTCGCTCCAATTAATTCGGAATGGTTGCGGCACTAGGCAGTCAATGTCTGACTTGCGGTCAAGCCACAATGCAAGCTCAAACTCCAGCCCAGATTCGAGTGGTAAGACCCGTTTCATCGTCATTGAATACGCATGTACGGGTACATGGCTCGAGTATTCCGTGGAAGCGGGTCTTCGTACTGGTTGGAGACAAGTAATGTCGGGGCCACCATTAGACCACTGCCACTTACAGATGGTGCCATCGACTTTGAACGTCCACCCTGCGGTCTTCGTCATGAGAATGATCGATCTCGTAAAAGCACTGAACTCCCCACTCGCTATCAAAGGTCAAGCGCACGTTGCGGGGAAGAGTGACCTTGGTCACTAGTCGACCATATATGCCCGAGTTTGGTCAATACACGACACGCTGTGCTCAGTCAAGCAAAAATCGCAATTTTGACGTAACCAATGTATCGAAGCGTTTGTACAAAGTAGAAGGCATCTCTACAGGCATACGCCTACTGCGGCATGTTGACGAACCGCGACTTCGCACCCTGGAAGGCCACGGAGATGTCTGCGGTCGGACCGGCACGGTGCTTGGCGACGATGATGTCGGCCTCGCCGGCGCGTTCGTGCTCCTTGTCGTACATGTCGTCACGATGGATGAGCAGCACCATATCGGCGTCCTGCTCGATCGAACCGGACTCACGCAGATCCGAGATCATCGGTCGCTTGTCAGTCCTCTGCTCACTGCCGCGGTTGAGCTGCGAGAGCGCAATGACCGGGATCTCGAGTTCCTTCGCCAAAAGCTTGAGCGAACGGGAGAACTCAGAGACCTCCTGCTGCCGCGACTCGACCCTTTTGCCCGAGCTCATCAGCTGCAGATAGTCGACGCAGACCATCTTGAGATCGTGCTGCTGCTTGAGACGTCGGCACTTCGCGCGGATCTCGGTCAGCGCCATGTTCGGCGAATCGTCGACGAACAGCGGGGCATCGTTGATGCGGGATTCCGTCGCGGCCAACGTCGTCCAATCGTGAGGACTCAGCTCACCTCGGCGAAGATTCTGCAGGGGGATCTCCGACTCCGCGGACAGCAGACGCATGACGAGTTCGTTCTTGCCCATCTCCAAGGAGAAGAACACTGCGGCCTGGCCGTTGTGAATCGCCGCCGAGCGCATGAAGTCCAGCGCCAGAGTGGACTTGCCGACACCCGGACGAGCCGCGATGACAATCATCGTGCCCGGGTGGAAACCGTTGGTGAGCTGGTCGAATTCGGTGAAACCGGTCGGCACACCGGCGGTCATACCATCGGTGTCGCCATTGCGTTCGATCTCCTGAGCGACATCGCCGAGGATGTCGGCGAGGATCAGATAGTCCTCGGTGGTGTGTCGCTCGGTGACCTGGTAGATCTCCGCCTGAGCCGAGTTGACGACCTCATCGGTGTCGCCTTCGGCGTCGTAGCCCATCTGCACGATGCGGGTGCCGGCCTCGACGAGGCGACGCAGCACCGCCTGTTCGCGCACGATCGCAGCGTAGTAGCCGGCGTTCGCAGCCGTCGGGACGGAAGAGATCAGCGTGTGCAGGTAGGCCGCGCCACCGACTCGGGAGAGATCACCAGTCTTCGTCAGGTAGTTCGCCACCGTCACGGAGTCTGCGGGTTCACCGCGCGAATACAGGTCGAGGACGGCCTCGTAGATGGTCTCGTGAGCGGGCTTGTAGAAGTCGTCGCCGGCCATCGACTCGACGCAGTCGGCGATCGCGTCCTTCGACAGGAGCATCGCACCGAGGACGCTCTGCTCCGCCTCGACATCCTGCGGCGGGGTTCTCAGCCCGTCATACCCCTGATTGTTGCTCAATCGTCTTCCTCTTCCTCGAACCTCGTCGGCGGATTCCCGCTGTCAGCGCCCTCCAACTGTACCTGGATCGAGAACCCGCAGACCCACCTCGGCGGGGATAAACCGGTGTGAGCACAAGCTCATTCCGGCATACTCAGAAATCCGCCCTCACTCCCGTGAACGACCTGCCATCGCCACGGACATGAGGATCGGTTTGCCCAGCTGCAGTCCCGATCTGATGATGAGAATACCGATGACCACTGACGCGAGAATCGTGAGGAAGGTGATCGGTTTGAGCACCAGTGCGGCCCCGGCCAGTGGCAGCACCAGGACCAGTCCGAGCCCACCGGCCAGCAGCGACACCCAGATCACCGGGCCCAGAACCGCTCTCACCATCGCCCGGTGCATGGTCTCCGGATCCATTCCCGCGGCATAGAGGTCTTGGAAGGTGTCGGCTCGGTCGTAGATGTCTGCGACCTGGTTGATCAGGGCGGATACGGCGATGAGGAGAATGGAGATCGCCATCACCAGCATGACTCCGGTGAAGATGTCCTGCAGCAGGAACCGGTCGGCGTCCGTCATCTGAGCACCCGATTCGTCACCCGCATCAAGGCCGATCTGCATGAGGGAGATGCCCGAACCGCCCACGGCCGCGACGAAAGCGGTCATGGCCAGACCGGAGACTCGGCGCCAGAACCGTTTCGGTTCGTCGGAGACCAGGCGTGCCGCGATGAGTCGCTGTGGGGTCTGTGCCCGGTTGCCGCTCAGGTGAGCGAACCACCGGATCAGCAGCCCGCCGACCAGGTCGACGACAAGCAATCCGAGGACGAACATCGCGATGATGACGGAGAGGAGGATGCCCAGTCCGAGCCCTCCGCTCTGTGTCAGCGTCACGGCCACCGGCAGGAGCACAATCGCGATGGCCGCCAGAACGACTTGAACCGCAGGGAACTTCCGTTCCAGAGCTTTGGTGCGCACACCCAACGGTGAGATCGCGACCTTGCGCAGGCCCATCAGCGCCGCGGCGATGCACACGAGGATGAGGAACACGACCACCGATGCCACGAGCCACGCGGGCATGAGCATGTTCTCGTATCCGATGGGCTGGCCCTTGAAGTGAATGAGGCTCACCGGCCACGCCAGGCCCAGGTAGCCGATGACCCCGATGACGATTCCGCAGATCGCGGGCATCAGCGGTTCGGCCACCGCGAGAGTCACGACGGCCGAACGCCGCGCCCCGAGCAGCGACATTGTGGACAGGCGCTCATCCTGCCGACGTGCCGACAGCGTCGCCGAGGCGGAGGCCAGAGTGCTCGCCGGGATCACGAGCAGGATGGTCGCGAAGCTCGCGAGGAACCTGTACATGAAGTCCATGCCCGCCATGTCCGGATCCGGGCCGGCCGGGGCCTGGAAGAACATCCACGCTCCGGCCGCGACGGTGAGGAACAGGGTGGCGCAGGCGAAGAAGGCGCTCATCACCAACAGAGAACTCGACGAGGTCAGCGTCCTCCTCCCCAGGACCAGAGGGACGATGCGAAGTGCGGTGGACATGGCGCCTCCTTTCTACGCTGCGGCGGTCACTGCGGTGACCCGTCGTACGAGCGGGCGGGTGAACTGCAGTCCCAGCCACACCATCGCCACGCCGCCGACGAGCACCGATGCAATGACAGCGATGGTCAGAGGATCGCCGAGGTCACTCGCCGAAGCCATGAGAGCGGCCAGAATTCCGCCCAGCAGCAGGGACACGAGGGTGACGAGGACGATGGGTGACATGACAGCATTGACGGTGACCCGGTGCATCATTGTGTGCGTCATCCCCGCCGAGTGCAGTTCCCGATAGGTCGATGCCCGATCGAGGATGTCCGCGGCCTGGTTGATCGTCGCGGAGATCACGATGAAGACGAATGCGATGGCCAGGGTGAGGATGAGTCCGGTGAAGATGTCGTCGGCCATGTACTGGTACGGGCCCATGATGGCCTTGTCCTCGGCGGTGAGATCTCCCTGATTCGCCCGCATCATCGCTGTTCCGGTCCCGCCGACGACCGCGATGAAGGTGATCATCGCAAGACCGGCCACGCGCCGCCAGTACTGAGCGGGAGCATCGACGATCATCGACGCCGCGATCATTGCCGTCGGCCCGCGGGCGATCCGGTGACTGAACCACCCGTGGATGCGCATGACGAGGACGCCGATGACGTTGATGAGCAGGAGTGCGATGCCGATCGTGATGATGCTTGCGACAACGAAGACCATCGTCGGCTGGTTCCGGTCGAGGGAGAAGACGAGGGCACCGATCATGCCCGCCACAAGCACGACGACGGCGATGACCCGAGCCACGGGGAATTTCCGTGCCAGTGACCTGGTGCGCACACCCAGGGGCGAGACCGTGATTTTGCGCAGGCCGAGCAGTGCTGCGAACAGGCAGACGACGAGCAGTCCGAGGACGACTGCGGCGAGCAGCCACCAGGGCATCAGGAGTGCGGAGTATCCCAGCGGCTCACCGGTGAAGACGAGGAAGCTGAGCGGGTAGGCCAGCAGGAAGTAGCCGGCAATTCCGGCGAGGATGCCGACGGCTGCGGGGATGAACGGCTCGGCGACCGCGAGGAGTCGGACGGTGCCAGGCTTCGCGCCCAGCAGGGAGAGGGTGGACAGACGTTCGTCCTGGCGCCGGGCGCTCAACTTCGCCGAGGCGACTCCCAAGCTGATCGCGGGAACGATGAGGAAGACCGTGGCCAGGATGGCGAGCATGCGATAGAGGTCGCCCACCTCGGCGTATCCGGAGACCTCGGGACGGTCGTTGAACGCCCAGGCTCCGCCGGCGACGGTGAGGAAGAGGGTCGAGCAGGCGAAGAACGCGATGGCGACGAGCTTCGAGGTGGTTGAGGTGAAGGATTCTTTGGTCAGTACAACGGGAAGAATATTCATGGTCCGCATCACCGGTTGTTCTGTGCGAACTCGGTGTTCTGGACGAACTGCGCCGGCGCCTGCTGGGCCTGGTTCGCGGAGTCCGAGACGATCCGGCCATCGGCGAGCCGGACGATGCGGGAGCAGCGGGCGGCCACGGTCTCATCGTGGGTGACCACGACCAGGGTCGATCCTCGTCCGGTGGTCGAAGCGAGGAGTTCGGAGAGCACCTCGGTGGAGGTGGTGGAGTCCAGGGCACCTGTGGGTTCGTCGGCGAAGGTGACGACGGGCTGGGTGACCTGGGCGCGGGCTATGGCCACGCGCTGGGCCTGTCCGCCGGAGAGCTGCCCGATGCGTTTGTGCAGGTGCTCGGCCAGCCCCAGACGCTGCAGCCATGCACGGGCGTGCTCGCTCGCGTCCGGGCGCTTCATGCCCGCCAGCATCGCGGCGAGCGCCACGTTGTCCACAGCGGAGAGTTCGGGCAGGAGCAGTCCCTGCTGGAACACGAACCCGAAGACCTCGCGACGCAGTGCGGTGCGCCCGGATTCTTTGAGTGAGGTGACGTCTGCGCGGGCGCTGCGGTCGGTGGGAAGGAGGCGGATAGCGCCCTCATCGGGGCGGATGATGCCGGCGAGGCAGTGCAAGAGGGTCGTCTTTCCGGACCCGGATGGCCCCATGATGGCCAATGATTCGCCGAGGCCGATGGTGAGATCGACTCCGGCGAGCGCATAGGTCTGGTTGTAGTGCTTGGTCACGTTCGCTGATGTGATGATCGCGGGAAGCTGTGTGTCTGTCATGTCTCCATGTTTTCCCAATCAGCCTTGCGTGACCATGAAGTCCTCCCACCACCTCGGCGAGGAAAACCCGACATTCGGAACGGAGGTTATGGACCAGGCCCTTGACACGCAAGTAATGACTTGCATATTGTGTGGCTGTGGCGGATATCTTCAAGGCGCTTGCAGACCCGACTCGGCGCACCATCCTCGATGAGCTGGTCGACCGTGACGATCAGACGCTGTTCGAAATCTGCTCACGCCTGAGCAATAAGCATGACCTGGGCATGTCCCGACAGGCGGTGTCTCAGCACCTCGAGGTGCTGGAGTCTGCCGGGCTCATCCGCTCACGACGAGAAGGCAGATACAAGTTCCATCGCATCGACCCGGTGCCGCTGCGGTCAATGCTCCATCGGTGGATGAAACCGCAGACGACTGCGGCTGAACACACAACTGAGACTGAGGAGAAAACATGAAGGCACAGTGGATCAGCATTCCGGTCGACGATCAGGCTCGCGCACTGAAGTTCTACACGGACAGGCTCGGCTTCATCCCGAAGGTCGACGTGCCGGTCGGAGACGAATTCCGCTGGCTGACGGTGGTCTCCCCAGAGGAACCCAACGGCGTCGAAGTCGTCCTCGAACCGAAGGGCCACCCTGCCGCCGATGCCTATACGAAGGCGCTGGCCGCTGATGGCATTCCCATCAACCAATTCGCCGTTGAGGACGTCCAGGCTGAGTACGATCGCCTGTCCAAACTCGGTGTCACCTTCACTCAGGAACCCACGACGATGGGCCCGGTCACCACGGCGGTCCTCGACGACACCGTCGGCAACCTGATTCAGCTCATCCACCAGGAAGAGGGCGAGCCGGAGCTCTGAGAGGGTGACCCAGAAGCTCATTGACTACGACAAAGAGTGGTCGGCAATGATGTCCAAGAGCCCCGAAGAGATGGAGAGTCCCGCCGAACTCAGCCGCATCTTCGAGAGCACTCTGTGCGACATCCTCGCCGATCGATCGCCTGCCATGATGGTGCGATCGTCAGGGCAGAAGCACGATGATCGTGTGGATGACGAGGCCAACCAGGGCGCCGATCACCGTTCCGTTGATGCGGATGTACTGCAAGTCCTTGCCGACGTAGAGTTCGATCCGCTCAGAGGCTTCCTTGGCATCCCAGCGTTCGATCGTGTCGGAGATGACGCTGGCGATCTCGGGGCCGAAGCTCTCAGCCAGGTCCCCGGCCGTCGTGGCGATCCGGTCATCGATCGTGGCGGCGAAGTCCGAGTCGTTCTGCAGTCTCTGCGCGAATTCTCCGATGAGTTCTGAGATGCGACCGCGCACCTCACCGTCCGGGTCGATAATGGCTTGGCGCAGGAGCTGCTTGAGGCTGGTCCAGATCTCGAGCACGGAGTCGACGACCCCCGACTGGCTGAGCAGATCATTGAGGATGACCTCTGCCTTCTCCGACAGCGGAGTCTCCGCGTTGAGGTCATCGGAGAGGTCGACGAGCCAGGCGTCGAGGGCCTGACGTGCCTTGTGGTATTCGTTGTCGCGGACGTCAGCGACCCAGCCGAGGACCTCTCGCTGCAGACGGTTGGACAGCTGCTCATTGACGAAGTCGGGAACCCACGATGGGGCCCGGTTGTGAACGATCTCATCGATGACCTGCGGATTGTCGCTCAACCACGAGTACGCCTCGGCGACGATGAGGTCGACGAGCTTGTGGTGCGCCCCGTCGAGGACGATCTGGCGCAGCAGCTGTGCCAGCACCGGGGTCTTGCGGGTCGCAACCAAGCGCGGAATGATGACGTTCCTCGTCAGTGCTACGACGGATTCGTCGTTGATGCGGGCCAGCACGTATTCGAGCCCACCAGCGGCACGGTCGACGACGAGGTCGCGGTTATCGGACCTGCTCAGCCATTCACCGGCACGGCGGGACACCTGAGCAGATCGGATCTTCGTCGACACCGCCTCGGCGTGAAGGAAGTTCGCGGCGACAAACGCGGACATGCTCGCGCCCAGGGTGTCCTTCTTGCGCGGAATGATCGCCGTGTGAGGGATGTGCAGACCCAGCGGGTGGCGAAAGAGCGCGGTGACGGCGAACCAGTCAGCGATTGCGCCGATCATCGCGGCCTCCGAGGCGCGCGAGACGAATCCCCAGATCCCTGTGTTGTCGGTGAAGATGTGGGTCGAGAGGAAGATGAGGGTGGCGAGGATGAGCAGCGACAGTGCCAGCGTCCGCATTTTGCGCAGACCCCGCGCCCGCTCCTGGTCCTCCGGCGTCAGCTCGCTCGGACCGCCGAAGCGCGGCACAGATGGTGCTTTTTCGATCGACATCGTTACCCCCTAGGTCATCGACTTTAGCGAAGTCCCCGCCCGAGATGCGCATCGGCAGGCTGTGCCGAGGCTGAGAACCTGTGGCGAGCCCGCTTCCAGCGCACTGTCACCCTTGCTCCCCACATGTTTGTATTGAGAGAGGAAGATTCGACGATTCTGAGGAGGATGACATGGCGGAGAGCTTCTCTGTCGGCGATCACGTGGGATGGAACTCGGAGGCCGGCGAGGTCTCGGGCACGATCACGAAGGTCCACACTTCGGATTTCGAGTACAAGGGCCACAACCGTCGGGCGTCGAAGGACGAGCCTCAGTACGAGATCAAGAGTGACAAGACCGATCACATCGCCGCCCACAAGGGTGACGCACTCCATCGGATCAGCGCCCAGTGAGCACCTCTCAGTTCCTCACCATCGGTCATTCGAACCATTCGCTCGAGGAGTTCACCGACCTCCTGGTGGAGAATGCCGCCGAAGTGGTCGTTGATGTCCGCAAACTGCCCGGGTCGAACAAGAATCCGCAGTTCAATGCGGATACTCTCGTCGACGAACTGGCCGAGTCAGGCATCGAGCTGCGGCGGCTCGAAGGGCTGACCGGCAGACGCCCCGTGAACCACGAGATCGATTTCGAGGTCAACGGGTGGTGGAAGAACCGCAGCTTCCACAACTATGCCGATCACGCCCTGACAGAGGAGTTCCGGACAGACTTCGACACGCTGCTCACCTGGGGTGCGAAGAGTCGCTGTGTGCTCATGTGCTCGGAAGCCGTGTGGTGGCGCTGCCACCGGCGCATCATCGCCGATACCCTGCTGGCTCACGACTTTCCGGTCACGCACATCATGGGCAAGAACCAAGTGAGCGCCGCCGAGCTCAGCGCCGGAGCCGTCGTCGACAGCGATAGAAGTGTCACGTACCCGGCAGCTGTCTCAGACAGCTCGACGGGTCCGCCCGCTGGTTCGTAGGGATGTGCAGCGATCCCAGGCGATTCGCAGCGATCCGCGGCGATTCGCAGGTAACGGAACGTCGATTTCGCACGTTCGAATCAACGATCTTCTCCCTCCAATTCGAGCTATGCCCCGCTAGGCTCACGTCATGGCATATTACGAACAGCGCCAGCGGGCAGAATCCTTCGGTCAGGCTGCTCAGAACTACGACAAGTTCCGCCCGAAATATCCTGAGACCCTAGTGCGGAAGATCCTCGACTCATCGACTCCCGACGGGCCCCGGGTGCTCGATGTCGGTGCCGGCACCGGGATCTTGGCTGCCCAGTTGCGGGAGACGGGCTGCAAGGTTCTCGCCGTTGAGCCCGACTCGCAGATGGCAGCTATCGCCAGGGGAAAGGGTCTCATCGTCGAGGACTCGACTTTTGAGAACTGGGATCCCGCTGGACGCACTTTCGACATCATCACCTTCGGCCAATCCTTCCATTGGGTCGACCCAGCCCTCGCCCTTCCACAGATCGCGCAAGCTCTCAATCCGCGAGGGATCCTGGCCCTGGCCTGGAACGACATCCAGGCAACCGGAGAGACAGGCAGCGCCCTGGCTCCGATAGTGAAGAGATTCTCACCACCTCCCACACCATCGTCTGAGCACGCAGATGAGGAACATCCTGTGTTGGGTGATCTCAAGACCAATGGGTTCGACGCCGAAGAGCTGACATTCGAGGAATCATTGATCTACTCCCGAGACTCGTGGCTGTCGATGGTCTTCACCCACTCAGCGCAGTTGACCATGGAGCCGGCGGAACGAGACCAGATGTTCGCCGAAATGACTGCAGTCATGACAGACAGCGGCCTCACGGCTCACAATGAGGCGCAGCTTATTCTCGCTCGCCCTTCAGGCTGACGCCATCCCTCAACCCGCATCTCACTTCGCACCTGCCCACAGTCGGCAAGTCCCACATGACGAGATGTCCCAATCTCATCAACAGTTCGGGCGTAGTGTGTCGGGGTCTGGTCACCGCTGTCCCGCACGGGAGGGATCCGACCAGGTTTCCGCTTCAGGCTGACCGGACGGTTCACCCCCGTACAGTCAGGAGCAGCCGTGCCAACGCAACCGGCCGAGGCCACCATTTCCGAGATCACCGATCTCATCACCTTCGACACCACGAGCCGGGACACGAATCTCCCGCTCATCGACCATGTCGTCGACCGCCTCAAGTCCGCAGGCATCGCATCTCAGCTGGTGCCCAATGCCGAAGGCACCAAGGCCAATCTGCTGGCCACACTGCCGGCCGCCGATGGTTCCACCACTGGAGGAATCGTCCTGTCCGGGCACACCGATGTCGTGCCGGTCGACGGTCAGGACTGGTCGAGCGATCCATTCACCCCGCAGGTCCGCGATGGCAAGCTCTACGCCCGCGGCAGCGCGGACATGAAGTCCTTCATCGGTGTCATCCTCGCCAAACTGCCTGAGCTGACTGCCGCGAAGCTCAATGAACCCATCCACCTCGCCTTCTCCTATGACGAAGAGGTCGGCTGTGTGGGTGCGATCGACCTCGTGGACACAATCACCGAGGCGGGCCTGGCCCCACGCGGCTGCGTCGTCGGTGAGCCCTCGAGCATGCGAGTCGTGCGCGGTCACAAGTCGATGAACGTCTTCCGTGTCGACTTCCACGGCGTGGCCGCCCACTCCTCGCTGACTCCGGAGGGTGTGAATTCGATTGCCTACGCCGCCGAGTTCGTCACCTTCGTCCATGCGGTCGCCGCCGAGTTCCGCACCGAGGGTCCCTTCGATGAGAACTATGTCGTGCCCTTCACCACGGTCACGGCGAATACGATCAGCGGCGGAATCGCCATCAACACGATCCCCGCCGAGGCGAGCGTACAGTTCGAATTCCGGTCGCTGGGTTCCGTGGACCGCGAAGCCCTGGTTGAACGATTCCGTGACGAGGCGGCCCGCCTCGAACGCATGATGCGCGCGGACAACGAGAGCGCCCGCGTCGACTTCACCATTGAGGCCGCTGCCCCCGGTTGCGAGACTCCGGCTGATGCGGACATCGTTGCCCTGGCCGGTCAGTGGGGCGGAGTGGTCAGTGATGACAAGGTGACCTATGGCACCGAAGCGGGACTGTTCTCCAACGCGGGTATTCCGACTGTGGTCTGCGGCCCTGGCGACATTGCTCAAGCCCACGCACCTGATGAGTTCATCGAACTCGACCAGATCGCAGCCTGCGAATCGTTCATCGGCAATCTCATCACCGATCTCAGTGCCAACTCTGCCCGCGCCGCCGAAAGAGAGTAGGCACCATGTCCTCGACTACTAACCCGCAACAGGAACACGTGCTTGAGGCGACCCCCGAGCGTCTCCTCGCCGCACGCAAGGCCGTCATCTCCAGCTCGATCGGTGCCGCACTCGAATGGTTCGACATCATCGTCTTCGCGTCGTTCGCCGTCGTCATCTCGGAGATCTTCTACCCCGAGGGGGATCCGGTCTTCTCCCTCATCCTCACCTTCGCCACGTTCGCGATCTCCTACCTGGTCCGTCCCCTCGGCGGCCTGGTCCTGGGCAGGTTTGCCGACCGGCGCGGACGCAAGCCCGCGCTGACTCTCACGCTGTTCCTCATGATGCTGGGCACCCTGCTCATGGCGATTGCTCCCACCTATTCTCAGATCGGGATCTGGGGTGCGCTCATCATCCTCGCGTCCCGGCTGCTTCAGGGGTTCTCTGCTGGCGGCGAGTTCGGCACGGCCACCACCTTCCTGGTGGAGACCGCACCCCATCGGAAGATGTACTACGCTTCGTGGCAGATCGCCAGCCAGGGAGCGTCCATGGCGTTGGCGTCGGCTTTCGGGTTCGCTCTCAACACCTATCTCTCGGATGAGGCGCTTCACTCCTGGGGGTGGAGGGTGCCGTTCCTCATCGGTCTCCTCGTCGGTCCTGTCGGGCTCTACATCCGCTCCAAGCTCGACGAGACCGAGGAGTTCACGTCGAGGCCTCCGGCGAAGTCGCCGCTGCGCACACTCTTCGCCAATCACTGGGGTCGCATCCTCGCGGCTTCCGCATCGGTCGGTGTCGCCACGATCTCCGTGTACATGATCCTGTTCATGCCCACCTTCGCCATGTCCAACCTGGGCATCTCACCTACTGCCGCCTACCTCGGCGGTATTCTCGCGGGTCTGATCTGCCTGATCGGATCACCCTTGGTCGGACGCCTCGCCGACCGTGTCGGGCCGGCCCGGATCATGACCTATGCGGCGATCGCCGCCCTGGTGCTCGCGTGGCCGCTGTTCCAGCTCATCGTCACCCAGCGCAGCGTTCCCGCGTTCATCTTCGTCATCGCCGTCCTCGGCGTGATCATGGCCTTCTACTTCGCGCCGCTGCCGGGGATGCTCTCGGTTCTCTTCCCCGCCCAGATCAGAGGAACCGGGTTGTCCACGGCCTATAACATCGGTGTGACGCTGCTCGGCGGCATCGCCCCGCTGGTCCTCACGTGGCTCCTCGACATCACGGGTTCGCTGAATTCGCCGAGCGTGTACTACATGGGAGTCGCCGTGCTCTCCCTCATCGGCCTGTTCTTCGTCCGAAGGCACTACGGCCAGCGCTGAGGCGCCTCAGTGCCACTCTTGGTATCCTGACGCCATGTACTGGCCGCTGACTCCACGGGAGAAGGAGGTCGCGCTGGCAATGATCCGCAACGCTGGAACCTCGCCCGATGAGCAGGACTATGCCGGATTCACCGACGACCAGAGGCAAGGCTGGGACCGACCGACTCCGATCACGCCCCAACAGCGTCTGACGTGGGAAACCCACCTCGCCGAGGTGGTCGTGACCAACCCCTGCGACTGCGAATACTGCCCGTCGATCGGGATGAAGCCGATGTCTCGCATCGATGACGGGGACAGGGACGACACGGGTGGGCTCGGAGACTACTCCAGCCGAATCATCCTCGACGCGGCCGTCGAAAAGTGCATGCTGCTGCTGTTCATCGACGATGACATCCCCAGCTATCTCGAATTGGCTCCGACCGATGGAGAACACGTGTACTCAGAGTTCCCGCCGCCCGAACGAATCCTGTACTGACAGCGCACCAGTCCAGCCGCCTCGGCGCCACACGCCAGAGGAACACGCGTCAAGCACATACATTCGAGCGCACAAAGCCAAGCACACATGTTCGAGGGAACACAAAAACGTCGAGGGGACACGTTATACCGTGCTCCCTCGACGTTAAGCTGTGCTCTCGGCGACCACCTCGTTGACGAGTCCCGCAGGATCGGTCCGCGAGGGGTCTGACGAGAACGATCAGGCCTTGCCGACGACCTCGAACTTGGCGTTCGCGGTGATCTCGTCGTTGATGCGCACGGTCGCGGTGTAGCTGCCGGGGGTCTTGACGTGTGCAGGCAGTGCAACCTGACGACGATCGAAGTCGTGTCCGGTCGCGTTGTGCAGCGCTTCGGCGACAAGAGCCGGGGTCACGGCGCCGAAGAGGCGGCCGTTCTTACCAGCCTTGAGCTCGATGCGAGCGCTGGAGGATTCCAGCTGAGTCTTGACCTTGACTGCGTCATCGTGGTTGGCGATCTGCTTGGCCTGACGAGCCTTGCGGAGAGCAAGGACATGCTTCTCCGCGCCCGCGGACCATGCGGATGCCCAGCCACGGGGCAGCAGCAGGTTGCGTGCGTATCCGGGACGAACCTCGACGATGTCGCCGGCGGCTCCCAGACCATCAACTTCCTGGTTCAGAATAACTTTGCGATTAGGCATGTTCTCTCCCTCCGATCAGCGAGCAGTGCTCGAGTAGGGCAGAAGTGCCATCTCGCGGGCGTTTTTGACGGCCTTTGCGATGATGCGCTGTTCCTGCACGGTCACGCCGGTGACGCGACGAGCACGGATCTTGCCGCGGTCGGAAATGAACTTACGGAGCGTAGCGGTGTCCTTGTAGTGGATCTTCGCCGCTTCGCCCTTCTTGAGCGGATTAGCCTTCTTCTTGATAGGCTTCCGGATCTCTGGCTTGGCCATGAGTATCTCCTGATTTACGAAATGTCTTGAACGTGTTTAGAACGGTGGTTCATCGGCGCCGGGGTTGCCCCAGCCGCCGTTGCCGCCCTGTGGACTCGATGATGCCCACGGGTCATTCGACGGTGCGTTGTTCCCCTGGCCGTAACCACCCTGGCGCTGACCACCCTGCTGGCTTCCCTGTGGAGGGCCGCCCTGCTGCGGGTTGTTGCCCCAGCCCGAGGACTGCTGCTGACCGAAGCCACCCTGCTGGGGGCCTCCGCCCTGCTGCTGTCCGCCGAAGTTACCGCCGCCGGAGAATCCGCCTCCGCTGGGGTTGTTCTTCGTCACCTGAGCGGTGGCGCGTCGCAGGCTGGGGCCGACTTCGTCGACGTCCAATTCCATGACGGTGCGCTTTTCGCCCTCTTTGGTTTCGAAGGTCCGCGACTTGAGGCGGCCCTGAACGACGACCCGAGTACCACGCTGCAAGGATTCGGCTACGTTTTCGCCCATCTCACGCCACACCGAGCAGCGAAGGAACAGGGTTTCCCCGTCCTTGAACTCGTTGGACTGACGGTCGAACATACGCGGCGTCGAGGCCACGGTGAAGTTTGCGACCGCAGCACCATTGGGTGTGAAGCGCAGTTCGGGATCACTTGTCAGGTTCCCGACAACCGTGATGACTGTTTCGCCTGCCATTGACTGCTCCTTGAAACGAGGTGCTTGACGCTATTACTTGGCGTCTGGGCGGAGGATCTTGGTGCGCAGGACGGACTCGTTGAGTCCGAGCTGGCGATCGAGTTCCTTGGTCGTTGCAGGCTCCGCGTGGAAATCAACCACGACGTAGAAGCCTTCGGACTTCTTCTGGATGTCGTAGGCGAAGCGCCGGCGTCCCCAGATGTCCACGTTGTCGACGGTTCCGTTTTCAGCCGGAATAACCTTGATCAGGTTGTCCACGGTGTCAGCCAACGTCCGCTCTTCGGTTTCGTTGTCAAGAATGAGCATGAGCTCGTAATGACGCAT
>JAKDSA010000141.1 GCA_030457025.1 Brevibacterium sp. | reverse complement strand
GACCGGGGATGGATCGCGTCCCAGCCTGCGACTCGAGTGATGGCCCACGAGCGGGCCCTGGCCATGGCGAGCAGGCTGAGCGGGAAGGCGATGACACTGACGATCAGTGCGCCACCGGTCGGCTGCGCCGGCAACGACAGGAAACCAGCAGTGAGTCCGAGAGCGAGGACGAACATGGCGACGAGGAACGTGGCGAAGAGCCCGGATCGGTCGCGATGGAACGCCTCGGCGCAGGAAGCGAGCGTGAACCCGATATTGATGGTGGTCCAACAAGAGAGGAAAAGAACGAGCGCTGGCAGAAGAGAAGTCGTGTAGTCGCCCCAGACTGTTCCCGGCGCACCCGGGTCTGTGGCGATTGCGTGCCAGATGAACACCGAGGCTGTGCAGAAGGCTGCGAAGATCGGGCCCACGGAGAACACCGTGTGCCCATCCTGCCTGATGAAGCCGGTGAACGAATCGGGGATCCGGCGCGCGGGGCGGCGGCCATCCGCGGCTGCTGCGTCATCGTCGCTGAAGAAGATGATCGCAACGGCATGGAAGAAGCCGAGGAATCCGAAGCCCACCATCGCCGCATACGAGGGATTGACGTCCCCACGGGAATTCAGTCGAGGATCGATGCCGGCATTGAAAGTGGAGAAGACGATCAGCGCGATGACAGTGAATACGACGCCGCAGACGACTGTCGCGAAGAATTTGTCTGTTCTCTTCCTCATACTCTGAAGTCTTACAGCTGTGATCGTTGCAGGGGCGGCAAGGTTGTTCCAGATCTGTATCGCTCAGGGCCGAGCGACGGCGAACGTCAGCGGCGAACCTGTCCCGTGCGCGCAAGGAAAGTGACCGCCTCGGCGAAGGTCCGGGACTGTTCGGGATCGCCACCGATGACGCGCATGTCCCGACGGTCACGGAGGTGGGCAATGGTCATGAGATCGTGTCCCACGCGTTGCGAGGAGGCCCCTGCCAGCTGTTCGGGGCTGGCCTGGTCGAGGACGAAGGTTCGGCCGGATCCGAGGACCGAGGCCCGGACGAATCTCTGATCCGTGGCAATGAGCATCTGCGGCTCGGCCGATCGGTGGCCGTAGAAGTGGAAGAGCAGCTTCTCGCCATGGCGGAGCATGTCGTGCGGTGGCCCCTCGAGGCGGGGCCGCGGCTGAGGATGGTGGCCGAACCGTGCCGAACGCCGTCGTTCCCGAGCACTCAGCCTGGGATGGTTCGCATCGTAGTGGGCCACCCGGGCGATGGCCCACGCGCGGGCACCGACGACGGCGATCAGACTCAACGGCACAGCGATGACGGCCACGGTCAGTGCAGAACCGGTCGGCTGATTCGGGAGCAAGATGAAGCCGACAGTGATGCCGAGGCCGACGATGAACATGACGATCATCGCTGCGATGAAGAGCCCGGTGCGATCGCGGTTGAATGCTTCGGCGATGGAGGCGAACGTGAGACCGATGTTGGTCGCAGCCCAGCACAGGAGGAAGAGGGAGAGAGCCGGCAGCGGCGAAAGGGGGTAATCGCCCCATACCGTTCCCGGAATGCCCGGATATTCGGCGAACGAATGCCAGATGAACACCGAGGCGGTGCAGAAGACTGCGAAGATCGGTCCCACGGAGAGCACCTTGTACCAGGCCTGTCGGACGAAGCCGGTATACGAATGGGGGGCCCGGGGAATGTGGGCATCGGTGGCCGCATCGGTTTTCTTCGGCGAGTCATCGTCGTTGAAGAAGATGATCGCGATGGAGTGGTAGAGGCCGAGCAGGCCGAAGCATGCAGTCGCGGCGCCTTTGGGGTCGAAATCGCCGATGCGGCCGGCCCGGGGGTCGATCCCGGCGTTCGTCAGGAAGAAGATGAACAGCATGAAAAGAGCCAGCGTGACTGCGTAGACCAGGGTCGTGCTCAACTTGTGCGTCCTGAACCTCATGCTGTGATTCTTTCATTTCGCTTCGGCACATGAGGCGAACGTGTGTTTCAGATCTGTGTCGCGCTCATGCCCGGCCGGTGGCCAGCGCCAGCGTCCGTGTTCCGATCAGTGCTGGAATCGTCACCAGCGCGACGACGACGGCGACGAGGAAGCCTACGACGGGATCTGCCGATTCCAGCCATCCGAACGCCACCATGATGCCGCAGCCGAGGGCGACGAAGAGGAGGAGGCCGATGATCGAGAGAACGACGATCTTGCGGACGAACATCATCAAGGACAGGTAGGCAAGCCCGATGTTCGTACTCGCCCAGGCCGCGGCGAAGACCGCGAGGACCGGCAGCGGGGTGGAGAAGAATTCTGCCCACATGGTGCCCGGGGCGCCGGTGTCGACGGCGAAGCCGCGACAGATCAGCATCGCCAGGGACAGACAGGCGCCCTGGACCACTCCCACCAGCAGGATGCCGGTCAGTGAATACTCCTTGAGTACGGTGTGGAAGGTCGGGCCCGACCCTTCGCGCAGCTGGCGGTCGTGTGCCGAGGACCAGCGCCCGAACGAGACAGCGACGGAGAGCAGGGAGAAGAGTGCGAGGAGGGCGAAGGCCAGACCGGGCGCGCTCGAGGGATCGGCAGTGTCCTCAGGTCGTAGAGGTTGGCCGGCGTTCATGGCCGCGACGAAGCCGATGAGCATGACGGCGGTGATCACGCCGGTGGTGATGGTGCGGCCGAGGTGCATGGTCATTGTCGTCTGCTCCGCTGGGACCGATCGATTGTCACCCTCGACCTTAGACGAAGACCTGCGTAGATCTCATCGGCTACGCTGACTGCATGCGTGCAGGCGAAGTGTCCGAGGTCAGCCAGGACTATCTCAAAGCGATCTGGTCGGCCCAGGAGTGGGGCGGGGAACCGATGACCGCGACCGAATTGGCGAACCGCTTCGGCACCACGAAGGCCAATGTCACCGAGGTGCTCAAACGTCTCGACGAGCTCGGCCTCATCGTCCGCGTGCCCTACCGTCCACCGGTCCTGACCACGCACGGCGCGACGATTGCCCTATCGATGGTGCGCCGGCACCGGCTGCTCGAAACCTTCCTCGTCGAAACCTTGGGCTATGGCTGGGACGAGGTTCACGACGAGGCGGAGATCCTCGAGCATGCGGCCTCGGATCTGCTCGTCGACCGCATCGACGCGTTCCTCGGCCACCCCGATTCCGATCCCCACGGCGACCCGATCCCCGGCCCCGATGGGCACGTCGAGTCCCATGACTCCTCGATCCTCCTCGCCGAGGCGGGGCCTGGGTCCTATGAAGTCCTGCGGGTCTCCGACGCTGACCCCACAGTCCTGTCCCACCTCGCGAAGGTGGGAGTGCGGCCAGGTGCCGCGATTGAGGTGGCGGATGGGGGAGACGACGGGAGTACACGGGTGCAAGTCGTGGGAAGAGTCAATGTGCTTTGGCCCGATGTGCTGGCTGAGATCCGTGTCGTACCGAAATGACGAGATTCGCTGAAGTCCTCGGTTCGCTCGCCGTCACCCACCCTTTCGATGCGGTCGAACCCGATGTACTTCCCCATTTCGCATTCGCAGATATCCCCGGACCTCGTGCTGTGGCAGGTCGACCGATCGTGAAGCCCCTGCGAAACCTGCATGAGCTGCCATTTCTGCAAATGTGGTGGCAGTTGTGATCCTGTAGATCGACGAGATTCGGAAATGGGCTTTGGTTCTGGCCGCCGCGAATTCCAGATCGCCCTCGGTCGTCGACTTCTTCAGCCGACGATTATTGCTGAACACATAGAGCAGCAGGAAGCTGACGGCCCGCTGGTTCTTGGTACTCAAAGAAATATTGTGACGACGCGGAGGCAACTGCAGATTTACGCGGTCTACTATTTGTGATCGATACCAAAGATTAACGACAAGGCCCTTTTCGCGGATCAGCACCTCTGCCTCGTCGACTACGAGGGACGAGGTGACTCTTGTCGCTGTAGGGAATGCTAAGAGCCAACGTTCGTGGATGCTGAGGGACTCGGCAAGGAAATAGGTATCGGCATTGACGATGCGAATTTGAGGTTGCTTCAGGCTGGCTGCGAGCTTGATGAAGAGGTCTTCATCGAAGACCACCAAGGCTCCGGCTCCGGGGCGCACTGTTGACGTTGATCGGTGGATTGTCGAACTGGCAGACTCCTCCTGCGTCGTCGGCTTTGTCTTGGAGGCAGCCGTTCTAGATTTGAGATTCAGCCTAGGCAATTTGAGCGCCTTGATCTCCTCTGTAGAAAGCCGTGCGCGGCGAGGCTCGCCACTGTCCTGTCTGCGCTGTGACACCGCATACGGCTGCCGTTTGAGCCAAGTTGTCGCTGCT
This sequence comes from Brevibacterium sp., assembly GCA_030457025.1. GTDB lineage: Bacteria > Actinomycetota > Actinomycetes > Actinomycetales > Brevibacteriaceae > Brevibacterium. The sequence goes on along the minus strand of JAKDSA010000141.1, from coordinate 1,243 downwards.
GTCCAGCCGACATCATTGAGAAATGCCAATTGAAACGGACGGGCACTCTGTGTCAGCCGTGCTCTTTGAACGACCCGATGTTGAGCCCTCGAGCGGTCGGCTGCCGAGTCGAGTCGCTTTGCCTCGGCGAGTATTCGTCGAGTCGGGACAGGCATGTTTGCTTTCGCTGGTAATAGCCTGTGTGCGACGAAATCGACTTGATCCTGCCAGGGAGAGTCGCGTACATAGAAGCTGAGTCCGCGGTAGAGAACCTTCTGGAAGGCACGATCCATCATACTGTCAGCAAGTTGAAGGGTGGGCAAGAACTCGGGCTGATGCATGGCGTATGCAAGGAGGTGAGGTAGCCGTTCCACGACGTCAGGACGCCCGCGAATCTGGTTAAACATCTCTTTGACTTCCGCTCGGTACAGGCGCCGAGCGGCCAGGAAGTGTTCGGTGCGCACTACGAGGGGATGAGGGTTCCGACCACGTTGTCGGTGAGAGGACATTGCAATTTCTCCTTAAGAAATGCGACCGAGCTCAGCTCGTATTCGGAATCGGGCAAAGCGGTTTCTGTCACAGCGGCTGCCAAGCGTGGTCTCCAACCAAGCTCGGCGGCCAGAGCTGCTTCAGGTGTAGTTTACCCAGTCGTCAGAGTCCACGTGCCCTCCGCGTTGACGGTGATGAGCGACGGGCCTTCGGAGAGCGGAACTGTTCCTTCATATGTTCCGATCTCATTGATGAGCAGACCCATCGAGAAAGAATCGGCATCCTCATAGACGATGAAGTTCGAGTCACCGTCGTGAGTGGCTGTCAGCTGAGCGGCTGATCCTGTATAGAGGAACGCAGCATCTCCCGAGCCCGTTGCTTCGAGATCGGGTGCCGCAGAGATCGGAGCAAGAGTGATCGTCCAATCTCCATCCGACGTCACCTGCAGGGCTGAGGCTTCACTGAAGGCGTTGATTCCAAAGGCCGTGGTTCCCTCATATGAGCCGATCTCATTGACGAGCAGGTCACCAGTTGACTGGTTGGATTCGTCGAGTACATCGATGACGAAGTTGCTGGTGCCGTTGTTGCTCGCAATGACAAGGCCGGCGCTCGCCGCGGGCGGGATCGAAATGATCGAATCGCCAGAACCGTCTTCGTTGACCTCTTCGAACGCTCCGTACTTATCGTCGGCCCACGAAGCGGTATCGACGTTCTCTTCCAAGGGCTCGGGCGGTGGCTCTTCAGCCACGGCTTCCTCAACTGCAGGTTCTTCCTC